>NZ_CP013106.1:0-317165 GCF_001431725.1 Halomonas huangheensis | reverse complement strand
ACTCGGTGGCCACTACCGGAGGCCCTGATGGCTGTTGTAAAGCGCTTTATTGCTGGTGTCGTTTGTCCTCGCTGCGCGGAGATGGACCGCATCCGAGCCTGGGAGCAGAACGGTATTCGTTACCGCGAGTGCGTCAATTGTGATTTCTTCGAACAGCTGGCAATCGAGGATGATGCCATCGACGAACTGTCCACGCGCGTCAATCAGCCGCGTGAAAGCTCGCCGAGCGACCAGCTACAACCGGTCAGAATCCTCGACCCCAGCACACGACACTAAGCTCTTGAACCCCGGCTCTTGAAACCCGGCTCTTGAAACCCAAGCTCCAGGATCCTGACTACAGGACCTGGACGCCAGCCATTCACACCAATCCCAGCGGATGCTGTTCCAACGGACGGTGTCCGTCTCCCTTGCTGCCTTTCTTCCCCGTTCTTGCCTGGCTCTTTGCCCCCTGAATTCGGCACGCATGCCGTCAGCGTGCGGAAATCCACACACTGAGTCCGCCCAAACGTGCGGACTTCCAGAATCTCACCACTGAATCCTTTTCGACTTTTGTCGAACAAACTTATTATTCTTTATTGTTTTTAAATGTAAAAAAATGCCTTGGCATACCCCTTGCGTTACAAAAGTGTTACCGGCGGCTCCTCGACTCGAGGGCCGCGAACACGACATAACCACAATCGCATCGCAATGGGAGATATTCCATGAGCACCACTACCCGGATCATTACTGGCGCGCTCGCTTCGACTTTACTGATCGCCGGCACCGCTCAGGCTGACCGTGAAGACTGGCCGCAGAGCTTTACCGTGGGTACCGCCAGTCAGGGCGGTACCTACTTCGTATACGGTTCTGGTTGGGCCAACCTGGTGGCGGACCAGTTGGACATTTCCGGCGGCGGCGAAGTCACCGGTGGCCCGACTCAGAACCTGGCGCTGGTGCACGGCGGCGACGTTGCCTTCGGTCTGACCACCATGGGCCCTGCCGCCGATGCGGTCGACGGTAAGAGCCCACTGGCTCCCGGCGTTGCGATGGACAACGTCTGTGCGCTGTTCCCGATGTATGAGACGCCCTTCTCGATCACCACACTCAGCGACAGCGGCATCACCTCAATCTCCGAGATCCCGGACGGTGCACGTATCGGTTTCGGCCCGGCAGCCTCCACCTCCGACACCTACTTCCCGGCGATTCTCGAGGAGCTCGGCGTTGACTTCGAGCGTCGCAACGGCGGCTGGTCCGACCTTGGCGGACAGCTCCAGGATGGCCTGCTGGATGTGGTCGCTTTCGCTGCTGGCATCCCGATTCCCGCGGTCAGCCAGCTTGAGGTACAGACCGACGTCAACATCATCGAGTTCACCGAGGAAGAGCAGCAGAAGGTCATGGACAAATTCCCGGTGTCCGATTTCAGCATCCCGGCCAGCACCTACACCACGCTTGACCACGACGCACGCGCGGTTTCCATGTGGAACTTCGCCATCGCCGGCTGTGATCTGCCGGAAGACTTCGTCTACGAAGTCACCAAGGTGACCATGGAAAACAATGACAAGATGATGGACGTGCACCGCAGTGCGGCGACCACCATTCCCGAGAACATCAAGTACAACACCGTACTGCCGTTCCATCCGGGTGCCGCTCGCTGGTACGAGGAAAACGGCTATGAGATCGACCCTGCTCTGATCAAGCAGTAATCGCCTGAATGAGTCGGTATCCGGCACTCAGTTCGTTGCCGGATGCCGTCCAGCTGCTTTTCCCAAGGTACTGACGCATGTCCCATACTCCCGAAAACTCTCAGCACGATCGTCTATCCGAACAGGAAGCCTCTCCGGTGTTGGTGGAAGGTGTCGACGACGAACCTGTCGAGGCCAATCGCCGACTTTACGAAGGCTGGAAATGGTGGCTGTTCGGCGCCCTTGCCGTCGCCTATGCGAGCTTCCACCTGATATCGCTGAACCTCTATCCGATCGAGACCTGGTCGTTCCGCATTCTGCACGTCTGTGGAGCGCTGGTACTGGGCTTCGGTCTCTATGCTGGCTCACGCTTTGCAGAGGAAGGGAAGTCCACGGGGTTGCGCTGGCCGGACCTGGCCGCTCTTGTACTGCTGGTGCCTGCGGCCTACGCCCTGATCCGCTCGATCATGATGTACTACACCATGGCGGACGGCGCATTGCGTATCGATCCTGTCATCGAGAACTGGCACTATGGCGCGCCACTGATCGCCGCCACCTGTGGTGCCATTCTGTTGTCCTGGGTACCGGGCCAGGCGCGTGATCGCCTGGTAGTGGCTGACATCGTACTGATCCTTGGTTCGGTCGCAGTCACAATCTATCTGCTGACCGTCTTCAACAGTCCGCTACGCGCCTCCACCGGTACTTCATTTGCGCCCATGGGCATTACCTGGGCTGCCATCGCCGGTTCGCTGTTGATTCTCGAGATGACCCGTCGCGTCGCCGGTCTGGCACTGGTGGCCATTGCCGTCATCTTTCTTGGCTATGTATTTCTCGGCCCGATGCTACCGGGCTTCCTCGGCTATCCGGGCCTCGGACTCGGTCGCTTCTTCAGTCAGGTCTACACCGATGCCGGGATCCTCGGCCCGACCACTGCAGTGTCCTCGACCTACATCATTCTGTTCATTATCTTTGCCGCCTTCCTGCAGGCCTCGAGGGTCGGTGACTATTTCGTCAACTTCGCCTTTGCCGGTGCCGGTCGTGCCCGTGGTGGCCCCGCCAAGGTGGCAATCTTCGCCTCAGGCCTGATGGGCATGATCAACGGCACCAGTGCCGGTAACGTGGTATCCACTGGTTCACTGACCATCCCGTTGATGAAGAAGGTCGGCTACCCTGCACGCAGTGCTGGTGCCATCGAGGCGGCCGCTTCCACCGGTGGCCAAATCATGCCGCCGATCATGGGAGCGGGCGCCTTCATCATGGCCGAAGTGACCGGGATTCCCTACACCGAGATCGCGATCGCTGCGCTTATCCCTTCGATCCTGTACTTCGCCTCGATCTACTTCATGGTCGACTTCGAGGCCGCGCGCAAGGGCATGCGCGGCATGCGCAAGGATGAGATTCCGCAGTTCTCGAAACTGGTCAAGCAGGTCTACCTGTTCGCCCCGATCATTATCCTGATCGCCGCTCTGTTCATGGGCTACTCGGTCATCCGTGCCGGCACCCTGGCAACGGCATCCGCGGCAGTGGTCAGTTGGCTATCGCCCTACCGCATGGGCGTACGCGAGATCATCAAGGCTCTCAACCTCGCCGGCACCATGGCGATCCAGATCATCGCCGTCTGTGCCTGCGCCGGCCTGATTGTTGGTGTCATTGCGCTGACTGGTGTCGGCGCCCGGTTCTCGTCACTGTTGCTTGGCCTCGCCGGCGTCAGCCAATTACTGGCGCTGTTCTTCGCCATGTGCATCAGCATCCTGCTGGGGATGGGTATGCCGACAACCGCCGCCTATGCCGTGGCTGCCTCGGTGGTCGCTCCAGGTCTGATCAACATCGGCATCGAACCGCTGATCGCACACTTCTTCGTATTCTACTTCGCGGTGGTCTCGGCGATCACACCACCGGTGGCATTGGCATCCTATGCGGCCGCTGGAATTTCCGGCGACAACCCGATGGGCACATCGGTAGCCTCGTTCAAGATCGGCCTCGCCGCCTTTATCGTGCCGTTCATGTTCTTCTACAGCCCGGCCATGCTGATGGAAGGCAGCTGGTTGCAGATCCTGCGCGTCGGTCTGACCGCAACTCTGGGCATCGTCCTGCTCGCCGCCACGGTTCAGGCCTGGTTCTTCGGACCGGTCAAGGCCTGGCAACGGCTGGTGATGCTCATCGGCGCACTGTTCTTGATCTACGGCGGTATCTACACCGACGTCGCCGGTCTGGTCATCGCTGGCGCGTTGTTCGCCATGCAGCGTGCTCGAGGCAACGGCGCCAGACCGGCAACCTCAAGCTGAAGCTCTAATTGGCGTAAAAAGAAAGGACCCGGTAGCTTTTGCTACCGGGTCCTTTGCGTGTCCAGCGTTGTTGTTGTGCGGTTGCATCGTACGACGCGGTGCTGCCTCAGCGCGTCGAACAGATGTTGTCGACGACCTTGAGTGTCGGAGCAGCCTGATTGAGCGTGTAGAAATGCAGGCCCGGTGCTCCACCATCCAGCAGGCGTTGGCACAGGCGCGAAATCACTTCCTCACCAAAGGCGGCAATCGACTCGCTGTCATCTCCATAGGCTTCGAGCTGCTTGCGAATCCAACGCGGGATTTCAGCGCCGCAGGCATCGGAAAAACGCGCCAGCTTGCTGTAGTTGGTAATCGGCATGATCCCCGGCACGATCGGGGTTTCGACACCCAGCTGGCGAGCACGCTCGACGAAGTGGAAGTAGGAGTCGGCGTTGAAGAAATACTGGGTGATAGCCAGATCGGCGCCCGCGTTCACCTTGCGCGCAAAGTTCTGCAGATCGGCTTCGAAGCCCGGTGCCTGAGGGTGGGACTCGGGATAGGCCGCGACGGCAACCTGAAAGTGATTTCCGGTTTCCTCACGGATGAACTCCACCAGTTCGTTGGCATAACGCAACTCGCCAACCCCACCCATACCAGATGGTAGATCACCGCGCAGTGCCACCAGATTGTCGATGCCCTGGTCCCGATAGCTGTGCAGCAAGTCACGCAGCTGGGCCTTCTCGCTGCCCACACAGGACAGGTGCGGCGCCGTGGAAATACCACACTGACGAACCGCATTGACGGTATCGATGGTGCGGTTCTGGGTCGAACCACCGGCACCATAGGTCACCGAGAAGAAACGCGGGTTGCGCTCGGCCAGCATGTCGCGGGTATGCATCAACTTTTCACGCCCGGCGTCGGTGTTGGGCGGGAAGAATTCAAAGCTGATACCCAGCGGATGCTCTTGTGCGCTCATTGCATGTTCCTCGTCGCAGCTGTCGGCGGCATGAAATCGGATCATTATGTGGATGCGCAATCGACCCCGCGGCATCCTTGAAGTGTGACCATTGTGACGACTGCTGGACGAGTCGACCAATGAAAGTTTCACCGGACACTATCAATTCCATTCATATAAGAACCGGCCGGTAAATATCCATATCTTATAAAGGCCAGCGATCTGAAGACGTCGCTGGCGATCCAATGACAACAGCCGCGAGTCTCGGCATCATGATCCCTCTCTGGATAAGGACATCATCGCATGGCACTCGACCCTACCGCCCTGATGGGCCCCCTCTGGACATTGCTCTCTTTCGTGGCGCTTGGTGTGCTTGCGGCGCGTCGCCTGAAGGTCGACCCACGCCCGATTGCCACGCTCCTGATCTACCTGATCGCCCCACTGACATTCTTTCGTGCTCTGGTACTGGGCGGACCGACACCCGCCTGGCTGGGCCTTACCGCCTCACTGTTCGTTCTCGCCAGCCTGGTGGCGCTAGTGGTCAATGCGCTGGCCAAACGCTGGCTACCGGATGAAGAAGGCGCAGTGCTGGCCTTCTCTGCCGGCACCGGTAATACCGGGTACTTTGGCCTGCCAGTGGCACTGGTACTGCTGCCACCGGAGGGAGTGACCGTTTACCTGTTCTGCGTACTCGGCGTGACGCTTTATGAATTCACTGTCGGCTTCTATCTGAGTGCTCGCGGACGCTTCTCGGTGCGTGACAGTCTGTTGAAGATCGCGCGTCTGCCGCTGATCTATGCCTTTCTTGCCGCGCTGCTCGTTGAAATGTTGGGGATCGAGGTGCCCAGTACGATCACCGAGGCGCTGAATGTGTTCCCCTCCACCTATACCCTGCTGGGCATGATGATCATCGGCATGACACTGGGTCGGGTATCGCTACGCTCGCTGGACGGGCGCTTTATTGGTGCCTGCGTAGGCGTGCGTTATCTACTCTGGCCGGCACTGATGCTGGGTGCTGTACTACTGCTGGACAGTGTTGTCGGGCTCTCGCCGGACCTGCGACTGGCTCTGCTGTTGGTAGGCGTGGTGCCAATGGCCGCCAATGTCGTGGTGGTGGCCATGGAGCTGGGCATTGCACCGGAAAAGGGCGCCCTGGCGGTGCTGATCACTACCCTGGCCGCCCCTGTCGTGATTCCACTCTACCTCAGTGGCATGCTGGCCATCGTCGGCTAGCAAACTCCCCCTATCCGACGGCTCAGAGCGAAAAGTCCGGCGCGACCAATACTCGGCGACCGGACTCCCGCGCTCTCAGTCGTTCGACATATGCCTGCACTCGTGGCACATCAGCGACCAACGCCTGAGCATCTGCCTGTCTGAGCAGGTAATCCAGCATCGGTGCCGCCAAGGCATCTGCAATACTGAACTGATCGCCAATCAGGAAGCCCTCCTCACCCAACTGGCGCTCCATTATCGCCAGCACCTTTGCAACACCGGGTTCGGCATCGCTGAGTCGTTGCCTGTTGACCTCTCCGCCCTGGAACAGTGGCTTGATGATCTCCAGCAGATACTCACGCACCACGGCTCGATCAACCTGACTGGCACAGGCCGAACTCCACTGGTCGATCAAGGCGAGCTGCGCACTATTCCCGGACTGCAGTTCGGGGCCTTCGAATTCACGGTCCAGATAACGCAGGATCGCCACGGTCTCGAAAATCACCAGTCCATCATGCACCAGCACCGGCATCTTGCCGAACGGGTTAAGCTTCTCCAACGCCAGCGTTCCCGGTGCGCATTGCTCGCCTTGATATTCCATGCTCTGACGAAATTCGATCCCCTTCTCGTAACAAGCCAGCATGACGCTACGCACGAAGTTACTGAACGAAGGTCCTATAATCTGCACTGATGCCATGGCGGGTTTCCTCGCTGTCAGTGACGGCGCCTATCACCGTCTTGCTTCTCCAGTCTGGTCGCGACCACAATATGTTCAAGAACATATTCCCTGTTCTCTCACGACTGGAGTGATCGCCATGCCCTGGAATGCCCAACACAAGGAAACCAGCCGCGCCCGAATTCTTGACGCAGCAGCAGGCTGCTTCACATCCAGAGGATTCGACGCGGTCAGCATTGATGAAGTGATGAGTCAGGCGGGCATGACGCGCGGTGCTTTCTATGCCCACTTCTCCAGCAAGGCAGACCTGTATTCACAGGCCATCCGCCGGGCCGCCGAGAATGGTGCGCACCATCTCGACCTGCTGACAACTCCTCAGCAGCGAATAGATGCTTACCTCAGCCAATCGACCAACCATCATGATGCCGCCTGTCCTCTGGCCTGCCTCGTCAGTGATGTGGCCCAGCGCGATGACCAGGTTCGTGCGACCTATACCGCGCTGCTGGAAGACTTTCTGCTGCGTTTCCAGACCGACGCCGATGACACATCAGCGCGCCACCAGGCCTTGATGCAGGCCGTGGCAATGATCGGCAGTCTAGCCATGGCACGCACCGTCGATACCCCGGAACTGGCCGCAGCACTGCTCGATGCCGGACGCGACCTGGCCGTCAGGGCGGTACCCGACATTGGAAGGACTCAGGCGCCTGCCAGTACGCCGGAAGCCTGAGTAGCCATCACCGGCTCATGCTCGATCACTCGACCTTGCCAGTCGATCAGCGCCAACTGGCCATCATGGTTCTCGATCAGAGCAGTGCAGTGCTCAACCCAGTCACCATCGTTGCAATAAAGCACACCATCACGGGCACGGAAACCGGCCTGGTGTATATGGCCGCCGACATAGCCATCGAGCCCCTCTCGTGCCGCCTGATGCAGAGCGGCCTGCTCGAACTGCTCTACATAACGCTGGGCGGCGCCGATGCGTCCCTTTACTGCCGCCGATAGCGACCAGTACGGCATACCCAATGCAGAGCGTGTCTTGTTGCACCAGCGATTCAGTGACAACACGAACTGATGCATGCCATCGCCCAATGCCATCAGCCAGGGCGCCATGCGCACATGGGTATCGAATTCATCGCCATGGCTGACCAGCAGTCGTCGACCATCCGCAGTCTCGTGGATATAGCGACGCTCGATACTGACCCGATGCACCTTGAGCCCACATAGACGCCGCATGGCAGCATCATGATTGCCGGGGATATAGATGATCTCGCAGCCACTGCGAGTCAGGCGCAGGATGCGCGCCACCAGACGCTGCTGCTCAGCGGGAAGCGCCGCCCGGCGATGCATGGCAATCAGATCAATGACATCACCAACCAGATAGAGTCGCTCAGGTCGCACGCGGCGCAACAAGCGCGACAGTAGCACGGCCTGACAATCCCGAGTGCCGAGATGCAGATCAGAGATGAACAGGGTGCGTGGCGTAAGCGTGGTGGCCATGGGCATTCTCCTGGTTAGGCGAGCCCAAGCCTGACAAACCGCCATGACGTCACCATGGCGGCCAGATGACGATTCGGTGTACAGAAGACAGAAGACAGAAGACAGAAGACAGACTGTGAGCCGTGGGAAGAGGCTGCCAAGCTACAGTCTGTTCTCTTCCCTCTTCCCTCTTCCCTCTTCCCTCTTCCAACTTATCGCCCGCTTCAGTATCTATAATGCTCCGGCTTGTAGGGCCCCTCCGGGGCCACGCCGCAATATTCGGCCTGCTCTGCAGTAAGTTGAGTAATGACTCCACCGAACCCCTCGACCATATAGCGGGCGACTTCCTCATCCAGTTGACGGGGCAATACCGTTACTGCGATCGCCGCGGACCGCTGCTCCTGTGGCAGATCGGCGAAGCGCTGGGTGTAGAGATGCATCTGTGCCAGTACCTGATTGGCAAAGGAGCCGTCCATGACTCGCGAAGGATGCCCCGTGGCGTTGCCGAGATTGACCAGACGCCCCTCGGAGAGCAGGTAGATGACATTGCGGCTGGCGGGGTCGAAGTCACCACCCGGTACGATATCGCGGTAGACACGATGTACCTGAGGCTTGACCTCCTCCCAGTGCCACTCTCGGCGCATGAACGCCGTATCGATCTCACTGTCGAAGTGGCCGATATTACAAACCACCGCACCATTCTTCAGCGCTTCCAGCATGGCGGCATCACAGGCACTGACGTTGCCGGTGGCGGTGACCACCAGGTCGATCCTGCCCAGCAAATCCCGATCAACGCTCGCCTCACCCTGGTTGATACCGTTGCGGTGCGGTGAGACCACTTCATAGCCATCCATGCAGGCCTGCATGGCGCAAATAGGATCAATTTCGGCTATCCGCACAATCATGCCTTCCTGACGCAACGATGCTGCTGATCCCTTGCCGACATCGCCATAGCCCATGACCAATGCCTGCTTGCCTGCCAGCAGATGGTCGAGGGCGCGTTTGATGGCATCGTTGAGGCTGTGGCGGCAGCCATAGCGGTTATCGTTCTTGGACTTGGTCACTGCATCATTGACGTTGATTGCCGGAACCTTGAGTTCGCCACTGCGTGCCATGTCCAGCAGACGGTGCACGCCGGTGGTGGTTTCCTCGCTGATGCCGTGAATCGCCGCCAGCAGCTGCGGGTAACGTTCATGCAGCACAAGGGTCAGGTCTCCACCATCATCCAGTACCAGATTCGGGGTCCAACCATCCGGGCCCTCGATGGTCTGCTCGATGCACCACCAGAACTCCTCCTCGCTCTCACCCTTCCAGGCAAATACCGGAATCTGTGCCGCGGCAATGGCCGCAGCCGCATGGTCCTGGGTCGAGAAGATATTGCAGGACGACCAACGCACCGAGGCGCCGAGATCAATCAGGGTCTCGATCAACACCGCAGTCTGAATGGTCATGTGAATGCAGCCGGCAATACGCGCATCCTTGAGCGGCTGTTCATCGCGATATCTCGCACGTATCGCCATCAGCGCCGGCATCTCGGTCTCGGCGATGCGAATCTCGCGGCGGCCCCACTCCGCCAGCGACATATCCATGACGCGGAAATCATCGTAGGAAGGATCAACTGCAGTGAGCTGGGAAGTGTGGCAGTGAGACGGAGGTACCGAAGTCATGCTTATCTCCTGGCTGGTCGATATGCATACCTCACTATAGGCACTGCTCGAACTCCATGCAGCCGGTATGTGTCGGGGGCGCAAAACCGACCACACCGTCATCCGCCAGTATAGCGGCCAAGGTCTGAACCTCGGGATCGGATACAAACTGCATCCAGCGTTTGGCAGTGACCTCGCCAACACCCGGATAGCGCTTCCATTGCTCCGCACTACGCTGTTGCAATGCTGACCAGGTTGTTAGTCCATGACCGTTCGGCAACGGAGGCGCGCCCAGTGCGATCAGCCACTGCTCGAAACTACGCTGTTGCGCCTCGTCAAAACTGATGAGTATGGCCTGCGCTCGCTGTTGTCCCACGCCGGTCAATCGAGCAAGCTGACCAGCATTCAGCTTGCGCCAGTCGAGCAGCCCCTGGACCAGGCCAGCATTGACCAGCCTCCGCCAGGTAGCGGGACCAATCCCCCGCAGCTGTAACGCCGAACCACCGCTCAACCAGTCCAGGCGCGCCAGAAACTGCTGACCACAGCCTGGCTCGGGATGCCAGCAACTCAGCGGGTGATAATCCTCGGCCAGCGGCGCTTGCACGCTATACCGTGGCTCACCACGCCAGGCAACGCTCTTGATTTGCGGAATGATCAATCCAGCAGTCTCGATGATAGCCTGATCTCCCGGCAGCAGATCGAGTGCTCTCCAGTGGTCGAGACTGCCCAGACCAACGCGACGCAAGGTGCGTCCATCCACCTCCACCGGATAAAGCTTCGCTACCGGCGTGATGCGTCCGGTACGCCCAATGCTGAACTCGATATCGCGAACCTGAGCGAGGACTTCGCGTGCTGGGTACTTCCATGCCAGCGCCCAATCTGGTGGCTGAGGCAACCAGTGTCGTCCACTCGGCCGAGTGGCGGCATGCAGCACTACACCATCCGTCGCGAAGGGCAACGGCGAGGTATACCACTGTCGACGCCAGTGGGCCGCCGATGCAAACCCCTCCAGCGGTACACTGAAGCGTCTGACGTCCTCGAAGCCCAACTGAGCCAGCCCTGCCAGACGCTCGTCCATCGCCTCCGGCCCTGTCGGCCAGCCCCAGGCAAACAACCCTATCTGCCGACCGATATCTGGCGTCAGCTGTTCACGCGCCATCCAGCCAGCAACCCTGGAGCGAGCTCCAGCGGTCCCCTCCTGTTGCTGGCGATGACCGGCAAGGCGCTGATACAGCTCACCCTGCACCACCAGCTGCTCAGCATTCGCGTTATCGAAACGACTGACATCCAGCTGCTGTGGTACCGCAGCAATCACCTCAGCATGGCGCGTCCAATCCTGTCCGGTGCGCCCATCACCCCGGCTGATCAACTGCACCAACTGCCCCCGCCGGTAGACCAGGGTTACCGCAACGCCATCGACCTTGGGCTGCACCCAGGTCGGTGCATGCCGTGCCAACCAGACAGCAACCTCACCGTCCGTAGCCGCCTTGTTCAAACCCGTGTGGACAACGGGATGGTTCAGCGTTGTGGATAGAGACGGCAACAACATCGCCCCGAGCCTTGGGCTCGGCAGCCTGTCGACCACCTCGGGAAAACAGCTCGACCACTGCCGGTAATCGGCCCGGGCCTGATCGTAGATATCATCGCTGACCGGCGATGAACCATCGCGGCGATAGGCGAGGTTCCAATCCTGCAAACGCTGCCCGAGTTCCGTCAGTTGCTTCTCAGCATGCTCACTGGCCCATTGCGGACAAGCGGCCGCCACCGGCGACGCCATCAGCGGCGATGCCATCAGCGACAACGCCATCAGCAACAATGCCGCCACCAATAAAGCCACCCTCAACCACCTGGCAGCCATCACTCGAGTCATTGCCCAACGAGCACGTATGGATTTACAGATACACATGGATTTACAGGTGCGCATGATTCCCTCCCTGGCGTCAGCACGTACCTGATTCTTGATGCTAGCCAGGAACAAATATCGTGAGCACATCAATGCGCGGCAGGGTAGAGAACTTCAACAATAGAGAGCGAGCAGGCAAAGCATCGATGTTCCAGAACAATAGAGACCCAGAAACAACAATGCCCCGCCGATCACTCGACGAGGCATTGCGGGTTACCTGAAGGAAAGATTACAGACCAGCGGCCTTGCGCAGCGCGTCGGCGCGGTCAACCTTTTCCCAGGGGAAGGCGGTGAAGGTCTCGGTATGACATTGACCTTGCGTATCAGTCCAGCTGTAGCTGGTTTCGAAAGGCTCACGACCGAAGTGGCCGTAGGCGGCAGTCAACTGATACATGGGATGCAGCAGGTCAAGCATGCGGGTGATGGCGTTGGGACGCAGGTCGAAATGCTCGCGCACCAGATGCACGATACGCTCATCTTCGATCTTGCCGGTACCGAAGGTATTGACCGAAACCGAAGTTGGCTCGGCAACGCCGATGGCGTAGGACACCTGAATCTCGCAACGCTCGGCGAGGCCGGCAGCCACGATATTCTTGGCTACATAGCGGCCGGCATAGGCCGCGCTACGGTCAACCTTGGACGGGTCCTTGCCGGAGAAGGCCCCGCCACCATGGCGCGCCATACCGCCATAGGTATCGACGATGATCTTGCGTCCAGTCAGACCGCAGTCACCCACCGGGCCACCAATCACGAACTTGCCAGTCGGGTTGATGTGGTACTGGGTGGTCTCGGACAACCACTCCTTCGGCAGCACCTGCTCGATGATCTCGCGCTTGACCATCTCGCGTAACTGCTGCTGATCGATATCCGGATCATGCTGGGTCGACAGCACCACGGCTTCCACTGCGCAGGGCTTGCCGGCCTCGTCATAGCGGAAGGTCAACTGGCTCTTGGCGTCGGGGCGCAACCACGGCAGCAGGCCATTACGACGCAGTTGCGCCTGCCGCTCGACCAGCCGATGGCTGTAATGGATCGGCGCAGGCATGAAGGAGTCGGTCTCGTTGGTCGCGTAACCGAACATCAAGCCCTGATCACCCGCCCCCTGGTCTTCCGGCTTCTCACGGTCGACTCCCTGGGCGATCTCGAGACTCTGCTTACCGATCAGATTCAGAACACCACAGGTTCCACCGTCGAAACCGACATCGGAAGAGGTATAACCGATATCCAGAATGACCTTGCGCACCAGGTCTTCCAGGTCCACCCACGCGGAGGTGGTAATTTCGCCGGCAACGATGGCCACCCCGGTCTTGACCAGCGTTTCACAGGCAACGCGGGCATTCTTGTCCCGCGCAATCAGAGCATCCAGCACCGCATCGGAAATCTGATCGGCAATCTTGTCCGGGTGACCCTCGGACACGGATTCGGAGGTAAACAGGGAGTATTCGCTCATGGCGTCCTCGACCCTCGGTAGGCTATACGACTGGCGGGTCTTTGCATTCAACAATTCGACCGGGCGGGATTCTACACTTTCACGGCGCCGCTGCCCAGCGACGGGCCCTACAGTCAATTTGATGGTAGAGGCATTTCCGGCGACAATACCCTTCTACCGATAGCGCCGCCTACCCCTATCCGGCGCCCAGATGTCCCGACGTATACTCCGTCCATTGCTACGACGGCGTGCGTCAGCCATTGCCACTTTGCCGCAGGCGAGGAGCCCTCAATGCCGTCCCGTTTCGAACTGGCCAATGCCATTCGCGCCCTATCCATGGATGCTGTCCAGAAGGCCAATTCCGGCCACCCCGGCGCCCCCATGGGCATGGCCGACATCGCCGAAGTGCTGTGGAACGACTATCTCGTCCACAACCCGACCGACCCGAAATGGGCGGATCGCGATCGCTTCGTGCTGTCCAACGGCCACGGCTCGATGCTGCTCTACTCCCTGCTCCACCTCAGTGGCTACGAGCTGGGCCTCGAGGATCTCGCCAACTTCCGACAGCTGCACGCGAAGACCGCCGGGCATCCCGAGTACGGTTATGCCCCCGGCATCGAGACCACCACCGGTCCGCTGGGCCAGGGCCTCGCCAATGCCGTCGGCATGGCCATCGCCGAGCGCACACTCGGCGCCCAGTTCAACCGTCCCGGCCACACCATCGTCGATCACTACACTTACTGCTTCCTCGGTGATGGCTGCCTGATGGAGGGCATCTCCCACGAGGTGGCCTCGCTGGCCGGCACTCAGAAGCTCGGCAAGCTGATCGCCTTCTACGACGACAATGGCATCTCCATCGACGGCGAGGTCGAGGGCTGGTTCACCGACGACACCGCCAAACGCTTCGAGGCCTATGGCTGGCAGGTAGTCCCCGCCGTCGACGGTCACAAGCCCGACGAGATCAAGGCCGCCATCGAGATGGCGCGTGCCCGGGACGATCGCCCGACGCTGATCATCTGCAAGACCATCATCGGCTTCGGGGCGCCCAACAAGCAGGGCAAGGAAGAGTGCCACGGGGCCGCACTGGGCGAGGCCGAGGTGGCCGCCGCTCGCGAGCAGCTCGATTGGCCGCATGCCCCCTTCCATATCCCCGAGGACTTCTACCAGGCCTGGGATGCCAGCGAACGTGGCGGCAGGCAGCAGGCCGACTGGCAGGCACGCTTCGAGCGTTACCAGCAGGCCCATCCGGAGCTGGCACGTGAATTCCTGCGCCGTCAGGCCGGCACCCTGCCCAGCGAGCTCAACTGCGCCGCACAGGTCGAGGCTGCACAGGAAAAAGGCGAGAGCATCGCCTCACGCAAGGCCTCGCTCAACTGCCTCAATGAGCTGGGACCGCAACTGCCGGAACTGCTCGGCGGCAGCGCCGACCTGGCACCGTCCAACCTGACCTTCTGGAATGGCGCGCAAGCCATCACCACCGAGGACGCCAGCGGCAACTACCTGCACTACGGCGTACGTGAGTTCGGCATGGCGGCGATCATGAACGGTATCGCCCTGCATGGTGGCTTCGTGCCCTATGGCGCGACCTTCCTGATCTTCATGGAATACATGCGCAATGCCGTGCGCATGGCGGCATTGATGGGCCAGCAGACGGTGTATGTGTTCACCCACGATTCCATCGGCCTGGGCGAGGATGGACCGACCCATCAGCCGATCGAACAGCTGACCAGCCTGCGTACCACGCCCAACCTCAGCACCTGGCGTCCGGCCGATGCGGTCGAGACCGCCGCCGCCTGGGGCTATGCGATCAAGCGCTCCGCCGGTCCCACTGCACTGGTGCTGTCGCGCCAGGGCCTGCCGCACCAGCAGCGCAGCAAGGCACAGGTCGCCGACATTCAGCGTGGTGGTTATGTGCTCAAGGACTTCCTGAAGGACGAGAACGGCACACCGGAACTGATCCTGATTGCCACCGGCTCCGAAGTCGGGCTGGCGATGGATGCCGCCGCGAAGCTGGCGGAACAGGGCAAGCAGGTGCGCGTGGTATCAATGCCGGCCACCGATGTCTTCGACAAGCAGGATGCCGATTACCGTGACTCTGTGCTGCCACGCGGCGTTCGCGCCCGTCTGGCCATCGAGGCCGGTCATCGCGACTTCTGGAACAAGTACGTCGGTCTCGACGGCGATGTGGTCGGCATGACCACCTACGGCGAGTCCGCGCCTGCCGGCGACCTGTTCAAGCACTTCGGCTTTACCGTCGACAACGTGGTGGAAAAGGCCCAGGCACTGCTGGGTTGATATGACTGAGGCGAACCTGACCAGCTACGCCTCACTGAGTCTGGTTCGCAGCACTGCAGCCACATACAACAAGGCCACGGCGAGCAATCGTCGTGGCCTTGTTGTTATGGAACATCTGTGTTCTGGAACACCTGAAACGCTAGCACGGGCTATCGTCAGGCGATGCTGACATCCGGCGCCAGATAAACATCCTGGATGGCATTGAGCAGCTCAACCCCATCGCGCATTGGCTTCTGGAAGGCCTTGCGCCCGGAGATCAGGCCCATGCCACCGGCCCGCTTGTTGATCACCGCGGTTCGCACCGCTTGTACGAGGTCGCCCTCGCCACTGGACGCCCCTCCGGAGTTGATCAGTCCGGCACGGCCCATATAGGCGTTGGCGACCTGATAACGCGCCAGATCAATGGGGTGATCGCTGGTCAATTCGGAATAGACCTTATCGTGGGTGTGGCCGAAGCCGATGGTGCGATAACCGTCGTTATTCTCCGGCAGCTTCTGCTTGACGATGTCCGCCTTGAGCGTCGCGGCAAGATGCACGGCCTGGCTGGTCAAGTCCGAGGCCACATGATAGTCGGTGCCTTCATGCTTGAAGGCCGGGTTGCGTAGGTAGGCCCACAGCACCGTGACCATCCCCAACTCGTGAGCGCGTTCAAAGGCCGCGCTGATCTCCATGATCTGCCGGCGGCTTTCCGGCGAGCCGAAATAGATGGTGGCTCCCACTGCGACGCAGCCCATATCGAATGCCTGATCGACTTCAGCAAACAGCGTCTGGTCGTACATCGCCGGATAGGTCAGGCTTTCATTGTGGTTGATCTTCAGCATCATCGGAATACGGTGCGCATAGCGGCGCGACACTGAAGACAGCACACCAAGCGTCGAGGCGACAGCATTACAGCCACCCTCGACGGCCAGCTCACAGATATTGGCCGGGTCGAAGTAGATGGGGTTGGGAGCGAAGGAAGCCCCGGCGGAGTGCTCGATACCCTGATCGACCGGCAGAATGCTCAGGTAGCCGGTACCACCCAGACGACCGTGATTGAACATCGACTGCATGCTGCGCAATACCGCTGGAGAGCGGTCGGAATCCATCATCACGCGGTCGACAAAGTCAGCGCCAGGCAGGTGCAGTTGATCCCTCGGTACACCCCGGCACTCGTGGGTCAGCAGGTCCTCGGCCTCGGCTCCCAGCCAACTGGCGATATCACTCATCCTTAATCTCCCTATGGTTCCAGCGGGTTACACGATAATCTTGGAAAACAGTAACCTTGCAAAGATGCATTGGCATTGCAATTGATCTTCACAGAGTAGCGGATGACGCACTGCAAAGAGAGTCGCAACGTCTCTTGACTGCTTGAGGCTGCAGAATGTTCAGTCAGCCTGGCTCTACACGGAAACACCCAAACCACCTGACCAGGGACAACAACATGCAGTTGCTGCACGGATTCCTATGGCTGACGGCATTCTGGCTGGCCGGTGACCTGGCCGTTCAACTGGGCGGCCTCCCGCTATCCCCCGGTGTCGTGGGGTTGGTGTTGCTGACCCTGTACTTTCTTGCTCGAGGTCGCGTCCATGGCACCATCGCCAGTGCCTCACAGCCGCTGATCATGATGCTGGCAATGCTGATCATGCCTGGAGTAGTCGGCGTATTTCAGGTGCTCGACCAGATCGAGGCGCATTGGCTGGCAGTGCTGATGTCGCTGACCCTCGGCACTCTGCTGAGCGTCGCCAGTACATTATGGCTGATGCGCCGCCTATTGCCGCGAAATACCGCCCCCCCGGAGACTGATCGATGAGCCAGGCCTTCGCCAGCTGGTTGCAGCACCCTCTACTATCGATTGCCCTATCGATCGGCGCTTATCTGATGAGCCTCAGGTTCTTCCAGCGTGTCGGCAGCCCGGGCTGGTGTCCGCCAGTACTGATCGCCTCGTTACTGGTCGCCCTGCTGTTGTGGCTGCTGGATATTCCCTGGCCAGCCTATCAGCGTGGTGCCGACTGGCTGATGCTGTTACTGGGCCCGGCCACGGTGGCCCTGGCGGTGCCTCTGTATCAGCAGATGCATCATGTACGAGCCCTGTGGCGGCCGTTGCTGGTGTGCCTACCGATCGCCTCTGCGCTGGCAGCGCTGTATGCCATCGCCATCGCCTGGGCGCTGGGAGCGCCTCCGGTGCTGCTCGCTTCGCTGGCTCCCAAGTCGGTAACGGCGCCTATCGCCATGGGAATTACCTCTACCCTGGGCGGGTCGATTCCGATTCTGATGGGCAGCCTGTTGATTACCGGGGTGGCCGCGACCACCTTTGTCACCCTGCTGGGTCGTTGGATGCGCATCGATGATGAGCGACTACTGGGACTGGCACTGGGTGTGAACGGCCATGCCATCGGTACAGTGCGCGCCTTCGAGATCGGTCCTACCGCCGGAGCCTTCGCTTCACTGGGCATGACGCTGACCGGTGTGTTGACCGCTTTGATGCTTCCTCTCGCCTGGCAGCTAGCGGCTTGAATGCGCCACCCATGTCGCTCTGCCCAGACACACCTCCTGTGGTCTGGGTCCCGACATGGCGACGTCGCAGCCGAGTTGAGATAGAATTCTGCGCCTGTATCCATCCTCAAACGAGAGAATCACTGCATGCCACAACGTATCGCCATCAATGGTTACGGGCGTATCGGCCAGTGTGTCTTGCGTGCCCTGATCGAGCGCAACGACCCTGAGCTTGAAGTCGTGGCAATCAATGAGCTCTCGGGGCTGGATACCATTACCTATCTGACCCGCTACGACACCACTCACGGGCGTTTCCCGGGAGAGGTCAGCAGTGCTGACCACCAGTTGATCATCAATCAACGCCCGATCCGGATACTCTCCGAAGCCGATCCCGACGCCCTGCCCTGGGAAGAACTGGGTATCGATCTGGTACTGGAATGCTCGGGCAGCTTCAAGGATCGTGCCACTGCCGAACGCCACCTGGCATCCGGGGCGCGCCGCCTGCTGTTTTCCCAGCCTGCCGAGAGCGATGTCGATGCCACTATCGTCACCGGTATCAATGATGCAAGCCTCGGCAGCGACGCTCGCATCGTCTCGGCGGCATCCTGTACCACCAACTGTTTGATCCCGGTACTGACCGTGCTCGATGAGGCATTGGGTATCGAACACGGTGTGACCACTACGATTCACTCGGCGATGAACGACCAGCCGGTGATCGACGCCTATCATCAGACCGACCTGCGTCTGACGCGCTCGGCGCTGCACTCCATTGTGCCGGTCGACACCAGCCTGGCACGCGGCATCAACCGCTTGATGCCACACCTGGCAGAACGTTTCCAGTGCCTGCACATGCGCGTGCCGACCATCAATGTCTCAGCCATGGACCTATCGATCTGTGTGCGGCGCGATACCGACGCTGCCGAAGTCAATCGCCTGCTTCACGAGGCAAGCCAGACGCGTCTGGCCAACCTGCTCGGCTATACCGAAGAACCCATGGCCTCGGTCGACTTCAACCACGACCCGCGCTCCGGTATCGTAGACGCCACCCAGACTCGGGTGGCCGGTGGCCGCCTGATCAAACTGCTGTGTTGGTTCGACAACGAATGGGGCTTCGCCAATCGCATGCTGGATGTTGCCCGCCGCATGGCAACGCTGGATACCTGACTGGGTAGGCCAGCCGGATTTTCCAACTAGTTTGACAGACACAGGGACCTGCCGATCATGAATGTTCGCAAGATGACCGATCTCGATCTCAAGGGGCAGCGTGTGCTGATCCGCGAGGATCTCAATGTGCCCATCAAGAATGGTCAGGTCACCAGCGATGCGCGCCTGCGTGCCAGCCTGCCGACCATAGAGGCGGCTCGCGCTGCCGGTGCCAGAGTGTTGCTGATGAGCCACCTGGGCCGCCCCACCGAAGGCACGCCTGCCGACGAATTCAGCCTCGCACCGGTCGCCACCCATCTGAGCAAACTGCTCGATACTCCGGTACGTCTGGTCAACGACTACCTGGACAACAGCCCGCAGTTGGAAGATGGCGAGGTCGTGCTGCTCGAGAACGTGCGCTTCAATGTCGGCGAGAAGAAAGACGATGAAGCGCTGGCGCGCCGCTATGCCGAGCTCTGTGATATCTTCGTGATGGATGCCTTCGGCACCGCCCACCGCGCCCAGGCCTCCACCCATGGTGTAGCACGCTTCGCGGCAACTGCCTGCGCGGGCCCATTGCTGGCAAATGAACTGGAAGCCCTGCAACTGGCACTCGCCACTCCCAAGCGCCCGATGGCAGCCATCGTCGGTGGCTCCAAGGTCTCGACCAAGCTGGAAGTGCTCAACGCCCTGTCCGAGAAATGTGACCAGCTGATCGTGGGTGGCGGTATCGCCAATACCTTCATCGCTGCCGCCGGTCACAATGTCGGCAAGTCGCTGTACGAAGCCGAGCTGGTTGAACAGGCTCGAGCACTGATGGACAAGGTCGAGATTCCGTTGCCTACCGATGTGGTGGTGGCCACCGAATTTTCCGAGTCTGCCGAAGCCGTGGTCAAGGCCGTCGATCAGGTCGCCGATGATGAGATGATCCTCGACATCGGCCCGGACACCGCCGCTCGTCTCGGCGACATGCTCAAGAATGCCGGCACCATTCTATGGAATGGCCCGGTCGGTGTATTCGAGATCGATCAGTTCGGTGGCGGCACCGAAGCTCTGTCACGAGCCATCGCCGCCAGCTCCGGCTTCTCGATTGCCGGCGGCGGTGACACCCTGGCAGCGATCGACAAGTACGCCATCGCCGATCAGGTGTCGTATATCTCTACCGGCGGCGGAGCCTTCCTCGAGTATGTCGAAGGCAAGACACTACCCGCCGTCGCGGCCCTCGAAGCCGCAGCAGCACAATAAACGCCCCAGGCACGGCGCCCACCGGTGACCGTGCCCCGTACAATTCAATTCAGTACAATTCAACTCAGCTCAACCCAGCACAACTTCATTTCCAGACAAGGTACTTTCATGGCACTCGTCAGTATGCGCCAACTGCTGGACCACGCCGCCGAATATGGCTACGGCGTTCCGGCCTTCAACGTCAACAACCTCGAGCAGGTTCGTGCCATCATGGAGGCAGCGGATGCCACCGATTCTCCGGTGATCCTGCAGGCCTCTGCGGGTGCCCGCAAGTACGCCGGCGCGCCCTTCCTGCGCCACCTGATTCTTGCCGCCGTCGAGGAATTTCCGCATATCCCGGTAGTCATGCACCAGGATCACGGCACCAGCCCGGCAGTGTGTCAGCGCTCGATCCAGCTCGGCTTCTCATCGGTGATGATGGATGGCTCATTGGGCGAGGATGGCAAGACACCCACCGACTACGACTACAACGTTGATGTCACCCGCCGTACCGTCGAGATGGCCCATGCCTGTGGCGTCTCCGTGGAAGGCGAACTGGGCTGTCTGGGTAGCCTCGAAACCGGCATGGCTGGCGAGGAAGATGGCATCGGTGCAGAAGGTAAACTGGATCACGATCAGTTGCTGACCGATCCGGAAGAAGCCGCTGACTTCGTCAAGGCCACCAATGTCGATGCTCTGGCGATTGCCATCGGTACCAGTCATGGCGCCTACAAGTTCACCCGTCCGCCTACCGGTGACACTCTGTCGATCCAGCGCATCAAGGAAATCCATGAGCGCATCCCCGACACCCACCTGGTCATGCACGGCTCATCCAGCGTGCCTCAGGAGTGGCTGGCGGTGATCAACGAGTTCGGTGGCGCCATCCCGGAAACCTATGGCGTGCCGGTTGCAGAGATCGTCGAAGGCATCAAGCACGGTGTGCGCAAGGTCAATATCGACACCGACCTGCGCTTGGCGTCTACCGGTGCAGTGCGTCGTTTCCTCGCCGAAAACCCGGCCGAGTTCGACCCGCGCAAGTACCTGAAGCTGACGACTCAGGCGATGAAGGACGTCTGTATCGCCCGTTATGAGGCCTTCGGCACTGCCGGCAACGCCAGCCGGATCAAGCCGATCAACCTCGAAGGCATGTTCGAGCGTTATGCTCGAGGCGAGCTGGCTCCCAAAGTCAGATAAGCACCTCTTGCCATGATCGACCGAGCCCCCGGAACGCTACGTCGTTCCGGGGGTTTTCATGTGTCGCTGTTGTTGCATCGAGCTGTTGTTGCATCAAGTTCCTACCGAATGAAGCTCTTCTGGACTGATAGCAATCCTGTCGGCAAGAAAGTCCAATAAAGCTCGCACACGTTGCGGCAGGTGGCCGCCCTGCCCAACATACACAGCATGCACTTCCTCGGTATCTCCCGGGTTGTACGCTTCGAGCACCGCTTGCAACCTGCCGGCTGCGATATCTTCGCTTACCTGGAACGCGGCCAGACGTGCCAGTCCCACTCCTGCCAGCACCAGGCGACGCAGTGCCTCGCCATCACTGGCCTGCGCATTACCGGTTACCGGCATCACGATATCTTCACCGCTGTCTCGCAACGGCCAACCCGCATGCCTACGCGGGTAGTTTTCGCCCACAAGATTATGGCCATGCAGCTCCTCCGGCGTGGACGGTACGCCAGTACGCGCCAGGTAGTCAGGTGCACCAACAATCACCATACGCGTGGCACCCAGTTTGCGTGCCACCAGACTCGAGCTTTTCAATGGGCCAGCGCGTACAGCAACGTCGATGCGCTGCTCAAGGATATCGCTGACTTCATCCGTCAGTACGATGTCCAATGTCACAGCGGGATAGCGCTCCAGAAACTCGGGGACCAATGGCAACAGGAAGTGGTACCCAAAGGGGACATTGGCATTCACTCGCAGTCGACCACGAGGGTCCGTACGTTCACTGACACAGCGCTCAGCCTCTTCCAGATCCGCGAGGATGCGTACGCCATGCTCATAGAATGCGCAGCCTTCCGCCGTAAGCTGGAGCTGACGGGTAGAACGATTCACCAACCGTGTCCCCAGGCGCAGCTCCAGACGCGTGACCAGCTTGCTGACAGCAGAAGGTGTCATGCCACAGACACGGGCGGCAGCCGAGAAACCGCCCTGCTCGATAACGCGTACGAACACCTCCAACTCACCGGACCGGTTGACTGACAGGCGGGTCATGCTCACTCCTTGTGATTTCAATTCACAAATGATGTGCCAGTGGTCAGTCTATTCCAACATGCTCGCTGGGCTCATGATCTGTGCATCGATCTCAAGGAGTTCATTGCCATGAACAGATCCACCCTCTCCCTTTTCGCCACCATGCTGCTGACCATAGCCCTCGTGACGGGTGCCGCCATACCTTCTGCATCAGCGGCGACTACCACACCTGAGTGGGTCGCGACCTGGCAAGCCAGTCCACAGCCAGTCTGGGAAGAAGATTTCCTGTTCCCCACCCATATCCCGACCTCGTTACACAATCAGACGGTGCGCCAGGTGGCACGCCTCAGCCTGGGGGGGCAGCGCCTACGTATCGTACTGTCCAATGCCTACGGAACCCAGCCACTTACCGTGGGCAAGGCCACTGTCGCACTGCCGCAGCAGGACGGTGCTGTCATCAGCACCAGCCTGAGCACCGTGACTTTCGGTGGACAACAGGCTGCAACAGTTCTTCCGGGAGCTTCACTGATCAGTGATCCAGTGGACCTGGCGGTAGCGGCGTTGGCACAGGTAAGCGTGAGCTTGTATCTACCGAATGTAACGCCAATACACACCTTCCACTGGGACGGACGCCAGACTGGCTGGATCGTGCCCGGCGATCAGACCACAGCGGCCGAGTTCCAGATGGCAGATGACTCTGCACAAACCACCACGGCCCGGCTTCTTTTGACAGGAATTCAGGTGGAAACCGACCAGGCCGCGCGTGTCGTAGTAGCCATCGGCGACTCGATCACCGACGGAGCCACGGCCAGCCTGGACAACGACAGCCGCTGGCCTGACTTTCTCGCCGCGCGTCTTGCGCCACATGGCGTAGCAGTGGTCAACGCAGGCATCTCCGGGGCAAGGCTGCTGTCGGATGGCATGGGCGTCAATGCGTTGGCACGTTTCGAGCGCGATGTACTGGCACAGCCGGGAGCAAGCAATGTCATCGTGATGCTGGGTATCAACGACATTGGCTGGCCGGACACCGCCTTTGCACCTGACGCCTCACCACCCACACTCGATTCCCTGATAGCAGGCTACCGCCAGTTGATCGAACAGGCCCACAACCGTGGTATGCATGTCACCGGCGCCACACTTACACCGTTCGAAGGTGCACTGCCCGGCACGCCGCTCTCCGACTACTACAACTCTGACAAGGAAGCCTTGCGTCAGCAGGCGAACGACTGGATTCGTCATAGCGGCGCTTTCGATGCTGTCATCGACTTCGATGCCGTCCTGCGTGCGCCGGATAACCCTACACGTATCGCACGACTCTACGACTCGGGCGACCGACTCCACCCCGGAGACACGGGTAACCGGGCAATGGCCGAAGCTGTCGACCTCGAAGCACTATTGCCAGACTTCGAGAGCGAGACCCTGTTGAATCAGTCATCGGCGATGAAAGAGATATCTCAATGACCACCACAAGCCTGCAGTGAGTCATCACTGCGGGCGAGCAAACGCCTTCTCGAACAGGAAGGGATCGTCAAAATGCCGCCGTCCGACAAAGACCGTGGCATGAGTGCCCCACTGGCGCATAGCCCCCGGACTGCGAATACCGGATGGCCACAGCAGGAAGCGCTCAAGACGCTCAGTATCGGGCACTAGCCCCTGATCATCGTAGAGACTGCGACGCCCTCCTTCGGGTAGTGGCAGCGAGCGGCGCCCATATTCCGGGGCCTCATTCACTAGCCGTAGCCGATAGGGAATAGCCGCGGACGGTACTGTCGAGGTTGCCGTAAGGTTGTGAAGAAAGTGACTGGTCGCTGCCAGATGAAGGGCCATACGCTGCCCGTCTGTCAGCAAAGGGGCCGCCGCTGGCGAAAGTGGCGCTTCGGCAAGGCCATGGTCCGCGGGTACTTCGATACGCTGTAATGGGGGTACTGGAAAGAACAGGTGGTAACAGCCACAGGGATGAATGCTGTCATGAATCAGTGGCCCGCCGTCCTCGCCAAGGGTTACCCGCCACACCAGCCCGTCCAGGCGGCCGCCGAGGATATCCGTTGCTCCACTGCGAGTCCGCGCCGGAAACCATACCGTATAGACCAGCTGTGGCAGTACCTGACCATGGAAACGGGTGTGGGCAAGGCGCACATCCGCTACAGGATGATTGGTATCCACCGCCGGTAGCGGGCCTTCGGGACCGGCTCGCCAGTAGGGACCTCCAAGTGCGTCATCATGATTGCGAGCGGTAATCGCGAAGAGCGGTGCATACCAGCCCGCCAGACGCAGCAGGTCATCGCCACTGATATCCAGCAATCCCAGCGGTGTTCGCGGTGCGTCACGTACCCACTGGGCAGCGCGGTCAGCATCTCGATCATCAATCGCAGGAAACGGCGCGTACCAGGTGACATCAGATGCCTCAGAGGAGTGCTGACCAAAGTCAGCAAGATACTCGGTCTTCCAGCCTTCGTAACCCGCGGCTATCGCTACGCTGGTCAACGGGTACAACCCCATTATTCGCCAGGCAGTGAGATAGTGGTCGGGCGCTTCCACCGCGTTCTCCAATGCCTCTCTCGCCACACTATCGTCAGCTCCCAGCAGTTCCTCTGCGAGCAATGACTCCGCACAGGTGTTGAGAGAAGCGGCAGGACTATCGGTCCCCAATTGCCGACTCAGTGACTGGCGCTGTGAAGCAGGAAGGTTCGCCGCCTCAATGCGTCGCGCCTCAGCGTCGAGGTCGCGCATCTGCCGCAACCAATCGACATAAGCGGCCGAAGATGGGTCCTGCGGCAATGTGCTGTTGAAGCTCGCCAGTAGGCGGCTGACACGCAGATAGGGAAAGTCTTCAATACGAGCATGGCCAGCGTCCGCAACACCTGCAGCCGCCACGACCTCATCGAATAGCTCAATGCGGGACAGACATACGGCAGCTCCAGGGGACGGGACCGTGCGCCACGTCGCCAGATTCATACAGCCACTTATCAGCAGTAACGACAATAGTGGCAACAGGCTCCACCAGCGCCTCACTCGGGTTCTCCATCCTGGCCACCCGACAGCATATGTACGCCACAGCTCCGAGTTCACGAACCTCAATGGCAGCCACTCCGCTGATATGTGTAAGTTGAGCCTCTCCCGCTCGACAGAAATATGCAACCACAGCAGATTTCGTGGAGCCGAGATGATGCCTCATCAATGGCGACAAATCTGCCGACACCAGATCACCATGTCATAGAACGAACATCTGGATGATAGACGTCTGATGCATGGCTCAGCCCCCGGACAGTGTGGCCTGCACCATTGAGGTGCAGATGATGCACAATTGAAAAACACTGTTCAAAAAATGTGGTTTTCGCTCTTGAACATGGGCAGAATCTACATAAATATGCAACACTGTTCGATAACTCCACTACATTGTTGCGAGGTCCACCATGACTCGCCCTATATGTCTGCTCTTCGACTGCGACGGAACCCTCGTCGATAGTGAACCCCTGCTGGCTGCCGAGATGGCTGCGAGCCTGACGGCGGCAGGCCTGCCGTTCCGAACCGAGGACTACATGGGCGGTTTTCGCGGTGCTCGCTTCCGCAACATCGTGGCAGCCCTCGAGGCTCAACATGGTCGGGTCGACCCGGACCACCTCGAGACACTCGAGGCGGTGATGCGCGCCAACCTCAATCAACGCCTTGCAACAGACCTGACACCAATCGATGGTGCTACCGAAGCCCTCGCGGTGCTTACCGACTACCCGATGGGCGTAGTGTCCAACGGCCCCGAGAACAAGGTCAGTACCTCGCTTAACACTGTAGGTCTGACCGAGGTCTTCGGTAACCGCATCTTCAGTGGCTATACCGCCAACTGCTGGAAGCCGGACCCCTGCCTTTACCTGCATGCCGCCAGCATCATGGGCTTTGCGGCCGAAGACTGCATCGCCATCGATGATGCCATTGTCGGCGTACAAGCCGCGCTGGCCGCTGGCATGACGGTGATCCACCTCAACCGTTTCCCGGATGCCGAGGAAACTCCCGAGGGAGCCATCATGATCACCAGCATGTTCCAGCTACCGACGGTCATCTCGCGCATTCAGCGCCAGCACCAGAGTGCCATGCAGGCTTCGCACGCCTGAGAGCGCTGCCACCGCTACTCCCCCTGAGGCTCTGGCCCGGTTTCGAATAGCCGAACCAGACTTTTGTCTAGCCATTGGTTACTTGCCTGTCGAGAGACCTGGATTTATTCTGAACATACAATGGGAACGTTCCCATTGTATGTTTCAATACGGAATCCAGCCATGTCCTCATCCATTCGGCCCGCAACCATCCTTGAGGTCGCCCGCATTGCCGGCGTTTCCAAGACCAGCGTGTCACGCTATTACAGCGGTGAGCGTGAACGCCTGTCGGCCGCAATGCAGCAGCGCATCTTCGCAGCCGCGAAGCAACTTGGCTATCAGCCCAACCCTCTGGCACGCGGACTCAAGGGAGGCCCTTCCGGACTGATCGGCATGCTGGTGGCGGATATCCGCAACCCGTTTTCGGTCGCGATCATGCATGGCGTGGAACAGGCTTGTCGTCAGGCCGGCCTATCACTGTTGGTATGCAACAGCGACAACGATCCACAGCAGGAACAGCAACAGCTGGCCCTGATGTCCTCGTGGCGCATCGAAGGATTGATCGTCAATGCTGCAGGTCGACACAGTGACGCCCTACGCCAGTTCGCCACCAATGGACCGCCACTGGTGCTACTGGACCGCCGCCTTGCGGATCTACAGGTCGATGAAGTCGGTCTCGACAACGTCGCCGCTATCGATATGGCCATTGATCACTTGCTCGATCGGGGCTATTCACGACTGCTCTATGTTACGGAGCCTCCTGCCCAGGCAAGCTCCCGAAAAGCTCGTCTGGAGCGTTTCGAAGCGCGCTGCCGGGATCAGAAATTGTCCAATGATGTGCTCTCCACCGAGTTGGATGATCAAGGGAGACTGGATACTGCCCTGGAGGTGATTTCCTCAGCTGATACTCCGTCGCGCCCTGCCATTCTGTGTGCCAATGGCCAGGTGACTCTAGCGGTGTTCCGGCGCATGCGCGCCCTTGGCCTGCATGCTGGCGATATCGGGCTCATTGGTATTGATGAGCTGGACTGGTGTGAACTTACCGACCCCGGCATTACCACTCTGGCACAGCCCACCGATGCCATCGGCAAGGCGGCTATCGCCTGTCTTCGCTCGCGTCAGGCCAGACGGAATACCGAACCTCGCTATCAATCCTTCATCCCTCACCTGATCGCGCGTGGCTCGACTCAGCCAACCGACATTTTCGACTCCCATCATCACGAGACACTTCCATGACTGCATCCCCCAAAGCACCTGAAATTCTCTCCTTCGGCGAAGCCATGGCGATGTTCGTTGCCAGCACGACTGGCGACCTCGCCGATATCGAGCACTTTTCCCGGGGTATCGCCGGCGCCGATACCAATGTTGCCATTGGCCTGTCACGGCTGGGCTTCCACGTCGGCTGGTTGAGCCGAGTCGGCAATGACAGTGCCGGCCGCTACCTCCGCCACAAGCTGGAGGCCGAGGGCCTCGATTGCCGCTATTTGACCACCGACCCGGAGCACCCCACGGGACTACTGTTCAAGGAGCGTGCCGAAGGTGGTGCCGATCCGTATGTCGAGTATATGCGCAAGAACAGCGCCGCCAGCCAGCTGTCATCGTTCGACGCCAGCAATGTCGATTTCTCCGCACTACGCCACCTGCATGCGACCGGCATTCCACCGGCGGTCTCGGCCAGTTGCCGTGAACTGTCCCGGCAGTTGATCCAGCAGGCCCGCAAGCAAGGCGCCAGCGTGTCTTTCGACCCCAACCTGCGCCCTACTCTGTGGGCTAGCGAAAACGAGATGCGCACCACTCTCAACGCCATGGCAGCGCATGCCAATTGGGTGCTACCGGGCTTGAGCGAAGGCCACCTGTTGACCGGATATGACCAGCCACAGGACATCGCTGGATTCTATCTCGACCAGGGTGCCGAGGCAGTGGTCATCAAGCTTGGCCCTGAGGGCAGCTTTTACCGCGGTATCCTGACCGGTACCGACGAAAGCTTCATCGTCGAGGGTATTCCCGTCGCCGAAGTGGTCGACACCGTGGGAGCCGGTGACGGCTTTGCAGTAGGCTTCGTCAGCGCGATGCTCGATGGACTAGGGCCACGAGAGGCCTTGATGCGCGCCAATCTGGTCGGCGCCGAGCAGGTACAGGTCATCGGCGATATGGAAGGATTACCCAGCAGGGAACGACTGCAACAGCTCGAAGCCGCTTCCCGGATGTGATAGAACGTTTCTGTACTATGTATGACAAACAACCGACTGAGCGATCCTCCTTCTGACTCGATGGGCCATCCTGAATGCCCCACGGCCATGCTCGGCAGCCACCAACAACGAGATCCGTCATGACAAAGCGTATTCTGGTATTCCGTGAGATCAACGACGACCAACTCGCCGCACTGCGCTCCGAGTTCCAGGTCGACTACCTGCCGCATATCACCGGCTTCGATGATCCCGAAGTGCTGGAAGTCCTGTCACAGGCACATGGTCTGGTCGGCGCCAGCCTCAAGGTGACCCCCGAGCTCCTTGACAAGGCACCACAGCTAGAGGCGATTGCCAGTATTTCCGTCGGCTATGACAACTACCCGGTCGCGGAACTGACTCGACGTGGCATTCTACTGTGCAACACACCGGATGTGCTTACCGAAACAACCGCCGACACTGGCTTCCTGTTGATCATGTGTACCGCGCGGCGCGCCACCGAGCTGGCGGAAATGGTTCGCCAGGGGCGTTGGACCCAGAACGTCGGCAAGGAGCTGTTCGGCTCCGACGTGCATGGCAAGACGCTGGGCATGATCGGTATGGGACGGATCGGTGCGGCCATCGCCAGGCGTGGTGCTCTGGGCTTCAATATGAAGATTCTCTACAGCATGGCGTCCCCCAAACCGGAGCTGGAGCAGTCGCTGGGAGCTCAACGACTGGAGTTGGATGCGCTACTTGAGCAGTCTGATATCGTCTGTGTCACCGTGCCCCTATCGGCGCAGACCGAGAAGTTGATCGGTGCCGAACAGTTCGCGCGCATGAAGCCCGAAGCGATCTTCGTCAATGTGGCACGCGGCAAGGTGGTCGATGAAGCCGCCATGATCCAGGCGCTGCAGGATGGCACCCTGCATGCTGCTGGCCTTGACGTGTTCGAAACCGAACCGCTTCCTGCTGACTCACCACTGACACAGATGTCCAATGTCGTCGCCTTGCCGCATATCGGTTCCGCAACACATGAGACACGCACCGCCATGGCGCAACGTGCCATCGACAACATCCGAATGGCACTGAATGGTGAGCAGCCGATCAGTCCGGTCAATGGCGAAGTGCTCGCGCAGACGAGCTGAGCATGGTGAATACACGGTGATGGCCCGCTCGGCTCAGGCAGACTCACCAAACACTCTAGCGAAAAGGTGCCTTTCCGAGCCCCGCGCTGGAGCATAGAGGGCGGCTGGACGGCCTCGGCCGCCTTCCAGCAGCGCCTCTCCGGTTTCTTCGAGCACTTCGGCATTGAGAATCCGCCGCCGGAAGGATTTCTTCTCCAGCTGCGTATCCATCAGCAATTCGAAGGCGTGCTGCAACTGAGTGAGGGTAAAGGGACGCCTCAGCACATGCACGGGCAGTACCGTATAGGCCGTCTTGTTCTTCAGGCGCTCCCGTGCCTCCTCGATCAAGGATGCATGGTCAAAGGCCATCTCCAGGTCGGCGACCTTCTCTACCGGCCACCAACGCGCATCATCGACGCCTTCGAGGAACTCTGCTGTCGGCGCCCAGGCAATCAGTGCCATGTACAGTACCGTCACCGACCAGCCGCGAGGGTCGCGACAGTCATTGCCCTGGCTTCCCACTTGTTCCAGCAACGGCGCCTCGACCCCAGTCTTTTCCCGCAACTTGCGACGAGCTGTTGCCTGTAGATCACCATCCTCATCCATGGCGATGAAGCCTCCCGGCAAGGCCCAGCGTCCCCGGTGAGGAAACTCTCCTCGCTTTATCAGCAATACCTGCAAGCGTGACTCATACAAGGTAAAGATAACCACATCGACGCTAACCAGCGGCCAGTCATAGCGGCGGGCGTCATACTGTTCGAGATATTCAGCTTCGGATTGCCATTCAGACATCGGAGACTTCCTTGTGCCATTACCATTAGTGGCTATATGCCAACAATAAGCCGTGTCTATTTCGCTGACAATGAGTCCATCGCCGGTAACGACCATGCCTACCTGACGTATAGCGCTGCACCACGGATCGAGGAACGCAGAATGGCGGGAAATGGCACCCGACACATGACTCGAAACGATTGTGGTTTATTTATTGGCTATCAGCCACTATATTAAACTCAAGCGATGGGTTTCATCGCTGCCACATCCGGCGCGTTAGCGGGATAGACCAATATCCGCGCCTTATGACTGGAGGGGCTCCGTCATGCGTAATCTGATTCTGAACACCGACTCCTACAAGGTCTCGCATTTTCTGCAGTACCCCGCCGGGACCCAGTATGTCTCCAGCTATATCGAGTCTCGTGGTGGTGCGCATCCGACAACGCTGTTCTTCGGCCTTCAGGCCTTTCTCAAGGAATACCTCTGCCACCCCATCAGCGCGACAGACATCGATGAAGCCGAGGCCGTTTGCCAGGCCCATGGTGTGCCGTTCAATCGCGAGGGCTGGGAATATATTCTACAGACTCATGACGGCTATCTACCGCTGGAGATCCAGGCGGTGCCCGAAGGCTCGATCATCGCCACCGGCAACGTCCTGGTGCAGGTAATGAACACCGATCCAGCGTGCGCCTGGCTGACCAGCTATGTCGAGACCGGACTACTGCGAGCAGTGTGGTACCCCACCAGCGTGGCCACTGTCTCCCGCTCCTGCCGCGATATCATCCAGCGTTACCTGGAACAAACCTCCGACACCACGGACAATCTGGCTTTCAAACTGCATGACTTCGGTGCGCGCGGTGCCAGCTCCGAGGAAAGTGCTGCGCTGGGTGGTGCCGCTCACCTGGTCAACTTCATGGGCACCGATACCCTATCCGGCATTCTTGCGGCACGCCGCTACTATTCCGCCGACATGGCGGGCTTTTCCATTCCCGCGGCTGAGCACAGCACCATCACCAGTTGGGGGCGGGATGGCGAGCTCGCCGCCTACACCAATATGCTCGACCAGTTCTCCGGCGACGGGCGCATACTGGCGGTAGTGAGTGATTCCTGGGACCTGTGGAATGCGATCGACAACCTGTGGGGCGATGAGCTGAAGTCACGTATTGAAACATCCGGTGGCACACTGGTGGTGCGCCCGGATTCCGGCGAGCCGGTCGAGGTGGTACCGGAAGCCATCGAACGCCTGATGGCTCGCTTCGGATATCGCACCAACAGCAAGGGGTATCGAGTACTACCAGACTGCATTCGTCTGATTCAGGGTGATGGTATCAATGCCCAATCCATCGCAGCGATCCTCGCTGCCATGAAGGAACGCGAACTGAGTGCCGACAATATCACCTTCGGCATGGGTGGCGCTCTGATGCAGAAGGTCCATCGAGACACCCATGAATTCGCCATGAAGGCTTCGGCGATCTGCGTTGATGAACAGTGGCGAGACGTCTACAAGGATCCGGTGACCGCCCCCGGCAAGCGCTCCAAACGCGGACGCCTTGCCCTTGTCGATGACGACCAGGGCTATCGAACAGTGCGCGAGGATGAACTCGACGGGCGCTCCAACGCTCTGGTAACCGTATTCCGCAACGGCCGAGTCACCAGGGAGTGGAGCCTCGAGGAGATTCGTCAGCGCGCCGCCGGGCATTGATACCTCCAACCTGCAAGAAGCCGCCTCAGACCATGCGATCTCCGCTACACTGGGGCAGCGTCTCTGCCAACCATCACTATCGAGTCGAGGTCCTCATGCCCGAAATCACTGCGCCCCTGTGTCTGCTGTTTGATTCCGACGGAACCCTTGTCGACAGCGAAATCCTGCTCGCCGAGGTGATGGGGGAAACGCTTCCTGAGTTCGGCCTTCCGTTCTCCGCACAGCAATACATGGAAGAATTCCGAGGTGTGCGCTTTCTCGATATCGTACTGACCATCGAGCAGCGCGTGACGCCCCTCACGGATGCCAGGCGCAGTGAGTTGGAAGCGTTGATGCGTCAGCGCATGGAACAACGCATGACCGCCGAGCTACAGCCTATAGCCGGGATACCAGAGGCACTGGCCACGCTCAGAGACTTCCCCAAGTCCGTTGTCTCCAACGGCCCGCTGGCCAAGATCCGGTGCGCCATGGCTGCCACAGGACTGGCCCACCATTTCGGTGAAAATCTGTTCAGTGCGTATGAACTGCAGGTATGGAAACCCGATCCCGGGCTCTATCTGGCGGCTGCCGAAGCCATGGGCTATCCCGCCGAACGCTGTGTGGTCATCGATGATGCCGCGGTGGGTGTCCAGGCCGGACTCGAGGCCGGAATGCAGGTTATCCATCTCAACCATTTTGCCGATCAGGAAAGTACGCCGGATGGCGCTATCGGCATCACTCATGCCCAGCAACTGGCCGAGCTCATCCCGCAGATGGCTGAAAAACTGTCCATTACGCTATCTGACGCCATCCTCTAGCCGGGCAGTCGCCGGGGTTCAGCGGGCGAGAAGCATCGGAAAACTATGCATTTTTCGTCAAGTGCCGCTTGTAGTTGCCCGAAGCCGCTATACTGATACCCCCGCCTGATCGACGTTTCGGGGGGTTGCCGCACTGCACAATGCTCCCTATTCTGACGTGACAGGCCCCTAATTTTCAGGAGACTCTCCATGCAAGAAGTGGTGATTGTTGCCGCCCGCCGTACCGCAGTAGGTTCCTTCGGTGGCTCGCTTGCCGGCGTTCCGGCCAGCGACCTTGGCGCCGCTGTAATCAAGGACGTGATGACCCAGACCGGAGTCGCTCCGGAGCAGGTTGATGAAGTATTGCTCGGACAGGTGTTGACTGCGGGAACCGGCCAGAACCCCGCCCGTCAGGCCGTCATCAAGGCTGGGCTGCCTGATACGGTTCCTGCCATGACCATCAACAAGGTATGTGGTTCCGGCCTCAAGGCCCTGCACCTGGCTGCTCAGGCCATCATCCTCGGCGATGCTGACCTGATCATCGCCGGTGGTCAGGAAAACATGTCACTGTCCCCGCACGTGTTGCCCAACTCACGCAACGGCCAGCGCATGGGTGACTGGAAGGCCATCGATACCATGATCCATGATGGCCTGTGGGACTCTTTCAACAACTATCACATGGGTATCACTGCCGAGAATCTGGCCGAGAAATACGGCATTACCCGAGAGGAGATGGATGCCTTCGCCGCAGCTTCCCAGCAGAAGGCCGCTGCCGCAATCAAGGAAGGTCGTTTCAAGGGTCAGATCGTTCCCATCGAGATCCCTCAGCGTAAAGGGGACCCGGTCGTCTTTGATACCGACGAGAACCCCCGCGAAGTCAGCGCCGACAAACTCGGTACCATGCGCCCGGCCTTCAAGAAGGACGGTTCCGTAACGGCCGGCAACGCCTCTTCGATCAATGATGGCGCTGCAGTCGTCATGCTGTGCTCTGCCGAGAAAGCGAAGGAGCTGGGTCTGGAGCCATTGGCACGCATCAAGGCCTACGCCAACGCGGGTGTCGATCCGGCGATCATGGGCATTGGCCCGGCACCGGCTACACGTCGTTGCCTGGAGAAGGCCGGCTGGAGCATCGATGATCTCGACCTGATCGAGGCCAATGAAGCCTTTGCCGCCCAGGCGCTGGCGGTCAACAAGGAACTCGGTTGGGATGTCGAGAAGATCAACGTCAATGGCGGCGCCATCGCCCTTGGCCACCCGATCGGTGCTTCCGGCTGTCGTATCTTCGTCAGCCTGCTCCATGAAATGATCCGCCGCGATGCGAAGAAAGGCCTGGCGACGCTGTGTATCGGTGGTGGTCAAGGTGTGGCACTGGCAATCGAGCGCTGATCAACACTCGAACGTACTGAAGGAAGGCAACACCGAACCCGCGCCGAATGGCGCGGGTTTTCTTTTCAGAACCGCGAATCACTTGCCTGGATGCACAGCGACTGGGCTTCCTTCGGCCTTGTGGGAAGAGAGCTGCCAAGGCGCAGCGATACGGAAGAAGCGCTCCACGACATCCGCAGGCACCGGCGCCGTCAGGCGCGAGACAATCACGAACACCGGCAGGTTGATCATCAGTCCCCAGAAGCCGCCGTGAATGCCCAGCGGATGGGGCCACAGCGTAATAAGCGCCACGGTCACCAGAAACCCTGTGACGATGCCGGCAAACACGCCTTTCGCTGTGGCTCCGGTCCAGAAGAACATACCAATGAAGGCCGGCAGCACCTGAGAGGCAAAGCCAAGACCGATCAGTAGAATCATCACCAGGTTACCGGGCTCGGCAATCGCCAGAGGTGCGATGATAAAGGCCATGATCGGCACGATCAGCCAGCGGGCCAGTTGCCCCGCCTTGCCATCGGAGAGCTTGAGCGCAGGCTGCAGCACATCCTTGCTCCACGACAATGCCACCGAGTGAATGAAAGGCTCGGATGACGACATGGATGCCGCCAGAGTACCCGCCCCCAGCAACCCCACCAGCACCACCGGCAGGTTGGCCATGGCGTATTCCAGAACTACCGTATCCGCCCGCTCCAGGTTCGGCAGCGAGTAGATGCCGATGAAGCCGACCACGATCATCGGCAGAATCACCAGGTAGTAGGTCGGTAAAAGGGTGGCACTACGGCGAATGGTACGTGCCGAGGTGGCGCTCATCCATTGCGTCCACACCGGTGGCATGAAGGACAACATCGAGACGATGATTGAGGTTGTCCAGAAGGCAAAGCTCATGTCACCGCCGCCACCGGGCAACACCAGAAACTCGGGGTTGCGCTGCTGGACCTCGGCGAACACCGCAGCGAAGCTCCATTCACCGGTTGCATGGTGCGCAGCACCGAGTCCAATGATCCAGGCCACGGCAAACATCAGAATGCCCTGGAAGACGTTGGTCTTGCCGATGGCTCGCTGGCCACTGACGTACAGATAGATGGCAATCGCCACCAGCACCAGCAGCACTCCAGCCCACACCGGAATCGCGCCACCGCTCATGACCAGCAGAATATAGGCCGAGCCGATGGTCTGCAGTACCGCATAGGCAATCGAACCCACCGACATCACCAGTGATGCCAGCGCTCCCAGCGCCGGGCTCTGATAACGGTCGGCAATGGCACTGGCCTGGGTGACATGACCAAATTTCGCCCCAAATGCCCACACCTTGGGACCGAAATACCAGGCCACCAATGCCAGGTATCCGAGATAGATCACCACATACAGCACTGGTACGCCCTTGGCGTAGGCCCAGCCCGGCGCTCCCATGAAGGTGTAGGCACTGACGCTGCCCGCGGCAATCAACAGGTAGAGAGTCACCGGCCCCATGCTGCGCCCGGCCACGCCCCACTCCTCGAGAGAGTTCATGGCTCGGCCGCCACGTGCAGCGAGCCCGATGAGCATGGCGATGACGATATAGCTCAGTGTGATCCACAGCGGAAGCAAGCTAGTCATGCTCTCCCTCCCCGACCAGCATATTGCCCAGCCACATCACGAGGGTGCAGCACATCAGTACGATGTAACTCCAGACCAGAAGCTTCGGCAGGCCGAGCACCAACACCGCCTGGTTGACCCAACCGACCACTGGCCAGATTCCTGCCACTATTACGCTGATGAAGGCCACCAACATCAGCCACCCTTTCCAACTGGAGGGGCGTACGAAGGTTGAACGCATCGGAAGTGTCCTTATCCATCGGTGACCGCAGTCCCGTCACCGATCCTGTCGATTGTGGAGATCCATTATCGTAGTCGTCACACGCTACATATTGCTTCAGGTCTGACAGGGCCAATTTGACGGCGTACCCTGCCACTTCTCGAACGCCGCCGCCAGTTGCAGAGCACGCAGGTCGGCAAATTTCGGGGTCACGATCTGCACACCTATCGGCATGCCATTACGACTGAAACCGGCATTGACCGCAATCGCCGGCTGCTCGCCCATGTTCCAGGGGACAGTAAAGACGATATGCTCGAAGGGTCGCGAAGGGTCATTGGTCGGCGATGGCCAGTCGGCAGAAAACTCAACATTGGGCGACACAGGTGAGATCACTGCATCTACCTCTGCGAGAGCGGCTTCGGTGGAACGGCGCATGGCCAGCGTCTGTTCAAAGCCGCGTACCACTCGGGTCGCATCCAGCCTGCGACCTTCATCCGCCCAGGCGAGAATTTCCGGCAGCATCAATTCGCGCTGTTCAGTCGTCAGTTCCATCAACGCGCTCCACTGGCGTGCCCGCCAGAAGTCATTGAGGCCATCCAGCATCTCGCGAGTCAGTACCGGTTCCAGCGGGATAACCTTGGCACCGGCCTGCTCAAACAGCCTTACTGCATCCGCGAGGCACCGCTGTACCTGCTCATCGACCGGGAGTCCGCAGCCTGCCTCAGCCATGACGCCGATGCGCATCCCGCGCACGTCAATGTCCAGTGCCGACCAGTCGATCAGCTCCGGCGGCAGGCGCATGGCATCGCGGCGATCCGTGCGCGCAATCGATTGCATCATCAGCGCGGCATCGGCCACCGTGCGTGTCATGGGTCCGGCACAGCGGCCGACGTAATAGGGATCGATGGGCACCCGGCCGAGGGTCGGCTTGAAGCCAACCACCCCACACCAGGCCGCGGGTAAGCGAATCGAGCCACCGATATCGGTGCCCAGATGCAGGGTACCGAACCCCGCGGCAGCCGCAGCACCGGCTCCCGAACTGGAGCCACCGGGATTATATTCCAGGTTCCATGGGTTACGCGTCAGTCCATGAAAGGACGAACGACCGGATGACAGCATGCCGTAATCGGGACAGGTGGTCTTGGCCAGCAACAGCGCACCGTCTTCGGCGAGGCGCATCGCCGCAGGTGCATCCTCATCGGCAGGAGGATGTTCTCCGGCACGGGTGCCGTGCGGCACCGGCGTTCCGCGCGTGGCAATCAGTTCCTTCAGCGTGACAGGCACCCCATCCAGCGGTCCACAGGGAGTCTGCTTCGTCCAGCGCTCGGTCGAGGCTCTTGCAGCGGCGAGAAAGCGTTCGGGGTCGTAGTCATAGAGGGCATTGATCTGCCCCTGGTGACGCTCAACGTGGGTAATCAGGGTGTCAGCATATTCTGTCGGCGAAAGCTGTCGAGAGCGATAGGCCTCCAGCAACTGCGCAGCTGTCCAGCCAAGAACATCGGGCATTGTTGTTGTTCCTTTCCTTGTGATCACTGATCAGCATGGAAGGCGGCAACAGTTACAGCCAATGCAATTACTCTCCCACCGTGCACACATATTGTGTTCACTGGTCACCCGCAGGGCGAAAGTGCAGCGAGGGCTTCCTCCAGCCGCTGCAGGCACGTTCTGACCGCCAGACTGGGAGAGCGGTGACGGTAGATACAGAGATCAACCCGCGTCTGCTCCAGTTCGCCAGCATGCAGTCCTACCGCAACCAACTGACCAGCCTCACATTCCCGAGCAACAGCGATCATCGGCAGCAACAGTACTGCCGCCCCCTCTCTGGCCAGCGCCTTCTGAGTTTCCAACGACTGGGTGGTAAAAGCGATCTGCATACTCAAGCCCCGGTCGCGGGCGGCACGATCCAATGCCTGACGTACACCGAAGGTGTCATCCGGAACAGCCAGCGGGTAACCGGCAATATCCGAGAGCGCCAGTGGTGCTGCCCAGGACAGAGGATGGTCGGGAGTCATCACTGCATAATGCTCCAGCTCCGCCGTTACTACCCGGACCACGTCGTCACGTTGGGGCAGAAAGTAGGCCAGACCAATATCGGCTTCGCCGGTACGCAATGCCTCGATCACACCACCAGCGCTGGCGATGCTGATACTGAACTCGAGTTGCGGAAACTCAGTCTGCAGGCTGGCAAGCGCTGGTGCCAGTACTTGAGGTACCACGCCCTCGGACACCTGGATCACCACTCGCCCGGTGCAGCGTCCCTGGAGATCGGCGATACGCGCCTCGACACGCTCGAGGTCACGCAGCGTCTGGCTGGCCTGCTCGGCGAGCAATTCCCCCGCAGGAGTCAGTCGTACACCCTCATGGGTGCGTTCCAGCAACTCCGCACCCAGTTGATGCTCGAGTTGGTCGATCTGTCGCGAAAGCGCCGTCGGCGCCACATGCAGACGCGCAGCAGCCTGGCGCAGCGAACGGCATCGCGCCACGGTATCGAAGTACTTCAACGCTCGCCATTGCATCGGCCACCTCCTGCAAAAGTTCACCTCAGCCTGATCAGCATAGCCGCTGTTCAGCGTGACCCGGAATTCGTCGCCGCGACAGCTGATGCTGGCGTGCACAGAACGACCAGCGCCGCCAGCATAAACAGCATGCCCGAGGTGTAGAGCACCGTACTCAGACCAAAGCCATCCACCACCTGACCTCCCGCCATGGCGCCGATGCCGATGGAAATATTGAAGACAAAGGCCATCAACGCCGTCGCTGCCTCGGCATTGGGCGCTGCTCGCAGAATCCAGGTCTGCAGGCTGACCGAGATGCTGCCGAACACCGCGCCCCACAGCATCAGCAATAGTGTCCCGGCGATTCCTGGTCCCGCAAACCACGGAAAACTCAGCGTAGCCACCGCCAGCAGCATCGGAATCACCAGCACCGTGCGCCAGGGATTGCGCCCTGCTGCAGTTCCGGCAATGAAATTGCCCATCAGACCCGCGCCACCATAAAGCAACAACAGCGTGCTGACGTTGGCCAACGGAACGCCTGCGATCTGCTGCAGAATCGGGCTGATGAAGGTATAGGCGGCAAAGTGGCCGACTACGATCAAGGCCGTGGCATATACGCCCACACGCACGCCCCGGCTGGAGAACTGTCCGAATAGATTACTCAGCCGCACCGGCTGGTTGGCGGGAAGTGGCGGCAGCAACCACCACAGCGCTATTGTCACTACAGCACTACCGGCGGACATGGCTGCAAAGGCCACGCGCCAATTGGTCTGCTCGCCCAACCAGGTACCCGCAGGAACACCCAGTACCGACGCACCCGCCACCCCACTGAAGATAACGGCCATCGCCTTCGGTACCTGAGGCAGAGCGACCAACCGCGAGGCCAAACCACCGGCAATCGCCCAGAAGCCACCGATGCACACGCCCACCAGTATGCGCGTGGCCAACAGCAGCGTGAAACTGTCCACCATCGCGCCCAGGGCGCTGGCAAGTGTCATCAGTGCCATCAATACCGTCAGCATCCAGCGTCGATCCAGACGCCCCACCGCTACCGGCAACAACGGCGCGGAAAAAGCCGCCACCACCCCGGGTACGGTGATCATCAAGCCGGCAATGCCGGGAGATACTTCAAGTGCCGTGGACACTTGCGACAGCAGCCCGATGGGCAGCTGTTCGGCGGTAACCAATAGAAATATCCCTACCATCACCGCCACCACACCCCACCAGTCGCGTCGTTCAGTGGTCTGTCGGGGTGGGTATCCTGTCCCTTCTGTCATCGTTCTTCCTGAAACATTCTGTCTGAAACATACTTCCGAAACCCAGTGCGTCAACTCTCGACCGCTTCGGCCACTTCAGCCAAGTGAAAAAAACGCCCCCGAGGCGTAAGCGACGGGGGCGTTGCAAGCGGGGTAAAACCGAAAATCAGCTTTCGGTTTCTGCCGCCTCGGCTGCGAACGCTGCCTTTTCCTCTTCGGTAATTTCCTTGAGGGTCAGCTTGACGCGGTTACGGTTGTCGATGTCGAGCACCTTGACCACGACCTCGTCGCCCTCATTGAGGAAGTCACGCACGTCGTTGACACGCTCGGGGACGATCTGGGAGATGTGCACCAGACCGTCGGTACCAGGCATGATGTTGATGAAGGCGCCAAAGTCGGCGATGCGCACCACCTTACCGTTGTACAGTTTGCCGATCTCGGCTTCAGCGGTAATTGCCAGAACGGTGTCGATAGCCTTCTTCGCCGACTGCTTGTCCTCAGCGTAGATACGCACGGTGCCATCGTCGTCGAGGTCGATGGAGGCACCGGTGTCTTCGCAGATCTTGCGAATGGTCGCACCACCCTTACCGATGACGTCACGGATCTTGTCCGGATCAATCTTGATGGTTCCCATCGACGGCGCGTTATCAGACAGTTCGGCACGGCTCTCGGCAATGACGGTGTTCATCTGATCAAGAATGTTCAGACGAGCTTCATGGGCCTGGGTCAATGCCGCTTCCATGATCTGCTCGTCGATACCCTCGATCTTGATATCCATCTGCAGCGCGGTGACGCCTTCAGCAGAACCTGCCACCTTGAAGTCCATGTCACCGAGGTGGTCCTCGTCACCAAGGATATCGGTCAGCACGGCAAAACCATCGTCATCCTTGACCAGACCCATGGCGATACCCGCCACCGGTGCCTTGATCGGTACACCGGCATCCATCAACGCCAGTGAGGAACCGCACACCGAGGCCATGGAGCTGGAGCCGTTGGACTCAGTGATTTCAGAGACCACACGAATGGTGTAGGGGAACGCATCTTCGGCAGGCAACATTGCCTGAATACCGCGGCGAGCCAGACGGCCATGGCCAATCTCGCGACGCTTGGGACCACCCATGAAACCTGCCTCACCCACGGAATAGGGAGGGAAGTTGTAGTGCAGCATGAAGCGATCCTTGCGCTCACCTTCGAGCGACTCGATCAACTGCGAATCACGCAACGTGCCAAGGGTTGCCACGACTATCGCCTGGGTCTCGCCACGAGTGAACACTGCTGAACCATGAGTCTTGGGCAGCACACCAACGGCGATGTCGAGCGGACGCACGGTCTTGAGATCACGACCATCGATACGCGGCTCACCCTTGACCACGCGTGAACGCACAACACGCTTCTCGAGACCGGCAAAAGCACCTTCAACGTCGGAGGCATCGAATTTGCCTTCACCTTCACCCGCCAACTGCTCGACAGCTTCCGCCTTGAGCGCGGCCAGTGCATCCTGACGCTGCATCTTGTCAGTAACACGATATGCCTCACCCACTCTGGCTTCAAAACCACTGGCCAGTGCTTGCTTGAGCGCGGTGTTCTCGGCGGCCGGCTGCCAGTCCCACTTCGGCTTGCCTGCTTCGGCAACCAGCTCGTTGATGGCCTTGATGGCGGTCTGCATTTCCTGGTGACCAAACAACACCGCACCCAGCATCTCGTCCTCGAGCAGTTCCTCGGCTTCGGACTCGACCATCAGCACGGCTTTCTCGGTACCTGCCACCACCATGTTCAGCTCGGAACCCTGCAGCTCCTCGACGGTGGGGTTGAGGAAATATCCACGCTCCTCGTTGAAAGCCACACGAGCAGCACCGATTGGGCCACCGAACGGCACGCCGGAGATCGCCAGCGCAGCAGAGGTGCCAATCAACGCTGCGATATCCGGATCATGGTTGCGATCGGTGGACAGCACGGTACAGACGACCTGCACTTCGTTCATGAAGCCCTTCGGGAACAGCGGACGGATCGGGCGATCGATCAGACGCGAAGTCAGGGTTTCCTTCTCGGTCGGGCGTCCTTCACGCTTGAAGAAGCCACCGGGAATCTTGCCAACGGCATAGGTCTTTTCCTGGTAGTGGACAGACAGGGGGAAGAAGGGCTGTGCCGGATTCGCCTCCTTCCGGGCCACCACGGTGCACAGCACCACAGTGTCGTCCATGGTAACCAACACAGCGCCAGTGGCCTGGCGGGCGATACGCCCAGTTTCCAGGGTTACGGTGCTACGACCGTACTGAAATGTCTTCTTGACCGGATTCACGGTGACTTCCTTTACTTTTCAATGTTTGGGTCTTTTGACTCGGCCAACATTTTAGGGGCTCAAGCGGCATAGAGCCACCAGTTAGGCTATTTTTGCCGCAAATAAGCCAACACAAGACTCCCGCGATAGCCGACAAGCTGACGCAACACAGCTAGCCCGCAAGCTACCTGTGCTGGCCCACCTTTCCTCTTGCCACTATGCTGGCACCCGAAGTCACCTGTGACCGTGCGGCATCAGAACACTACCTGCACTCGAGCAGACAGCGTATTACCATCATCCGGCCCCTCGAAATCACCACTGCGATTGTTGGTATCCCAGAGCGTGTAATCGAGCATGACCCGTGACCAGTCATTTGGATACCAGTTCAGTCCGACAGTAGTCGCGTCACCATTGCCTCCGGGATAGTCTGGCGCATCATTGAAGTCGAGCTCCTGGTAACGAGCAGCAAGCTGGAAGGCACCTGGACCACCGGTCGCGACCGGATCATTGATCTCCGGCAGGCGCCAGACTCCAGATTTTCGTGAGTATGCATGGTACTCACCGGTCAGGAAGTAACTGGCCTGTACACTCCAGGCGTCATAGCTCATGCTCTCGCTGCCGGTGGAATCACGCTGATCCACGCTACGCTGCCCGTATTCGGCTGCTGCAGCGAACGACCCCAGCGACGTTGCCAGTTCAAGACCATAGGCAGTACTCGATTCGGGGTCGCTGAGCTTGCGACTACGAATCGTCACGTTGTCGTTGAAGTGATCGGCAGCATTGATGTTCTTGAAGACCGCATCATCACTGCGATCAAAATCCTCGTAGAAGCCCCAGCCCCCCAGATGCACCATGTCCGTGCCATCATGCCAGGGATTCCAGTGCGCCCGAGTCATGTAGGTGGTGGTATCGGAATGGTCAGTATCAGCCCCGAGTCGTCCGTTGGTCACCGCAAACGAGGTATGCCAATCACGGCTATCGCCGTAGATCTTGCCCTTCACGCCGAGGCCATAGGAACCACGGTCTGGACCAACAGCACTACTGACGAAATTACGCTCCATAAACCAGGTGTTGTTGGAGGAGGTCGCGCCATCCAACGAGCGGTCGTCGTACTTGTTACCCACGTAAAGCATCACATCCTCATCGCCCCACTCGAATCGACTCGAGATATAGGCGTCGCGGACACTCGCATCATTTCCCGCCAGGTCATAGCCCAGCTTGTAACCGATTCGTTCGGACAACTGTCCGGAGATATCCAACCTCAAGCGCCTTGCCTCGCTACCACTTATATTGCGCTCATCACTGGAGTCATCATATCGGGAACCGCTGGTGGTCGAGGCGTCATACTGCAGGCGCCCACCTATCTGCAGGCGACGAGTGCCATCGGCACTGATGAACTCAGGGCCGCCATCCGACCAATCGATACGTGACTGATCTGACTGGGCAGCCTCGAGTAACGCCACCTGACTCTGTAATTCCTCGATCGACTCTCTGTCTTCCACTGTGGTCTGGTCATTGCTGGATGACATGGAAGCCTCCTCTGGCATCACCGAGCCACCAGCAGCGCTCGAGGCAATTGTCTCCGTCGCTTCGCCGGAACTCGTCTGCGACTCCAACTGCGTCAGACGTGCCTGCAGCGCCTCAAGCTGCTGGGCCTGGCGCTCCAGCATCTCGGACTGTTGCTCTACCAGTTCAGCAAGCTCAGCGGCGGTCACTTCGCTGGCCACTGCCATGCCGCTGACACCGGGTAGTGGCATCAACCCAATAGCAGTGGCTGACAGGACGGCAACACCGCCTGTAGTAATCTGTTTCGGCATGATTTTCCCCTGTTCCTTGAGGGTCGATTTCCGTTTCTGGTTGGGAGCCTTACGCATAAATCTGGTCCAACAGCACACGATCAACGCGCCTGCAAGGCGATATAGCGGGCAGCAAAGGGGGTCATCTGCTCAGGGCTATGCGTCACGCCTGGCATAACCCATTGCCGCCAGTTGAACTCGAGTTTGGCATCTCGCGCCTGACGCTCGGCAAAGGCGTAATAGTTCCGAGTTCGCTCGACCCGGTTCACTCCCTGGGCATTGGCTTCGGGGGTCTGGCGCATGACGGTATGCAACGTTGTCGTGTCCGCCCCGCCCGCCAGCAGTAGAAGAGGTTGAGCCAGGAAAGACTTGATCGCTTCAGGGTCCATCATCGGCACACCACCAGTCCCATAAGGCCACTCGATGGATGGGTCCGGCATCGTGTACCACCCCGCTGCAGCAACGATTATCTCTTGTGCCTGTGAATCAGGCATGAACATGGCAAAGCGATGGGCAAACTGTGCACCAGCACCATGCCCATACAGGTAATAGGTCGTAGGGCCTTGCGGACTGTGCATACGGAAATCAGTAAAAAGTCGTTCGACGAGCGTGAATGCCCAATTTTCAGGTGGGTTGATCTCCTGCGGCCTTGTGCGACCGCGAATCTCTTGTGTCGACGTGGCCTGAAAGACATTCCCCAGATTGTACCCATTGCCTCCCGGATAGACCTCCGCACTGAAGCGTGGAGCCAGCACCATCAAGCCTTCACGCTCGGCATACTCCGCCCAGCTATCGCGGTATTCTCTGGCATCGCGACGGAGACCATGCAGCACGAGAACAACCGGCGTCTCTGCACTGTAGTTATGTGGCTGGTAGTAATAGACCGTGACCGACTGCTGAGTGACAGGGTCGTGAAATAGGTAATGCCCCGCACCTTGTACAAGACTCGTGTGCTCATCAGCCCCCTCTACTGCCAGAGGTAGGCACAGCAGCATCATTGCGAACCAGATTCGCATCGGCGTTGCCTCTTTTATTGGAGTTATTCAGGTTCAGACATATCCAGACTCGACCAGCGGCTGAAACGACCGGCCTGAGTCTGGCATGAGATGGAAGCGACCTATCTGCCGTAATATTCCTCGACTGTGTCCTCCGCAACCTGTTGCAGCCAGGCGGCGGTGTCGTCATCAATACGTCCGTAATAGGTGTAGGGGTTGCCCACCACCGATGTGTCGTAGAGCGCAGCGAAGACGGTCGCCGCTGCCAGGTAAGTACCTTCCGGAGTGGGATGGCTGCCGTCGTAATCGACGTGTAATGCCAGCTCGGGACGTTGCTCGTAGGATTTCTGGAAGGCAAGGCCCACCGGGATCACCAGCGCTCCAATCTCATTACCGACCTCGGTGTAGAGATCATCGACCTTGTCGATCATGGTGGGATCATAATTGTCATGATCCTCGCTGTAGGCGGGCGTCATGTAGAGCACGGTTTGCGCACCGGTTGCCTGGATGGCCTGATGATGCCTGATGACCGCATCACGAAATCCCTGCTGATTCTCGTCACTCAGAGCGGCAGCGCTGTGGCCCTGGAGCACGACAGCATCAAAGGGATCAGACAGCCCCAGCGCTCCCGGATAGAGATAGCTCTTCACTTCATGCTGCGACAGGTAAGCGCCGGAGATGGTCGCGGATTTGCTGTTGAGCTGTTCAGCGAGCTCGGGATGGGCCGCTGCAACCATACGTTTGACGTAATTGTGCAGGCTGTTGTTGTAATACTGATAACTGTTGCCGACATAGAGCAACTGTTGCGGATCGGGATGCTCAAGGGCAACGACTTCAGGTGCGATATCCGCCATTGCTGATGTTGGAAGCAGGGCCAACAGGCTGAAGACGCCGAAACCGGCAAGGGACACTTTCATTGATATTATCTCCGTCCAGGGGCTGTGTTGTGAGGGACTGTGGTATTCGCATCAGGAAACCTCAGCACCACCCAGAAGGAGCAATACGCATTCCTCTTTCTATTTTGCTCTTATCTTTCATGCAATTAAAAAGTTTTACTGCAACGAAAGTCGCAAGACCAATCAGCAATTCTGGATGTAAACCCGCACAGAGCAACTGCAGGTACTGTGCGGATATCCGCACAAGCGTGCTTCTCCCTACGATCAATACAAAGCAAAACGGGCAGCCCGAAGGCTGCCCGTTTCAGTACCACTCGACGCTATGCCAATTGGCAAGGCCGAAACCATTTCGCATTGCTGGTATTGAAGCCCAGCGCGAAATGCCTTTCCTTAGCGACGGAGACCCAGACGCTGGATCAGAGACTGGTAACGCCCCAGGTCCTTGCGCTTCAGGTAGTCCAGCAGCTTACGGCGCTGGTTGACCATGCGGATCAGGCCACGACGAGAGTGGTGATCCTGCTTGTTGGTCTTGAAGTGATCCTGCAGGCCGTTGATGTTGGCGCTCAGCAGAGCTACCTGAACTTCAGGGGAACCGGTATCGCTATCACCGCGAGCGTATTCCTTGACGATTTCGGCCTTCTGTTCGGCGGTAAGTGCCATCTGTCTCTCCAGTAAGCAATATGCCTAGATAATGAATGTCGGAGACCACGCATATTTGCAGTCTCCATCTTGCGTGCCCTGATGGGCGACTAGTCCTGTGCCGAGCCCGCGACAAACGAACTCAGCAATCGGCGAGGGATGATATCCCCCTCCGTCTCCACCACACCGAGACCGACAAAGGCATCGTCGCGGTAGAGTCGAATCGGATTCTCGCCGGCATCGACTGCCCTGGAGAAATCCCATTCCTGTCGTGCGGGTTGACCAAAGGTCAGCGCCCGAGCCCCTCTCTCGCTCAACTGGTGGGCGGGAAGGTGCTGGAGCAGGCTGTCGATCGGCGCCAGTTGCGCCTCTCGTTCGCTCTGATCCGGCAAGGATTCAAGCATCTCGATGGTCACCATGCCACTGGCATCGAAGGGACCCGTCTCGAGACGTCGAAGCTGCGATATATGTCCTTCGCAACCCAGTGCTTTGGCCATGTCTTCAGCAAGCGTTCGCACATAAGTGCCCTTGCTGACCCGAACTTCGATATCGAAACTCGGCGACACGCCGTGCAGGCTGGCCGAAAGTAGCCGCGCATCATACACCCTAATCGCGCGACTTGCACGTTCCACGCTCTTGCCCTCACGGGCCAGTTCGTAGAGTTTGCGGCCATTGAGTTTCAACGCTGAATACATCGGTGGCGTCTGCTGCTGCTCACCGATAAAGCCCGCCATCATGGTACGAAGATCAGACTCCTCCAGCGTCGGGACTGCCGACCTGGCAACCACTTCGCCTTCAGCATCGCCGGTGTCAGTGCTCGCGCCTAGTTCAACCCGGGTGCGATAGACCTTGTCGGCATCCAACAGATGCTGAGAAAACTTGGTGGCCTCGCCCAACAGCACCGGCAATAGCCCGGTCGCCATGGGGTCCAGAGTGCCGGTATGACCAGCCTTCTGAGCCTGAAACAGACGACGGACGCGCTGCAGGGCGTGATTGCTGGACATGCCCTGCGGCTTGTCCAGCAACACTACGCCATCAATCGGTAATCCCCGACGGCGACGCCCCATCAGTCCTTCGCCCCATCCTCGTCGTCAGTATCATCATCGGCATTTCGCGAGCGGTCCGTTGCAACGGCCTCCTCGATCAATGACGACAGATGCTGACCACGTACCACGCTTTCATCGTAGTGGAAACGCAGTTCCGGAACGTGGCGTAACTTGATGCGGCGACCGATCTGCGAACGCAGAAACCCCGAGGCGCGCTTGAGCACACCGAGGTTTTCCTTGATACGCTCCGGCGTCTGCTCGCCCAGTAGGGTGATATGCACATCGGCATAACCCAGATCTCGACTGACAGACACGCCACTGACGGTGACCATCCCCAGACGCGGATCCTTGACCTCGCGCTGGATGAGTACCGCCAGCTCCTTCTGGAGCTGGTCGGCGACTCGGTCGGTACGCTTGAACTCGCGCATGGTAACGGCTCCTCGAACGCTTACAGCGTGCGCTCGACCTTGACCTGATCAAAGACTTCGATCTTGTCGTTGACCTGGACATCGTTGTAGTTCTTCACCCCGATGCCGCACTCCATGCCATTGCGAACTTCCTGGACATCGTCCTTGAAGCGGCGCAGAGATTCCAGCTCACCTTCATAGATCACGACGTTGTCGCGCAGCACGCGGATCTTCTTGTTACGGAAGACGCTACCCTCGACAACCATACAACCGGCAACCGCACCGATCTTGGGCGCACGGAAGACATCACGCACTTCTGCCACACCGACGATTTCTTCCTTCCACTCAGGCTCGAGCATACCGCTCATCGCCTGCTTGACCTCGTCGATCAGCTGGTAGATGACGCTGTAGTAGCGCAGCTCCAGCACTTCACGCTCGATGATCTCGCGCGCGGCGGCATCGGCACGGACATTGAAGCCGATCAGGATGGCGTCACTGGCCAGTGCCAGGTTGGCGTCGGTACCGGTGATACCACCAACACCCGAGGACACCACGGAGACCTGCACCTCATCGGTGGACAGCTCTTCCAGTGCACCCTTGATGGCTTCCAGTGAACCCTGTACGTCGGCCTTGAGCACGATGTTGAGCTTGGCGGCAACGTCCTGGCCCATCTGCGAGAACATGTTCTCCAGCTTGGCCTTCTGTTGACGCGCCAGGCGCACTTCGCGGTACTTGCCCTGACGGAAGTTGGCAACTTCACGTGCCTTCTTGTCGTCGGCCACGACCATGAAGTCATCACCGGCTTCCGGCGTACCATCGAGACCCTGGATCTCGACCGGCATGGCCGGACCCACGGCATCGACCTGCTGGCCGAGTTCGTTGGTCAGTGCACGCACGCGGCCGTAGTGCAGGCCAGCCAGCACGATATCGCCCTTCTTCAAGGTACCGTTCTGGACTAATACAGTAGCAACCGGACCACGACCCTTGTCGAGACGCGACTCGACCACCACGCCTTTACCCGGCGCAGACGGCACGGCCTTGAGCTCGAGCACTTCGGATACCAGGTGAACGGCTTCGAGTAGCGTCTCGATACCATCACCGGTCTTGGCCGATACGTGAACGAACTGGGTATCGCCGCCCCATTCTTCAGAAATGACGCCGTGCTGAGACAGCTCATTCTTGACGCGATCGGGATCGGCGTCCGGCTTGTCCATCTTGTTGACCGCCACCACCATCGGGACTTCCGCGGCCTTGGAGTGCTCCACGGCTTCGATGGTCTGCGGCATCACGCCATCATCAGCGGCAACCACCAGGATAACGACATCAGTCGCCTTGGCACCACGGGCACGCATGGCGGTAAAGGCCGCGTGTCCAGGCGTATCGAGGAAGGTCACACCGTTGTTGTCGTCTTCGACGTGGTAGGCACCGATGTGCTGGGTAATACCCCCGGCCTCACCAGTGGCGACCTTGGCACGACGAATATAATCGAGCAACGAGGTCTTACCATGGTCAACGTGACCCATGACGGTAACGACCGGCGAACGAGTGATTTCCTCACCTTCGTAGGAGATCGCCTCGAGCACCGCAGTTTCCAGCGCATCGTCCTTGACCAGCTTGGGCTTGTGGCCCATTTCCTCGACGACGATCGCCGCGGTGTCCTGGTCGATGGTCTGGTTGATGGTCACCGCGGCGCCCATGGTGAACATGGCCTTGATGACTTCGTTGGCCTTGATCGACATCTTGTCGGCGAGTTCCGCCACCGAGATTGACTCGGGGATCGAAACCTCACGGACAATAGGCTGTGTTGGCTTCTGGAAGCCGTGCTTGCCACCGCCCTGACTGGAGCCACGACGGCTGCCACGGCGCTCGGCACGCTTGGCCTTCTTGCCACCACCGCGACGGCGCTCTTCACGATCGCTGCGGTCGTCGTCATCGCGACTATCACGGCCTTTCTTGCCACCAACGGCTTTCTTGACGGCGGCACGACGGACGTCACCACGACCTTCCTTGGGCGGAGCAGGAGGCTGATCACCCGAAGAATCTTCACTGACAACCAGCTCCGGCACCGGAATTTCCGGCACTTTTGCTTCAGCAGTAGATTTCTTCTTGTCGGCCGCAGCTTTCGCCGCTTTTTCAGCCTCAGCGGTAGCATCGCGCTCGGCCTTCTCTGCCGCCTGGCGTGCTGCCTGCTCAACGGCCTCGGCCTCACGACGCGCTTCCGCCTCAGCCATATCGCCTACCAACTGACGCGGGCCATGATCCTCAACAGGAGTCGATTGCTCCTCTTCAGCCTCATCGCGCTTGACGTAGGTGCGCTTCTTGCGAACCTGCACCTCAATCGTCTTGCCGCGCTCATTGGTCTTGATCTTGCTGCGTGTCTTGCGGGTCAGGGTGATGCGATTACGCGCTCCCGGACCTGTGCCTCCACCGTGACTCCTGGTAAGGAAGTCAAGCAATTTGCGCTTGTCTTCCTCGGATACGGCATCACCTTCGGACTTGTGTTCGAGTCCGGCTTCTTTCATCTGCTCCAGCAGGCGTGGCACTTCGCGCCCCACCTTTGCTGCAAAATCCTTAACGGTCATCTCTGACATTACGACCCTCCTCAGCCCGTGACCCTGTTACTGTTCATTCTCGAACCATGGTGCACGGGCAGTCATGATCAGTGCTGCAGCGCGCTCCTCGTCCATCCCTTCGATGTCCACCAGGTCATCGACGGACTGCTCCGCCAGGTCCTCCATGGTCCTGATTCCCCGGCTGGCCAGAATGAGCGCCAGATGACGTTCCATGCCGTCCATCTCCAGCAGATCATCTGCCGGCTGGGCACCATCCAGTTCTTCCTCGGAGGCAATGGCCAGGTTCAAGAGCTCGTCTTTGGCACGAGCACGAAGCTCTTCAACGAGATCCTCGTCGAAATCTTCGATCTCCAGCATTTCCTCGACCGGTACGTAGGCCACCTCCTCTATCGAGGTGAAACCCTCCTCGACCAGCAGCCGAGCGACATCATCCTCGATGTCCAGATGCTGAACGAAGTGCTCGACCAGGCTGTCGATTTCCTGATCGCGCTTGGCCTCGGCATCCGCTTCGGTCATGACGTTGAGACGCCAACCAGTCAGCTCGGAAGCGAGACGCACGTTCTGGCCACTACGGCCAATGGCTTGCGCCAGGTTGTCCTCGGCAACGGCAACGTCCATCGCATGGGCGTCCTCGTCGACGAGAATCGAAGCGACATCGGCAGGCGCCATGGCGTTGATCACCAACTGCGCGGGATTGTCATCCCACAGCACGATATCGACACGTTCATTCTGCAGTTCAGACGACACCGCCTGTACGCGCGAACCGCGCATACCGACACAGGCGCCGACTGGATCGATACGGCGATCATTGGTCTTGACTGCGATCTTGGCCCGCGAGCCTGGGTCGCGCGCTGCGCCCTTGATCTCGATCAGCTGCTCGGCAATCTCCGGCACCTCGATCTTGAACAGTTCGATGATCATCTGCGGATTGGTACGCGACAGAATCAACTGAGCGCCGCGCGCCTCTGCATCAACCTTGACCAGCAAGGCGCGAACACGTTCATTGAGACGATAGCGTTCACCGGGAATCATCTCACTGCGTGGCAGGAATGCTTCAGCGTTGTCGCCCAGGTCAATGATCAGACCGTCACGTGTCGTCTTCTTGACAATGCCGGCAACCAGTTCCCCTTCACGCTCGGCATACAGGCGTACCACTTCAGCACGCTCGGCCTCACGGACCTTCTGCACAATGACTTGCTTCGCAGTCTGAGCCGCGATACGGCCGAAGGCAGCATTCTCGATCTGCTCCTCGACTACATCACCCAGGCCCAACGGCGGATCACGACGCTGAGCAAAAGTCAGCTTGATCTGCGCATCGGGGCCATCAAAGTCATCATCCTCAATCACTTCCCAGCGACGAAACGTCTCGTATTCGCCAGTGACGCGGTCAATGTGAACACGGACGCTGGCTTCCACGTCTTCGAAACGCTTGCGTGAGGCACTGGCCAACGCCGCCTCAACAGCGTCGAAGATGACCTCGCGGGGAACCCCCTTTTCGTTGGAGATCGCGTCAACGACCGCCAGAATCTCTTTACTCATGCCTTAAAGCCTCGCCAGATAACCTGTCCTTGTATTCACAGACACGCATTCACAGACACCAGATCACAGAGACATCACTCACCGAACTGCGGGATGACCCGCGCTTGATCGATGCCGTCAATGGGAAAGCAATATTCCTCGCCGTCAAGCTGGACCAACACCTCATCTCCCTCGACTCCAGCCAGCAAGCCCTGATATTTGCGACGCCCCTCATAAGGAGCACGCAACTTCAGGCTGACCTGATGTCCGGCATAGCGAGAAAATTGTTCCAGAGTAAACAAGGGTCGATCCATACCCGGCGAGGAGACCTCGAGCCGATACTCGCCGACAATAGGATCTTCGACGTCCAGTACACCGCTGACCTGCCGACTGATATCGGCACAGTCATCGACGTTCACGCCGTTGTCGTGATCGATATAGATCACCAGGCGTGAGTGTTTGCCCTGAGACAGGTAATCGATGCCCCAGAGTTCGAACCCCATGGCTGTTACCACCGGTTCGATCAGCGCTTGTAGCGCAGCATCCTTGATGGCCACGAATGAAAACTCCTACAGCCGTTGCATCAGCACCTGGCCGGGAGTGAACAGGAGAGTCAGGTGGCTGATTGGCAATGCGCGCCGCTGGCACGTTGGTCAGCGGGCTGCTAACAAAAAGCCCCTTCACTGGAAGGGGCTTTTACAAGAAACCTGTTACCAAACCAGCAGAACAGCACGCCCCTTGAGGATACTTGCTGCCTGCCGTGAAATGGTAGCGGGGACCGGATTTGAACCGATGACCTTCGGGTTATGAGCCCGACGAGCTACCAGACTGCTCCACCCCGCATCAATCTAGGCCGGTGAGTATATGCTGACAGTACCAACGCGTCAAGCAATTCACCATGCTGCCAACCCTGCGAGAAGATCGCTGACTATACATATGTCGCGAGACTTCGATGGTGCCGAAGGCGGGACTTGAACCCGCACGACCGTTAGGTCACTACCCCCTCAAGATAGCGTGTCTACCAATTCCACCACTTCGGCTAGGGGAGGCTGAGAGGTTCAGTTACCGCTTTCCTCCAGCACTGGCGCAGTATTATCCACGTCACTGGGCGACTCGTCAAGAGTCGGAGCGGTATTATTCTGCTGCTGTTCAATCACTTCCGCATCGGGAACACCGATATCCGGTGTCGCTTCACCTGCCTGAGACGCAAACCAGGCCAGCGTCAATGATGTAGCAAAGAAGCATACGGCAAGCAGCGCGGTCGCACGGTACAGGAATGTGCCGCTACCACGGGAACCAAACACAGTCTGGGAGGCACCGCCACCAAAGGCGGCCCCTGCTTCAGCGCCCTTGCCCTGCTGCAGCAGAATGAGCGCTACCAGGGCGATGGCAATCGCCACATGGATCATGAGAATCGCAACGTGCATGTATTCAACCTGCTGACTGACAAATGGCTAGAAAATCGTCGACCTGCAGCGATGCTCCGCCGATCAGGCCGCCGTCGATATCGGGTTGAGCCAGCAACTCCGCCGCATTACTCGGCTTCATGCTGCCTCCGTAAAGCACCTTCATGGTTTCGGCCAGCTGAGAATCATAGCTCGCCAACCGCGCACGAATCGCCGCATGCACCTGCTGCGCCTGCTCTGGAGTAGCGGTGCGGCCGGTACCAATGGCCCAGACAGGCTCATAGGCCAACACCAGGCGCTGACGCTGGTCCGCGGAGAGTGCATCCAGCACCGCATCCAGCTGACCAAGCACCACCGCTTCGGTACGTTCAGCATCACGCTCCTCAAGGGTCTCACCCAGGCACAGCACCGGCACCAGGCCTGCCTCAAGAGCCGCCTGTACCCGCGCCAATACCGCCGAGTCATCCTCGCCGAACAGCGTGCGTCGCTCCGAGTGCCCCACCAGCACCATCTGTACGCCCAGGTCGTTGAGCATCGTGCCGCTCACCTCGCCGGTGAAGGCGCCAGACGGCTGATCACTGAGTGTCTGGGCGCCAATACTGATCGCTTCAGGCAACCGACTTCGCGCAATACCCAAGTAGGGAAAAGGCACCATCAGCGCCGCATCCACGCCATCGGGAAGCGCCGTCTGCGACAATTCTTCAGCAAAGGTTGCGACCAGCTCCAGGGAGCCGTTCATCTTCCAGTTGCCGGCGATCAGGGGGGCACGCATGAGACATCCTCTTCCAAGGTGGGCCGAAATGTTATAGGAGCGGCAAGGTTTGCTCAAGTTTTGAGCGAATGGTTAGCTACGAGCTACGAGCTACGAGCTACGAGCTACGAGCCAGCAGCATACGCCACACTCGTAACTCGTGACCTGCCGTTACAGCAGTTCGCGCACATCATCCGCCAGCTTGCGGGCCAGACCATCCACATCCAGGTGCGGACGGCCTTCGACCATAACGCGGATCAACGGCTCGGTACCGGAAGGACGCAACAGCACTCGACCTTCCTCACCCAACTGCTGTTCAACCGCAGCAACCGCATCTGCGAGGCGTTTGTCCTTCATCAACGCCTTGGCATCGGCGCCGGGGCTCAGGCGTACATTGACCAGTGATTGCGGCGCCTTCTCGTAGCCATGCAGCAGACGTGAAATCGGTGCTTCTTCACGCACCATATACGACAACACCTGCAGAGCCGAGACGATACCATCGCCGGTGGTCTGCACATGGCCACAAACGATATGCCCGGATGACTCACCACCCAGCTGCCAGCCGTTGGCGGCCAGGCGCTCCATGACATAGCGATCACCAACCTTGGCGCGCTCGAAAGGAACTCCCATTCCTTCCAACGCAGCAGCCAGGCCGAAATTGCTCATCAGTGTTCCGACCACGCCACCGCCCAACTCGCCACGCGCATGGCGGTCACGGGCAATCAAATAGAGCATGTCGTCGCCATCGATCTCATGGCCGTCGGCATCTACCATCAACACTCGGTCACCATCACCATCAAAGGCGATGCCAAGATCAGCGCCCTGCTGAATGACGGCCGCCCGCAGCGTTGCAGGATGTGTTGATCCGACCTCATGGTTGATGTTCAGACCGTCAGGATCGGCTCCAATCAACGACACTTTCGCACCCAACTCCTTGAAAACACTAGGAGCTATGTGATAAGTCGCACCATGGGAACAGTCGAGAACAATTCTGAGGCCGTTGAGGTTGACCCGCTCCGGAATCGTTGACTTACAGAATTCGATATAGCGACCCGCCGCATCATCAACACGCGTTGCCTTGCCCAACTCATCAGGCGACACCGTGGTCAGAGTGTCTTCCAACGCGGCCTCGATACGCTCCTCGATTTCGTCGCCCAGCTTGGCGCCCTCTGCGGAGAAGAACTTGATGCCGTTGTCCTGAAAGGCATTGTGCGAGGCGGAAATCACGATACCGGCATCGGCACGGAAGGTCCGCGTCAGGTACGCAATTCCAGGCGTCGGCATCGGGCCAAGCAGCATGACATCGACGCCAGCCGCGGAGAGCCCTGCTTCAAGCGCCGACTCGAACATGTAGCCAGAGATGCGCGTATCCTTACCGATCAGCACGCGAGCGCGCTGACGACGCGGCACGATGCAACGTCCAGCAGCCCAGCCCAGCTTGAGCATGAAATCGGGCATGATCGGTGCCTGCCCGACGGTTCCACGAATCCCATCGGTTCCAAAATAGCGTCTAGCCACGGTTTTCTCCTTGTTCAACGCCCTCTTCAAACACCGCCCAGGCCATATTCACGGCATCCACATGGGGAGCAATATCGTGGACACGCAGAATGCGTGCACCACGCTCAACCGCTAGCGCCGACAATGCGAGACCACCCGCGAGGCGCTCTTCCACGGGACGCTCCAGGACCTTGCCGATGAAACTCTTGCGTGACATGCCCACCAACAACGGCAACTCCAGCTCACGCAACCTTTCCATACGATGCAAAAGACGCAGATTATGTTCCACGGTCTTGGCAAAACCAAAGCCCGGATCCAACAGCAGTCTGTCACGACGCAACCCAGCCGCTTCACAAGCTGCTATGCGCTGCTCGAGAAACCCCAGCACCTCATCCTCGATAGCCTCTGCATAGTGCGGCGCATCCTGCATGTTTCCGGGCTCACCGAGCATATGCATCAACACCACCGGCAAACCAGTGCCCGACGCTGCCTGAAGCGCTCCCTCACGACGCAAGTTGCGCACGTCGTTGATCATGCCTGCTCCAGCGTGGCCGACAGCACGTATGACTTCTGGTGTCGATGTATCTACCGACACCAACGCATCGAGCTCACGTACCAATGCCTCAACCACCGGCACCACTCTGTCCAGCTCCTGCTGCACGCTGACCGGCTCCGCTCCGGGGCGAGTAGACTCTCCGCCCACATCAATGATCGCTGCACCTTCTGCCAGCATCTGCTCGGCACGCTTCAGCGCATCATCCATTGACAGATGGCGACCACCGTCAGAGAACGAGTCAGGGGTAACATTGAGAATGCCCATGATCCGCGGGTAGGAAAGGTCGAGCCGGTGACGGCCACAGGCGAGGGTCAAGGAAGCACTCGAATCCATGTTGAGAAAGGTCCTGATATCGGAAGTTGCATGACAGAGCCACGCTGCGTCACGCCAAAGGCGCCCCGCAGGGCGCCTCTGACGTCAGGGCTGATCATGTGTCAGCTTCCGGCGGGACCGCCGAGAGGATCGGAGGGGCGACGATCAGGCGCATCATCGTCTTCTTCATCACCGCCACTGGCATCGTCGCTGTCCGCATTGGAGCTAGCCTCCGGCTCTTCCTCTGCCGGCGTACCGCTTACCGGAGACCCTCCATTGGAGCCACGGTCATCCCAATCCTTCGGCGGACGAGGCGAGCGACCTTCCATGATGTCCTTGAGCTGGTCGGCATCGATGGTCTCATACTGCATCAAGGCTTCAGCCATGGCGTCCAGCTTGTCGCGATTGTCAGAGAGAATCTGTTCCGCCTGGGCGTAGCAGCCATCGATAATCTTGCGCACTTCCTTGTCGAGACGCGTGGTGGTCTCGCCGGATTTGAGCTTGCCGCCACTCTGGCCCGCGCCACCGAGGAATTGGTGCGATTCGTCCTCGTCGTACATGATCGGGCCCATTTCCTCGGACAGCCCCCACTTGGCGACCATATTGTGCGCCAGCTCAGTGGCCCGCTTGATATCGTTGGAAGCCCCGGTGGTAACACCATTCGGCCCCAACGTCATCTCTTCGGCAATACGACCGCCGAACAGCGAACAGATCTGACTGATGATCTGTTGACGTGACAGGCTATAGCGATCCTGTTCGGGCAGGAACATGGTCACACCCAGAGCGCGACCACGCGGAATGATGGTGACCTTGTACACGGGATCGTGCTCAGGCATCACCAGACCAATGATCGCATGCCCCGCCTCATGATAGGCGGTATTGAGCTTTTCCTTTTCGGTCATGACCATGGAACGACGCTCGGCGCCCATCATGATCTTGTCCTTGGCCATCTCCAGCTCTTCCATACCCACCAGACGCTTGTTGCGACGCGCTGCGAACAGCGCCCCCTCGTTAACGAGGTTGGCGAGGTCGGCACCAGAGAAACCGGGCGTACCACGAGCAATGAAGGACGGCTTGACGTCGTCGGCCAGCGGCACCTTGCGCAGGTGAACATTCAGAATGTGTTCACGACCACGGATATCGGGCAACGGCACTACGACCTGACGATCAAAACGGCCCGGACGCAGCAGCGCCGGATCCAGTACGTCAGGGCGGTTGGTAGCAGCGATGACGATGATGCCTTCATTGGCCTCAAAGCCATCCATTTCCACCAGCAACTGGTTCAGTGTCTGCTCACGCTCGTCGTTACCACCGCCCATGCCAGCACCACGCGAACGACCCACCGCATCAATCTCATCGATGAAGATGATGCAGGGAGCCTGCTTCTTGGCCTGCTCGAACATGTCACGCACACGAGACGCACCCACACCAACAAACATCTCGACAAAGTCGGAGCCGGAAATCGAGAAGAAAGGTACCTTGGCCTCGCCGGCAATCGACTTGGCCAGCAGCGTTTTACCAGTTCCCGGAGGTCCGACCATCAACACACCACGCGGAATGGTGCCGCCCAGACGCTGAAACTTCGTTGGGTCGCGCAGAAAATCGACCAGTTCCTCAACTTCTTCCTTGGCTTCATCACAGCCGGCCACGTCAGAAAACGTGGTCTTGATCTGATCCTGAGACAACAGCTTGGCCTTGGACTTGCCGAAACTCATCGGCCCGCCCTTACCTGCGCCGCCGCCCTGCATCTGCCGCATGAAAAACATGAAGATGGCGAGAATCAACAGAATCGGGAAGCTGGCAATCAACAGCCTCATCCACAGGCTCTGCTGCTCCGGCTTCTTGCCTACCACCGTCACATTGTGGGAGAGCAGATCATCCATCAGCTTGGGGTCTTCCGCCGAAGGGCGTATGGTCTGGAAGGTGCTGCCATCACTGCGCTCACCGTTAATGGTGTAGCCATCGATAGTTACACTACGCACCTTCTCATTCTGCACTTCCTGGACAAACTGGGAGTAGTTTGTCGTATTGGGTGCATTCTCGACGCTGAAGTTGTTGAACACCGTCAGCAACACCGCTGCGATGACCAACCACAGGATCAGGTTCTTTGCCATGTCATTCAAGGGACTACCCTCAATTACAGAAATCTGTCGGCTTCAGGTGCCTCTGGAGCTCTGACACTACAGGAGCAAGCCTTGTTCAGCCAGCCCGGGAATAGCACGCAGATCGTGCGCTGCATGCCAGCTTCTCGAGTGCAGCCCGTTACCTCTCACTCTATGTATAGACCTGCCAGGCTCCGCTTCCTACACTCTGTCACACTCTAACGATATTGTCCGCGTATCGAGTCGGTAGGCACTATCTACCAGCCTCCGATCCCATGATGTCATGCCGAGCTACCCCCAAGCGAACTGTCGGGGCTCAACCCTTGAATCCTTCTGCCAGCAGATAGACTTCACGCGAGCGAGCGCGCGAGGCATCCGGTTTACGTGTTACTACCCGCTGAAAACTGCCTCGTAGATCCTTCAGGTAAGCATCAAAACCCTCACCTTGAAATACCTTGGCCAGGAAGCGACCGCCCGGGCGCAGCGTCTGACGCGCCAGGTCCAGCGCCAATTCCACCAGATACATGGCTTGAGGCTGATCAATGGCAGCCATACCACTCATATTGGGGGCCATGTCTGACATCACAAGGTCCACGGGACGATTATTCAGCACACTGAGGATTTCCTCGAGCACCTGTTCCTCGGTGAAATCGCCAGCAATGAAGTCAACGCCCGCCAATGCATCCATTTCCAGGATATCGGAAGCGATCACCACGCCATTATCACCCACTCGCTCGGCCGCAATCTGGCTCCAGCCGCCCGGCGCAGCACCAAGGTCGATGACGGTCATGCCCGGCTTGAACAGGCGATCCTTTTCATCGAGCTCGATCAGTTTATAGCTGGCACGTGAACGATAGCCATCCTGCCAGCTCTGCTGAACATAGCGATCATCGAAGTGCTCCTTCAGCCAACTGGCACTGGTCTTGCTGGCCCCGGCACTGCCTGAGCCACGTTTGTTGGCCGATGATGCTTGCTTGCCAGCAGACGAGGAAGGCCGGGAAGAACGGGAAGATGCCACGAGATCACCTGAAACGCTGACTGCGGGCCACGTGACTCACCGATGGTGAGTTGCTCCTTCAGCGAAGGTTGACCGCAGGATATGGGGTACAATTCATGGGGCAACAACTTATGGAAGCACAATCCATTGGAGCCATCATCCATGAACCATGAAGCGACAATGGAGAAGCACGCTTTCATGCTGGCCGGATTCGCCGTACCATGTGCCATTGCGCGCCATTTTCGGGAAGAATCAAGATACCATGAGCTTGTCACAGGCACAAAAGAAAGCATTCCGCAGCATCGGCCATCACCTCGATCCAGTGGTTACTGCCTCCGAGAACGGCATCTCCGAGGGCCTGCTGGCCGAGCTCGAGCGAGCGCTCAATGATCACGAACTGATCAAGGTAAAGCTCGCTCTTACCGAGCGCGACGACCGTGCCGCCGTCATCGACGAGCTGGCAGACGCCAGCGGCGCTGAGGTTGTCCAGAAGATCGGCAAGGTTGCCCTGCTGTACCGCCACAATCCCAAGGCAAACCCCAAGCTCTCCAACGTGAGTCGCTTCAAGGATCACCACGGTAGGCACTAAGCGCTGAAATAACACGCTTCGCGTCGTAAGCCGAAACGAGACACCCCGTCAGCCACCGCTGCCGGGGTGTTTTTTCATGACCAGAGCAAGCGCCATCCGGGAATCGCAGCAGGATTGTCCTTCCCAACCCCTGTTATCCACAACCACGCTGCCAGCCATCCCTGTGGATGGTTTTCATTCTTTCCGCGCCCTACCCAGGCCTTGGCCCCAACAAGAACACCCCGCCGAAAAAATCGGCGGGGTGTTCTTGTTCGTAGCTCGTAGCTCGTAGCTCGTAGCCTACAGATGCTCGACGGAGCTGATCTCGTATTCGACTTCGCCGCCCGGCGTACGCACGACCACGATCTCGCCTTCTTCCTTGCCGATCAAGGCGCGAGCGATAGGCGAAGTAACGGAAATACGACGCTGCTTGATGTCCGCCTCATCCTCGCCGACGATGCGGTAGGTGACTTCCTCATCGGTCTCGAGGTTGAGCAGCTCAACGGTAACCCCAAAAATCACCTTGCCACTCTTGGGCAGCCTGGTGACATCGATAACCTGAGCATTGGACAGCTTGCCTTCAATTTCCTGAATACGCCCCTCGATGAAGCCCTGCTGTTCGCGGGCCGCATGGTACTCGGCATTCTCCTTGAGATCGCCATGCTCACGCGCCTCGGCAATATCAGCGATTACCTTCGGGCGAGCCTCGCTCTTGAGCTGATCCAGCTCATCACGCAGGCGTTGCTCACCAGCGACGGTCATCGGGACCTTGTTCATTTATTCGCTCCTGCATGCAGTTCCTGTAACCGCCGCACAGTAATCGTATTGCCGTATTCCAGCGCCATACAAACAGCACTGGCCCCTGCCAGAGTCGTGGCATAGGGAACCTTGTGGGCAAGCGCGGTGCGACGGATCACCGAGGAATCATTGATCGCCTGACGACCCTCGGTGGTATTGACGATATAGGCAATTTCGTCGTTCTTGATCGAATCGACGATATGTGGCCGGCCTTCATAAACCTTGTTGACGACCTCTACCGACAGGCCTGCACTTTCCAGTGCCGCCGCCGTGCCACGGGTTGCGCAGAGTGTAAAACCCAATGTTACCAGAGAACGTGCCACTTCGATAACACCAGCCTTGTCCGGCTCACGAACGGACAGGAATGCCTTGCGCTCCCCCGTCAACGGAGGAATCGCCTCACCGGCACCCAGCTGCGCCTTGTAGAAGGCTTCGGCGAAGGTCTCACCGGAGCCCATTACCTCACCGGTAGATTTCATCTCCGGCGACAGGATCGGATCGACACCAGGGAACTTGTTGAACGGGAACACCGCTTCCTTGACGCTGTGGAAATGCGGCACGATCTCCTTCTCGAAGCCCTGCTCGGCCAGCGTCTTGCCCGCCATGCAACGCGCCGCAATCTGAGCCAGCGAGATACCGATGCACTTGGAGACGAAGGGCACGGTACGCGAGGCGCGCGGATTGACTTCGATGACGTAGATTTCACCGTCCTGCCACGCCAGCTGCACGTTCATCAGGCCCTTGACGCCCAGCTCCACCGCCATGCGCTTGACCTGCTCACGCATCTCGTCCTGCACATCCGCCGGCAGAGAATAGGGCGGCAGCGCACAGGCGGAGTCACCGGAGTGTACGCCAGCCTGCTCGATATGTTGCATGATGCCGCCGATGACCACCTGCTCACCGTCGGAAACTGCATCGATATCGATCTCGACAGCGGCATTCAGGAAGTGGTCCAGCAGCACCGGCGAGTCATTGGAGACCTTGACCGCGTGGGTCATGTAGTTTTCGAGCTCAGAGGCATCGTAGACGATTTCCATCGCCCGACCACCCAGCACATAGCTCGGACGCACCACCAGCGGGTAGCCAATGACCTCAGCCTTGGCGAAGGCTTCCTCGAAGCTGCGCGCGGTGGCATTGGGCGGCTGCTTGAGACCCAGCTTGTCGATCATCTGCTGGAAGCGCTCACGATCCTCAGCACGATCGATGGCATCCGGGGTGGTACCGATGATCGGCACACCGGCAGCCTCGAGATCACGCGCCAGCTTGAGCGGCGTCTGACCACCGAACTGCACGATCACACCGACCGGCTTCTCCTTGTCGGCGATTTCCAGCACGTCTTCCAGCGTTACCGGCTCGAAGTAAAGCCGGTCAGAGGTATCGTAATCGGTAGAGACGGTTTCCGGGTTGCAGTTGACCATGATGGTTTCATAGCCATCATCGTGCATGGCAAAGGCCGCATGCACACAGCAATAATCAAACTCGATGCCCTGGCCGATACGGTTGGGACCACCACCCAGCACCATGATCTTCTGGCGATCGGAAACCTCGGCCTCGCACTCTTCCTCGTAGGTCGAGTACATGTAGGCGGTATCTGATGCGAACTCGGCGGCACAGGTATCGACACGCTTGTAGACCGGACGAATGCCGGCGGCCTGGCGGGTACTGCGGAAATCCTTCTCGGACACACCCAGCAGCTTCGCCAGTCGAGCATCCGCAAAGCCCTTGCGCTTGAGGCGGAAGAGTTCGCGCGCATCCAGCTCAGACAGTGAACGCTGGGTCAGTTGCTGTTCGGTCTTGACCAGGTCCTCGAGCTGCACCAGGAACCACGGGTCGATATTGGTCAGCGTGAACACATCCTCGACACTCATGCCCGAACGCATCGCGTCAGCGATGTAGAAGATACGCTCGGCGCCGGCAGCCTGCAGCTCACCCTTGATCAGCGCCATGTTCTCATCGCTGAACTCAGTGACGACGGGGTCAAGACCATCATTGCCGGTTTCCATGCCGCGCAGCGCTTTCTGCAGCGACTCCTGGAAGGTGCGACCAATAGCCATCACCTCACCGACGGACTTCATCTGTGTCGTCAGGCGGTCGTTGGCCTGCGGGAACTTCTCGAAGGTGAAGCGCGGAATCTTGGTCACGACATAGTCGATCGACGGCTCGAAGGACGCTGGAGTGTGCCCCCCGGTGATGTCATTCTGCAGCTCGTCGAGGGTGTAGCCCACCGCCAGCTTGGCGGCGATCTTGGCAATCGGGAAGCCGGTCGCCTTGGACGCCAACGCCGAGGAGCGCGACACCCGCGGGTTCATTTCGATAACCACCATGCGCCCGGTTTGCGGATCGACACCGAACTGCACATTGGAGCCACCGGTCTCGACGCCGATCTCACGCAACACCGCCAGTGAGGCGTCGCGCATGATCTGGTATTCCTTGTCAGTCAGCGTCTGCGCCGGGGCGACGGTAATCGAGTCACCGGTATGCACGCCCATCGGGTCGAAGTTTTCGATCGCACAGACGATGATGCAGTTATCGTTCTTGTCACGAACGACCTCCATCTCGTATTCCTTCCAGCCCAACAGTGACTCGTCAATCAACAGTTCACGAGTCGGCGAGAGCTCAAATCCGCGGTGGCAGATTTCCTTGAACTCTTCCTTGTTGTAGGCCACGCCACCACCGGAACCGCCCATGGTAAAGGACGGACGAATGATTGCCGGGAAGCCGAGCTCGGCCTGAATCTCCCAGGCCTCGTCCATGCTGTGGGCCACCTTGGCCCGCGGACAGGCCAGGCCGATGTTCTTCATCGCCTTGTCGAAACGGTCACGATCCTCGGCCTTGTCGATGGTATCGGCATTGGCACCGATCATTTCTACGCCGTACTTGTCGAGCACGCCATACCGGTCCAGGTCGAGGGCGCAGTTCAGCGCAGTCTGGCCGCCCATGGTCGGCAGAACCGCATCAGGGCGCTCGGCCTCGATGATTTTCTCCACCGCTTGCCAGGTAATCGGCTCGATGTAGGTAGCGTCGGCCATTACCGGGTCGGTCATGATCGTGGCCGGATTGGAGTTGACCAGAATGACGCGATAACCCTCTTCACGCAGAGCCTTGCACGCCTGGGCACCGGAATAATCGAATTCGCACGCCTGACCGATGACAATAGGACCGGCGCCGATGATGAGTATGCTTTTGAGATCTGTACGCTTGGGCATGATGCTTCCCGCTTGAAATTTTGACGATGAATCGAAGTGAGCGTGTTGGGTATATCCGCTGGGGCGCGTCAGGAGTCGCGTTAACGGCGGCTGCGCATCATCTCGATAAAGCGGTCAAACAGAGGGGCGACATCCCGCGGCCCCGGGCTGGCTTCCGGATGGCCCTGGAAACTGAACGCGGGGCGATCGGTACGTTCAATCCCCTGCAGGGTGCCATCGAACAGCGAACGGTGTGTGGCACGCAGCGTTTCCGGCAGTGTCGCTTCGTCAGCAGCAAAGCCATGGTTCTGACTGGTGATCATCACATAGCCGGTATCCAGGTCCTGCACCGGATGGTTGGCACCGTGGTGACCATGGCCCATCTTGACGGTGTTCGCGCCACTGGCCAACGCCAGCAACTGGTGGCCCAGACAGATGCCGAACAGTGGCGTATCTGTTTCGAGAATCTCGCCGATCGCCTTGATCGCATAGTCGCAGGGCTCGGGGTCGCCGGGGCCATTGGACAGGAAGATACCGTCCGGCTGCATCGCCAGCACCTCGGCCGCAGACGTCTGGGCCGGCACCACCGTCAGGCGGCAACCGCGGCTGGCCAGCATACGCAGAATATTGAACTTGACGCCGTAGTCGTAGGCGACCACATGGAACGGACGTTCAGTAGCAGCGGCGTCTGCATAACCTTCGCCCAGTGCCCACTCACCTTCACTCCACTCGTACTGCTCGGTGCAGGAAACCACCTTGGCCAGATCCATGCCCTTGAGTCCGGGGAAGGCACGTGCGGCTTCCAGTGCGCGAGCTTCGGCATCCGCCCCTTCAGCCTCGGCACCGGCAAGAATGGCACCGTTCTGCGACCCCTTGTCACGCAGGATGCGAGTCAGGCGACGGGTATCGATATCGGCGATACCCACCACATTGCTGGAGGCCAGGTAATCAGACAGGCTTTGCGTAGAGCGGAAGTTGCTGGCAACCAGCGGCAGATCGCGGATGACGAGCCCAGCAGCAGCGATGCTGGAGGATTCCACGTCCTCAGGGTTGATGCCGGTGTTGCCGATATGGGGATAGGTGAGTGTGACGATCTGTCGGGAGTAGGAAGGGTCGGTGAGAATTTCCTGATAGCCGGTCATGGCCGTATTGAACACCACTTCACCACTGGTCTGCCCATCTGCGCCAATGGCTACGCCGTGGAACACACTGCCATCTTCCAGGGCCAGAATTGCGGGTTTGTTCAACGCTACGTCCTCCCAATGCTCGTCAAGGTAACTGCCACTACCACTTGCCTACTCAAACCACCTACCACCGGAAACGGCTGCATCCAGTCGGCATCGACCCGGCTCTCTGCGTCATGAAAGGCACAAGGAGCCGGGCCGTAAAAAAGCGGGACGAAACCCGATAAAGACCGGTTTCATCCCGCTTGTTATGCTTCTTGTCTTGCGCTCGGAATGTCTGAGCCGATGTCTGCCGCTTCACTCGCTTATGAACAGGACGTCACAAGCGCTGCGCAAGGCGTCATAAACGGTTCGTGCCCGGCCAAAATTTTTGAGATGTTACAGGATATACGCCGATCTGACCACCCCCTATGAGCAAGTGCTGGGGGCGGTGCATCATGCCCCGCTGATATCCTCCAGCCCCAACACATCATCCATGCCATAACGACCTGCACTGCGACCACTGACCCAGCGCGCCGCACGCACCGCACCTCGAGCGAAGGTCATGCGACTGGACGCCTTGTGAGTCACCTCGATGCGCTCACCTTCGGTGGCAAACATCACGGTATGTTCGCCGACAATGTCGCCCGCACGCACCGTGGCAAAACCAATCTCCTTCGCATCACGTGGACCACACTGGCCAACTCGCTCGAATACCCCATGTTCCTTGAGGTTACGATCCACCGCTGCGGCCACGACTTCCCCCATACGCAGGGCTGTCCCCGAAGGAGCGTCGACCTTGTGACGATGGTGGGCCTCGATGACTTCGATATCGTAACCTTCATCGCCGAGGGTACGCGCGGCGATCTCCAGCAACTTGAGCGTCAGATTGACACCAACGCTCATGTTCGGCGCGAAGACCATCGGCACCTGGTCGCGATAACTATCGAGTTCATCAAGTTCCGCGTCGCTCAGCCCGGTGGTACCGATCACGATGGCCTTGCCGTGTTCCGCGCAAAAAGCCAGATTCGACAGGGTCAGCTGCGGCGTAGTGAAATCGATCAGCACATCGATATCGTCGACCACGGCTTCCAGTGAATCCACGGCAGCAATGCCCAGGCGCCCGACGCCAGCCAGTTCACCCAGGTCAGCGCCCGCCAGAGAGCTACCCGGCCTCACCGTGGCTGCCGCCAGCTCCGATTCAGCGTCCTGGTTGACAGCGGCGATCAACACACGACCCATTCGGCCAGCGGCACCAACAATGGCAATACGGGGGGATGCAGAAGTCATGCGGCAAAGTCCTTGTCCTGCGGAACGGGTAACAGATGGAAGCGGCCTCAGGTCGAGATACGGCAAGCATCAAGACAGCGCCCAGTATACCAGTGCGAAATAGCGTCGTCTGTGCATCAGAGATGCCATCCCTCTGTCACTGCAATATGCGATCATCGTGTGTTGGCGGCGTCCAACTCTCGCCTCGAAAGGGAATTTCCATGCTCAAGCCTCTGCACACTCTCGCTCTGGCAGGCCTGCTGTGGTCACTGCCCGGTTGTGCCCACAATGTACAGCTCGCCAGCCTGGCCGGAGCCAACGCCATTGACGGAAAGACACCTACCATTCCCGGTCTCGAGCTATGTGGCACGCTGAAGCTACCCAGCCAATGGCCCGCCGACAGCCTGGCGTCGGGGCAACCGCTCGGCGGCCTATCAGCACTGGCCTGGGATGATGACGAACAGAGCCTGTGGTTGATCTCGGATCGTGGCCGCCTGCATCAAACTCGGCCGCTATTCGATGATGGCCAACTGATCGATCTGGCAGTGATATCCAGCCACACCCTCAAGGACAGCAGCGGACAGCCTCTGACAGGTGGAGATGGTGATGCCGAAGCCGTGGTGCTTGATAATGCCGAGGATGGCGAGCGCGGCAATACCGCACTACTGATCGCCTTCGAACGCGACCACCGCCTGCAGTCATTCACTACCGAAGGCTACCCCAACGGCGACGCCCTGCACCCGAGCGAGGCTCAGAGAGCAGGGCAAACCGGTTCAGGAAACAACAGGGGAATGGAGGCCATGACACAACTCCCCGACCTGGGCGTGCTCATCGGCCTGGAATCCCCACCGCCGGGCAGTGATGCGAAAGTCACGCGGCTGTTCAGCCTCGACGGCAGACATCAGTGGGGTTACCCATTGGCGGACGCCACCGGAAGCTCACTGACCGATATGGCGCCATGGCCGGACACTCCGGACACCCTGCTGACCCTCGAGCGTGCCTATGCACCACCCCACCCGCTGGTGATCACCCTCAAGCGCACACAGCTGCTGGCCCCTCCTGATGTCAACACCACTACTGTCGCCAGCCTTTCCAGCGCCGATGGCTGGCGACTCGACAATATGGAAGGACTGGCAGCATTACCCGACGGCAGTTTCCTGATGCTCAGTGACAACAATTTCAGCAGACTGCAGCGTTCGCTGCTGGCCTGTCTGCGTCCTGAGACTCAGTGACTCATCGCCACAGGGCTGCGCATCCGCACATCACGGCGCAGCAGCAACAGAATGGCGGCCATCACCATCACACCACCAGGCAACCAGACCAGCGACAGAGCCTGTGGCTGCTGGATAAACAACAACAGCATCGAGACGAAAGGCACCAGGTAACCATAGGCGGTGACCGCCGCCGGAGTCAGCGTCGCCGTTGCTCGTTGCTGCAACCAGAAGGTTACACCACTCGAGAACATTCCCAGGTAAGTGACCAGCAGCAGGTCACTCAGTGTCATGCGAGCCATCGCTGCTGGGCTGTTGAAGATCAGCCCCAACAGCGCAATCAGCACCCCACCCAGCACCAGACTCCACAAGGTTCTGACTCCGGCATGTGGCGACAACCAACCCCGCACCAGCCCGAACTTCGACAACACCGGATACAGTGCCGACGCCATGCAGCCGACGAAGAACCCTGCCTCTCCAGGCCCAAGCTGCATCCGACTCAGATCCCCCTTCGCTTCCGCCCAGGCCAACCCGAGGGCACCCAGCGCGCCAAGCAGCAGCAAAGCCAACAGCCCAAGGGCACGCTGTTCGACACGTATCATGCGTCCAAGCATATAAGCCAGCAGTGGAACACTAACGTAGAGCGTGGCCATGGAAAGCGCCGTAGTGCGATGCGCGGCCCAGAACATGGTACCGAAGAAACCTGCAAGGCATAGTCCCATCAAGGCATACAGCCAAGCGCCGGGACGACTGGGTACCAGACCCGGCGCACCCCAGACCAGTGGCAATACCGCAAGGGCGGCGATGGCAAAACGCATCGCCGTCAACAGCAAGGGCGGCAACCCTTCGCTCAACAGCCCCACCGCCGGGAACGATAGTCCCACCAGCAACGCCCATACCAGCATGCCGAGATGAGCCCCCCAGACACCCCCCGTTCTGATGTTCATGAATCAGCTCCCGGAGATTCTCCTTCCAGCGCCAGTAACAGGGCGCGCAATCCCGTAGTCAGCGCTTCAGCCTGGTCAGCACCCAGCGCACTGCGCATGGCTTTCAACTCTGCCAGATAGGCGTCCAGCAGGTCCGGCATCATCTCGTGCCCACTGTCACTCAGCCTGACCAATACACTGCGGCGATCCTCGGGATTGGCAACGCGCTCGACAAGACCACGCTCTGTCAGGCGGTCCAGGCGATTGGTCATCGCCCCCGAGCTCAACACCACCGCCTCACACAGCGCATTGGGCGTCATTCCCTGCGGAGAGTCGCGACGATACAGCGTCGCCAGCAAGTCGAACTCGCCCTCGCGTAGCCCATAGCTCCGGAATACCGCCGCTACCCGACGATCCACATGCTTCAAAGCGCGATATAGCCGAGTGAAGATGCCCATGTCCGAGGAATCTCGATCCGGCAGGACACGACTCCATTCCGCGATCAGGCGATCAATGGCATCGCGCGGCATTGCTTTCTCCAACGGAGGTACAGACATGACGGTCACCTTCGGCAACGGCTCATTTTCGAGAGCTCGTTTCCAGCATTTGATTCGAGCAAAAGAATCTTTACTTGAAGATATATGCTCGAAGCCATACATGCAAGCACGCTCACCCACCATCACAGCGACGTTCGATAGCGGATCAGTTCAAGGCCCCGTCGCGTGGCGCGAAGTCGCGGCTACTGCCAGTTGATCACCAAAGTCTCCTTTCCAGCCATACGCTCCAGGTGGCTGGCGACGACACCCTTGAGTCGCTCAAGGAGCTCTGCATTCTCAGCCTGCAGGTCCACCTGCAGAGATGCGTCATCGGCACGCATCAGGCAAACGCCGCCCTCGAAGACCACCCGCCCCTGTTCAATATCGACTTCAAGCTTGTGCGCCCAGTGCTTGCAGAGCCGGTTGATCAAGCGCTGCCCTGAAGGGGTCATCACCTGTGCAGTGGTGTTGTGCATACCCAATCCTCATGAATACAAATGTTAATGATACGCATATAATGCCAACCTCGATCAGTCCCGAATACGCAACGCGGCGTTCGCTTCAGCAGGCTCACACAGCCAGGCGCCCCACAACAACTGAATCATCAAGGCTTCCGATATGCCCTCACTTATGCCCTCAGTCATGAGATTCGTCACACTTGGATCGGCCCTGGCGCTGAGCGGAGCCGCTGCAGCCGCAGACATCACCGTTACCGATGTCGCCGGCCGTGAAGTCACTGTCGACGCTCCTGTCGAGCGTATGATTCTCGGTGAAGGCCGCCAGATCTATCTACTTGGTGCGCTGCAACCGGAAGATCCGTTTGAACATGTCGTGGGCTGGCGCGAGGACTTCTCCCAGGCAGACCCGGATAACTATGCGCTCTATGCCGAGAAGTTTCCCGAGCTTGAGGACATTCCTACCTTCGGCGGTTTCAAGGATGGCACCTTCGATGTCGAGCAGGCCGCGGCCCTGCAGCCCGACGTGATTCTGATGAATCTGGAAGCGCGAGCGGCCACGGAGGATGCCGGCTATGACGCCAAGCTGGCGGAGTTGGATATTCCCATCGTCTACGTCGACTTCCGTGAAGATCCGATCGCTCACACCACACCGTCGATGCGCCTGATGGGCGAACTGCTCGGTGAACAGCAGGCAGCCGAGGACTTCATCTCTTTCTCCGAGGCACAGATGGCCAAGGTCACCGACCGGCTCGCGGCCGAGGACATCGAGCGCCCCAAGGTGTTCATCGATCGTGCCGGCGGTTATTCCGATGACTGCTGCATGAGTTTCGGCCCCGGCAACTTTGGTGAGTACGTGGAACTGGCCGGCGGCAACAATATTGCCCGTGACATCATTCCATCGACCTTCGGCACGCTGAACCCGGAGCAGATCATTGCCGCCAACCCGCAGCAGGTGGTGGTCACCGGCGGCAGCTGGGAGGCCTATGTTCCCGGCGGTAACTGGGTAGGTGTGGGGCCTGGAGCAGATATGGACGAGGCACGTCACAAGCTGGAAGCGCTGACCGAACGCACCGCCATGACCGGCATCGACGCGGTCAAGAATGGCAACATGCATGCCATCTGGCATCAGTTCTACAACAGCCCCTATTACTTTGTCGCCATTCAGCAGATGGCACGCTGGTTCCACCCGGAACTGTTCGCCGACCTCGATCCCGAAGCGACCATGATCGAGCTTCATGAGCGCTTCCTGCCAGTGGACTATGTACCGGGCTACTGGGTGTCTCTGCATGACTGAAGAAACGACAGCCATTACCTCTCCAGCCAGTGAGCGACATTTCTATCGCGCACTGGTGGTGCGCCGCCAACTGATCCTCGCCGCGCTGCTTGTGGCGTTGCTGACAAGCCTGTGTGTCGACCTGGCACTGGGCCCTGCGCGCTACAGCCTCGGTGAGGTCGTCACCGCACTGATCACTCCCGACGCAGTGAGTGATCAGATACGCGTGATCCTGTGGGAAATTCGCATGCCGGTGGCACTGATGGCGCTGGTGGTCGGCGCCAGTCTATCGATCGCCGGTGCACAGATGCAGACCATCCTCAGCAACCCTCTGGCTAGCCCTTTCACTCTCGGCATTTCCGCCGGTGCAGGCTTCGGTGCGGCCCTGGCCCTGGCCTTCGGTGTGGCCTTGATTCCCGCTGCCATCGACTATGTGATTCCGCTGAATGCATTCCTGATGGCCATGCTGACCTCGTTCCTGATTCATGCTCTCAGTATGCGGCGCGGCGTCACCATCGAGACCATCGTGCTGCTGGGCATTGCCATGGTGTTCATCTTCAACTCACTGATGGCACTGATCCAGTTCTTCGCCAGTCAGCAGGCCGTCGCGGCAGTGGTTTTCTGGACCATGGGCAGTCTGACCAAGGCCACCTGGCCCAAGCTGTGGATGTCGCTCGCCGTTCTGTGCGTGGTGATCCCCCTGCTGGCCCGCCACGGCTGGGCACTGACCGCAATGCGTCTAGGCGAGGCCAAGGCCGAGAGCCTCGGCGTCAAACCACGTGCCCTGCGTCTTGAAGTGTTGATACTGGTATCGCTGTTGTCTGCCATGGCCGTGGCCTTTGTCGGCACCATCGGCTTCATCGGCCTGGTCGGCCCACACATTGCACGCATGCTGGTCGGTGAAGACCAACGCTTCTTTCTACCGGCTTCGGCGTTATGCGGTGCCCTGATCCTGTCGATCGGCTCGGTCATCTCGAAGATTGTGCTGCCTGGTACGGTGATTCCCATTGGCATCATCACTTCGCTGGTCGGCATCCCTTTCTTCCTGTTCCTCATTCTCAGCCGCAGGAAGGCATCATGGTAACGCTCAAGCTCCACGAAGTCGGTGCCAGCTATGGCCGCCGCCAGATCCTGTCGGGCATCACGACCCCCACCCTCGAAGGCGGACAGGTCGTCGCCCTGCTCGGCCCCAACGCCGCCGGTAAGTCGACGCTGTTTCGGCGCATTCTCGGCCTGCTGAAAGGGCCCGGGGAAGTGACCATTGAAGGCGCCTGCTCCAGCCGCCCTGTGGCATATATGCCCCAGGAGACCGGCGTAAACGCCGTGCTTACGGTCTACGAAAGTGTGTTGCTGGCACGCATGCAAGGGCGCAGTTTGAAGGTGCAGCAGGATGACCTTGATGCCGTCGAGCACGCACTGCGTGAGCTTGGCATCCTGGCGTTGGGCGAAAGGGATATCGGCGATCTAAGCGGTGGCCAACGACAAATGGTGGGGGCCGCTCAGGCATTGGTGCAGGACCCTGAAATCCTGCTGCTGGACGAGCCCACCTCGGCCCTCGATCTGCATCGTCAGATTGACCTGCTATCGATCCTTCAACGTCTGGCGAAGGAGCGCCAGATGCTGGTCATCGTTGCCATTCACGATATCGGCCATGCGTTGCGCTTCACCGACCAGGCACTGATCATCGCCAACGGACGCTTCATCGCTTGTGGCCCCACTCCTCAGGTGGTCACCGCCGGGATGCTGCGCGATGTCTACCAGGTCATCGCTCGCGTCGAGACCTGTTCAAGGGGACAGCCACAACTCATTGTCGAGGCTGCCGTCTGAAGCGCCGCCCTTCCAGGGCGGCAAGCGCAGCACCAGCGACGATCAATGGCAGTGCCATCAGGAAGCCTGCCGACAACGGCAGGCCAAACACCAACAGATCGACCAGCACCGGCCAGATCAGTGCCACATACTCGAAGGGTGCCAGTCGCGAAGCCTCGGAAAAACGCAGTGCCAGGGTCATGGCAATGTGGCCCGCGCCACCGAACAAGCCAGCCAGAATCAGCAACAGTAGTTGTTCGGTGGTCACCGAAGCCCAGCCCAGCGGCAATGTGGCGAGCCCCGCCACTGCAGAGGCCACCACGAAGTAGAAAGCAATCGCACCGGGTGTCTCGGTACGCGAAATACGACGTACCGTCAGCAAGGCGCCCGCGGTAAGCACCGCCGCCAACACGCCAAGCAGATAGCCCGACGCCTGGCCGGTGGCATCGCCCAACCCCGGCAACACCAACACCACCACGCCAGACAATGCCAGTCCGAGCGCCAGCACTCGATGCAGCGTCAAACGTTCTCCCAGCAGCAACACAGCGCCTATCGCCATGATCACCGGACTAAGCTGTGCCAACAGTGTGGCTTCTGCCACCGGCAGCCGCGCGACCGCTGCAAAGGAAGCAAACATCGCCGCCGCTCCCAGTCCTGAACGCAACAGGTGACCCAGCGGGCGTCGCGTTGCCAGCCCGGCAGGAAACTCGCGACGCCACATCAGGAACACCACAATCGGCAACAGGGCGAACAGCGAACGATAGAAAACGATCTGCCCGAGGGGCACCACATCACTGAGCAGTTTCACGCACAGCAGCATACCCGTGAACAAAAGCCCCGACAGTACTCGCAGCGCGATGCCCAGGCCAGTTCGATCCATGCTGTCTGTCATTGCAGCGTTCCCTGTTCTTGTACAAGAAGATTTATATGAAGTGAGAAAACCTGGCTGAGGCAAGACAGCGGGTATAACGCATGCGACGAAAAGAAGCCGGAGTAACGAGAGCCGTGAGGCGCAGCCGTGGCATGCACGGGCATGGCGTGGAACACCAGTGGTCCGAACACAGCCTGGCCACCACCAAGCCAACGGCACCACATTCAGATGTGGCAATCATCGGCTCAGCGGTGGCCAGCAGAACAACAGGCGCTGCCGAGAAAGCAGCTCCTTACAGCTTCATATCCTCGAAGAACTTCTTCACACCGTCGAAGAAGCTCGACTTCTTCGGTGAGTGCTGGCTATTGCTGCCGCCCAGGCTATCCTGGAACTGGCGCAACAGACCTTTCTGTTCTTCATCAAGCTTGACCGGAGTCTCGACCACCACACGGCACAACAGATCACCGGGAGGGCCGCCACGCACCGGTTTTACGCCCTTGCCACGCAAACGGAACAGCTTGCCAGTCTGGGTTTCAGGCGGAATCTTGAGCTTGACGCGACCATCCAGGGTCGGCACTTCCAGCTCACCGCCAAGCGCCGCATCCACGAAGTTGATTGGCACTTCGCATTGCAGGTGACGACCATCACGCTCGAAGATATGGTGCGGCTTGATCGCTACCTGTACGTACAGATCGCCCTGGGGTCCGCCGTTGATACCCGCTTCGCCCTCACCATTGAGGCGAATGCGATCACCGCTATCGACACCCGCCGGAATCTTCACTGACAGGGTCCGCGTCTCGCGCACTCGGCCTTCGCCGTTGCACTTGTGACAAGGCACCTTGATGTGCTGGCCGCTGCCGTGACAGGTCGGACAAGTCTGCTGCACGGCGAAGAAGCCCTGCTGCATACGCACCTGACCATGCCCATGACAGGTCGGGCAGGTTTCCTTGCTCGATCCCGGCTCGGCACCATCGCCATCGCAGCGCTCACACTCTATATGGCGTGGCACACGAATATCGACGCTGGTTCCGGCTACAGCACTCTCGAGATCCAACTCGAGGTTGTAGCGCAGGTCACTACCACGCTGCGGAGCATTGGGGTTGCGTCGACCACCGCCACCGCCAAAAATATCGCCGAACACATCACCGAAGATATCGCTGAAGCCACCAGCACCGGCACCACCGAAGCCACCACCTGCCTGGCCATCAACACCGGCATGCCCGAACTGGTCATAGGCTGCGCGCTTCTCACCATCGGCAAGAACTTCGTATGCCTCGGAAACCTCGCGGAACTTCTCGGCGGAGGTATCATCTCCGGGATTGCGGTCTGGATGATACTTCTGGGCCAGGCGGCGATAGGCCTTCTTGATGTCTTTCTGGTCAGCGCCGCGCTCTACGCCCAGCACCTCATAGTAGTCTCTTTTGGACATGTGTCCGTCCGCCTCCGTCGCCCCTCGGCCAGACCCGTCCCAGTGGGGATCGAGCCTTGTCATGAACACCAACGCGGGAGTCCAGCTCCCGCGTTGGCGTCAACCGAGGTTCAGATATCGTGATGTATTACTTCTTCTGGTCGTCGTTGACTTCTTCGTACTCGGCGTCGACCACATCATCTTCCGGACGGCCACCAGCGTTGGCGTTGGCATCGTCACCACCCGCCTGCTGTGCAGCGTCAGCCTGCTCGGCGTACATCTTCTGCGCCAGTGCGCCAGAGGCTTCGGTCAGCGCATCCAGCTTCGCCTGGATGGCATCCTTGTCATCACCCTTGACGGCTTCTTCCAGCTCGCTGGCAGCGGTCTCGATGGCCTGCTTCTCTTCATCGGTCGCCTTGTCGCCAGCTTCCTCGACGGTCTTGCGCGAGGCGTGAATCATGCCATCGGCCTGGTTGCGCAGCTGGACCAGTTCCTCGAACTTCTTGTCTTCGTCGGCATGCGCCTCGGCGTCACGCACCATCTGGTCGATCTCATCATCCGACAGACCGCTGGAGGCCTTGATCACGATCGACTGTTCCTTGCCGGTAGCCTTGTCCTTGGCCGAGACATTCAGGATGCCGTTGGCGTCGAGATCGAAGGCAACCTCGATCTGCGGCACACCACGCGGTGCCGGCGGAATGTCGGACAGGTCGAAGCGACCGAGCGACTTGTTGCCGCTGGACTGCTTACGCTCACCCTGCAGCACGTGAATGGTCACGGCCGTCTGGTTGTCGTCAGCGGTCGAGAACACCTGAGTCTTCTTGGTCGGAATCGTGGTGTTCTTCTCGATCAGCGCGGTCATCACGCCACCCATGGTCTCGATACCCAGGGTCAGCGGAGTTACGTCGAGCAGCAGCACGTCCTTGACGTCGCCGCCCAGTACGCCACCCTGGATCGCAGCACCGACGGCCACGGCTTCATCCGGGTTGACGTCCTTGCGCGCTTCCTTGCCAAAGAACTCGGCAGCCTTGGCCTGAACCATCGGCATACGCGTCTGACCACCGACCAGGATCACATCGTCGATCTCGGAAGCAGACAGGCCGGCATCAGCCAGTGCGGTCTTGCACGGGTTCAGCGAGCGTGCAACCAGATCTTCAACCAGCGACTCCAGCTTGGCACGGGTCACCTTGACGTTAAGGTGCTTGGGACCAGTGTTATCAGCAGTGATGTACGGCAGGTTGACGTCAGTCTGCTGAGCGCTGGACAGTTCGATCTTGGCCTTCTCGGCAGCTTCCTTGAGACGCTGCATGGCCAGGTTGTCACCGGACAGATCAATACCGCTATCGGCCTTGAACTGGTCAACGAGATAGTTGATCAGCTTGAGGTCGAAGTCCTCACCACCGAGGAAAGTATCACCATTGGTCGCCAGTACTTCGAACTGAGTCTCGCCATCGACGTCGGCCACTTCGATGATCGAGATGTCGAAGGTACCGCCACCCAGGTCATACACAGCGATGGTCTTGTCGCCACGCGACTTGTCCATGCCATAGGCCAGCGCTGCAGCAGTCGGCTCGTTGATGATGCGCTTGACCTCGAGGCCGGCAATACGACCTGCGTCCTTGGTCGCCTGGCGCTGACTGTCGTTGAAGTAGGCCGGCACGGTGATGACCGCTTCGGTGACCGTCTCGCCGAGATAATCTTCGGCAGTCTTCTTCATCTTCTTCAGCACTTCCGCGCTGACCTGGGGCGGAGCCAGCTTCTTGCCCTTGACCTCAACCCAGGCATCACCGTTATCGGCCTCAGTGATGGTGTAAGGCACCATCTTGATGTCCTTCTGGACAACATCGTCCTTGAAGCGACGACCGATCAGACGCTTGATGGCGTACAGGGTGTTTTCCGGATTGGTCACTGCCTGGCGCTTGGCCGACTGTCCCACCAGCGTTTCACCATCGTCGGTATAGGCGATGATGGAAGGAGTCGTACGACCGCCTTCAGCGTTCTCGATGACTTTGGCGCTGTCGCCGTCCAGTACCGCCACACAGGAGTTGGTAGTACCAAGGTCAATACCAATGATGCGTCCCATAGGAAATCCTCGAATTCAGTATCTTGCCAAAACTTTGCTGTTAAAAGCCTGATGTCACTCTGGCGGCCTTCACCGCGGGGTTGCCAACTATGTGGGGGGCCTGTCGAGCATTTTCAAGTCCCGATCTGCACGCCCCGAGCAACCAGATCTGCCCAGATGCCGTTGGTGGCGCAGGCGTGTCAGCCTGCTGCCTGGCTCACCACCACCATCGCCGGACGCACCAGGCGTCCATTCAGCAGGTACCCCTTCTGCATAACGTCAATCACCGTGCTGGGATCGACCTCAGGGTTGGGCACCATGGCCATGGCTTCGTGGTGTTGGGGGTCGAAGGGCTCGCCGTGGGGCTCCACGGTTTCCACCCCAAACTTGCCAAGCACATCCATCTGCATCTTGAGTGTCATCGCCACACCTTCACGATGTACTTCAGAGGCTTCGTCACCCATAGCCTCGAGCGCCTTTTCCAGGCTATCGACTACCGGCAACAGCTCCCTAACAAACTTCTCAAGAGCGAACTTGCGTGCCTTCTCCGCTTCGGCCTCAGCCCGACGACGTACGTTCTGCGCCTCAGCAGCAGCACGCAGGGCCTGGTCTTTCGCCTCGGCAACACTCTGTTCCAGCTCAGCAACGCGCTCGGCGAGAACTTCCGCCTCCGGGTTATCTGCTGTTTCGAGCGTTACCGCATCGTCATCAGTCTGCTCCACCACCCCTTCGAGCTCAGTCTCGACAGACTCGGCGTTTTCCGCCGTCTGCTGAGCTGCCTGTTCATCGTCGAGCGGGGTCTGTGAATCTTTGGCCATATCAGCCTCCTGAGTGCTGGAACCGGGGTTGTCTGGAAAAATCCAAGCGCCCGTCGCGGCGCGATTGGAGGCTATATGGGGATGTCCGTCACAATCTCAAGGCCCGAAGCAGGTAAGCCGGGTAGATTGGTGTACAAAAGTCGTAGAGCGAGGCAGCTCAAAAAGCTCAGCATGAGATGATCAGGCCTGGCGAAATTCACGGAAAAATCGTGGCTTACAAGGCAGGCATGAGCGTTTTCAGGAGGGGTGATTCGCTGCGCTCGCCACTCGGTTGTTTTCTCCGCTGTAATTCGACTCAACGCCACACAGTCGAACGTAGTAGTTTTTCAGCATTCTCGAACGTGCATTGAGCAGGACCTCCGACTACTGTATAAACACACATACCCACTGTATAAACACACAGACCGGGAATGAACTATCCGGTGTTTTCTGTCATCGCGCGCCAGGTTCCAGAAGCAGGGCGCAAGGAGGCTTGAATGCTGACCGAGCTCGCCATTTCTGATTTCGCCATTGTCGACCAGCTGGAGCTGGAGCTGGATACCGGCATGACCGCCATCACCGGAGAAACCGGGGCCGGCAAGTCAATTCTGCTCGGCGCACTGGGGCTTTGCCTCGGAGAGCGTGCGGATGCCGGCAGCGTCCGCCACGGACAGGCTCGTGCCGACCTTTCAGCACGTTTCGATATCAGCGCCCTACCGGCAGCTCGCGACTGGTTGGCCTGCCGGGAATTACCCAGCGACGATTGCCTGCTGCGTCGAGTAGTGACCAAAAGCGGTCGTTCAAAGGCCTGGATCAACGGGCAACCTGTGACCATTGGCGACCTCAAGTCTCTCGGCGAGACACTGATCGAAATCCATGGCCAACATGCCCACCAGGCCTTGCTCCGCGAAGAAACCCATCTACGACTACTCGATGACCTGGCCGGGCATCGTGAAAGCGTCAGCCAGCTCGGCGAACTGTATCGCCAATGGCAGACCACAAGGCGCAAACTCAAGCGAATCGCGGATGACGGAGATGAGCAGCGAGCCCGACGGCAACTCCTGCGCTATCAAGTCGAAGAGCTTGATCAGTTGGGGCTGGTTGAGGATGAATTGCTCAGTCTCGAGGAAGAACAGGGAAGCCTCGCTCATGCCGAAACTCGCCTGGCAGAGACCCAGTTCGCCATCGACTGCTGCGATGGAGAAGACGGCGGCGCCCTCCCCTTGCTGCACCAGGCAGTACAGCGCCTTGGCGAACTGCATGGCAGCGAACAAGGAAGCCTGGCCAATGCCATCAGTCTGCTTGGCGATGCCTGTATCCAGCTTGAGGAAGCGTCACGCGAACTCGGCCAGGTGATGGGCGATGTCGAGCTCGACCCCGAACGCCTGGCCTGGGTCGAGCAGCGCCTCGCGGAAGTTCACCGCATCGCACGCAAGCATCATGTCATGCCGGAAGAAGTCCCAGCCCTGCATCAGCGACTCACTACAGAACTGGCCAGCCTGGAAGATGACGAAGACGACCTCGAGACACTTGCCGAAGAGGCAGAGTCACTCAAGGCACAGTGGCGCGAGCTCGCCGAGACAGTCAGCCAGGCTCGGCAGGCTGCGGCCACCCGCTTTGCCGAAGAAGTACAGCAACAGCTGGCCTTTCTCGCCATGGGCAAGGCCACCTTCGAGGTCGAAGTCAGCCGTCGTGACAGTGCTGCACCGGAAGGCATGGATTACGTACGCTTCCTGATCGCCGCCAACGCAGGACAGCCTCCAAGACCGCTGGCCAAGGTCGCTTCAGGCGGTGAACTGTCGCGGATCAGCCTTGCGATTCAGGTAATTGCCACACAGCACTCGACCATCCCCAGCCTCGTATTCGATGAAGTCGATGTCGGCGTGTCAGGAGCCACAGCAGAGATAGTCGGCCAGTTGTTGCGCCGACTCGGCAAGAAAGGACAGGTATTGACCGTTACCCACCTGCCACAGGTTGCTGCTCAGGCCCATCATCACCTGCATATCCACAAACAGGACGAGAACGACACCACTCTGACACGCATGACTCTGCTGGATGAAGCCGGCCGCGTTGGCGAGCTTGCGCGTCTGCTTGGCGGTGTGAAGCTGTCTGACCAGACATTGGCCCATGCCCGGGAGATGCTCAACGCAAGCCAGTCACCTCACCACTGACTTGCTTCGTCATCGATCAGCGCCACCCAGGATCAACTTCATCACTTCGGTTTGAAACTTCCATGCCGAAAGACCGAGCTGAAAACCAGAAAGGCCCCGAATCTTGAGATTCGGGGCCTTTCTCGACATCGCACCTGCATCAACTATCAGGAGCAATATAAACTTCAGCACCAGTAGCAATGCCAGAACCACCGCCATCACCAGGCAAACCGTACCCACCCAGCAGCAATGGCGCTGGTCCAGAAGCCTGGCTGGGCACTATTTCCTGGCGATGCCTTCCTGGCGAGTCGCTTTGGAGCCCTTGGGGCGGACATACAGCACCAATGCATGGTCAACAAGTTCAAAGCCGTGTTCATTGGCTATCTCTTGCTGACGCCGCTCGATGGTGTCGTCAAAGAATTCGATGATCTCACCGCTTTCCAGACACACCATGTGATCGTGGTGCTCTTCCTGGGACAGTTCGAAGACTGCGTGCCCGCCATCAAAATTATGTCGGATCACCAAGCCTGCTGACTCAAACTGAGTCAACACTCGATAGACTGTCGCCAGCCCCACATCTTCACCAGCTTCGAGCAATGTCTTGTAGACATCCTCGGCGCTGAGATGGTGCTGATCGGTGGCAGATTCCAGGATCTGCAGGATCTTTACGCGCGGCAGCGTGACCTTCAGGCCGGCTTTGCGCAATTCATGGTTCTTGTCGGCCATGGTTGCTCTTCGCAGTATCAGGTAGGGTCGGGTATGATCGACCGACCCCACGATAGTGAAGAACAGGCGCAAATGCAAAAGTTGACTGGAATTGTCACCCTTTCACTGGCCCTGGCCCTGACCAGCGGCTGTACTTATTTCAGCGTTTACAAGCGCGACCTTACCCAGGGCAACCTGGTGACGGCAGCCATGGCGGATCAGTTGCATCCGGGCATGTCTCGCCAGCAAGTCATTGATGTGATGGGCGCTCCACTGCTGGAAGCACCGTTTAATGCTTCTCAGTGGGACTACATCTATCGCGTTGATGAGGCTTATGGCGACATCAAGCAGCGCCGTATGACGCTGACCTTCGCCGGTGACCAACTGACCAATATTCAGCGTGAAGGCAGCTTCTCGACGACCCCGGTTGCCGATCGCCATGAAGAAGGCGTTGGCCCGAGCAGCGGCGGCGCCCCGGATCTCGAAAGCGGTGAGATCGAACCGATCTACAACCGCACCATCGATGACCCCAGACTGAACCGGTAACTACAACGCTCCAGGCGAGGCGCTATCTGGTAGAGCCAGATGGTAGACAGATCGCGCCTCTACTTGTGCCACCGGCTGACAGGCGGTGGCGGAAGTGCTGTGGATGGCTTTCAGCCGAACGTGCGCGGTCGTGCCCGATGACGAGAGTCGGGGCAACAATCACGTCTGGCCTTTACGTGCTCTTGCAATGCGAGCGACTTTGGGATCAATCTTCAGTGGCCTATAGACCTCGACGCGATCCCCGTCGTGCAGTACATGCTGTTGCGGGTTGCGCAACGTCTTGCCGAAGACACCGATAGCCGCCTCGCTGAACGTCGCCGCCGGTATCTCGGGAAACAACAGGTCAAGACGTGACATAGCGACAGCTTGAGTCGCAGTGGTACCTGGCGACACAGTGAGGCTGACGATGTGCTGCCTGTCCGGCAGCGCATACGCCACTTCAATGTGGAGAGAACCAGATGGCTGATCAACGACCATAGAGCTGATCCGCCCGGCGGGTGAAAGCATCAACCTGCTGACCGGCAATCTGCTGAAACACCTTGCCGAAAGCCATACCCAGCAGACGGCTGGAGAACTCGAAGTCCATTTCCAGACTGACCTTGCACACATTCTCGCCCATTGGCGTAAACTTCCAACGCCCAGTCATACGCTTGAATGGTCCTCGGACCAGGGACATCTCAATCAGCTCAGGCTCATGAAGGTCGTTGCGCGTGGCAATGGTCTGTTCGACTCCGGCTCGCCCGAGGGTCATTTCACCGACAAGGTGAGACGAGTCCTCCTCCAACAACCGTGCCCGCACGCAACCTGGCAGGAATTCCGGGTAACGTTCGAAATCGTTGACCAGATCGAACATCTGTTTCGGGGTGTGCCGCACCATGGCGGAACGATTGACCGTTGGCATTGACCTCTCCGCTGACTTCACGTGGCCCAGGGCGTATCATGAGCGGTTATTTCAGCCTTGAATGGTACCATGCTTCGCCCCATATCGAAGTGGACGCCAGCACAGCACTGATCCCGCGCACGCAATAGTCGACTGACTGCAGACGGGGGAAAGTCAACGGAATGCCACTCCCTCAGCCGCGGGTCATTGCGTCAACGCCAAGCCGAGTTTCCGATGGCATTACGGACAGCGCTGATCAAGGCCTAAAACAGGGTTTGTACACCAAGAGGTTCCATGGCCAATAAAAAGGGAAAAGGTCCCAGCAGTAACGTTATTGCCCAGAACAAGAAGGCACGTTTCGAGTACCACATCGATGAGGTATTCGAGGCGGGCGTTGCCTTGTCCGGGTGGGAGGTCAAGAGTCTACGCGCCGGCAAGGCGCAGTTGACCGATACCTACATTCTGATCAAGAACAGCGAAGCCTGGCTGCTGGGTAGCCACATTACGCCACTCAACACCGCCAGCACGCATGAGTTGGCTGATCCAACACGCACGCGCAAGCTGCTGTTGCACCGCAAGGAAATCGCCAGGATCTTCTCGCGTACCCAGGATAAGGGCCACACTTGTGTGCCGCTCAAGCTGTACTGGAAAGGTCCGTTGGTGAAATGCGAACTGGCTCTGGTAACGGGCAAGAAGCAGCATGACAAACGTGCTACCGAGAAGGATCGTGACTGGCAACGCCAGAAGGGCCGTATCATGCGCGACCAGAACCGCTCCTGACATTTCATCAACCCCAGGCTCTAGCGCTTGTCGCGACACGTCTGGTACACTGGAAAAGCGTTATTGGGGGCGACATGGCTTCGACGCTGATGACAACCCCTTAGGTGCATGCCGAGAGCGTGATGTATCTCGTAAATACCACATCACAATTGAATAGTCGCAAACGACGAAAACTACGCTCAGGGCGCTCTGGCAGCTTAAACACTGTCTGTGCCCTACCCGGAAGCAACGCGCCTGGTCGTTGCCGATGGGACATGAGCTCGTATAGCCAGGATCGCGTTTAGTTCTGTTCTCGCGCTAGACGTTAAACTTTAGAGAAATCGCACTTTGGAATCCTGCCCGTTGGAGTCCCGAGTGTTAAATCAAACAACGGAACTAAGCATGTAGAGCCGATGGGCGAGTGTCGGCGGACGCGGGTTCGATCCCCGCCGCCTCCACCAATTCGCTATACAAATCAAGCACCTAAGGGTGCTTTTTTTGTGTCTCGAAGTTAGGCCAAGAAGAGGGCTTTTCTTGTGCCGCGAAGTCGGGGCAAGAGCAGGCAAGTGTCGGCGCTCTCTACAAAACCAGGGTTCGATCCCCGCCGCCTCCACCAATTCGCTATACAAATCAATCACCTAAGGGTGCTTTTTTTGTGTCTCGAAGTTAGGCCAAGAAGAGGGCTTTTCTTGTGCCGCGAAGTCGGGGCAAGAGCAGGCGAGTGTCGGCGCTCTCTGCAAAACCAGGGTTCAATCCCCGCCGCCTCCACCAATATCTACGAAGAAGGCATCCGCAAGGGTGCTTTTCTTGTGCCGCGAAGTCGAGGCAAGAGCAGGCGAGTGTCGGCGCTCTCTGCAAAACCAGGGATCGATCCCCGCCGACTTCACCAATATCCATGAAGAAGGCATCCGCAAGGGTGCCTTTTTTGTGCCTGAGGATTGCGAGTGTCGGCGCTCTCTGCAAAACCAGGGTTCGATCCCCGCCGCCTACACCAATATCTACGAAGAAGGCATCCGCAAGGGTGCCTTTCTTGTGCCGCGAAGTCGGGGCAAGAGCAGGCGAGTGTCGGCGCTCTCTGCAAAACCAGGGTTCGATCCCCGCCGACTTCACCAATATCCATGAAGAAAGCACCCAAGAGGGTGCTTTCTGGTACCTGAGGATCCGGCGAGTGTCTGGGCACTCGACAAATGCAATGCTGCGCTCGTAGCTCGATCAGAGTATTCGCTACACCCCGATATCCTCGTCGTACTCTTTATCTTCATAGCTGTGTCGCGGTGAGTCATCGTTACAGTCGGCATCGTGAGTGAAGGTCCTGGTGACGTCGACAGCCCCCAGTTCCTGGATGGCCCTTCTGCCCAACAGCACCGGATAGATAAGGTCGTCCCTGTCACGGAGGCTGAACTGTTCTTCATATAGCTCATTACCCATACAGAGCGTCATAAGCACTGCCGGCCGACGATCTTCCCCTCCGGCGCCGCTGAGGACCAGGTTGCGCACGACTTCGCGCTCGAAGGTCTTCGACACCACATCGCCGCTGGCCTCATCTTCCACTTCGACCTCGAAACGCACCCAGTCTTCATCGCCGCGTTCGAATTCCTCGATATTCTCCGCCTGCATGGAAGATGTCAGTGCGCCGGTATCGAGCTTGGCCTTGACTTCAGGCCCCCAGGACGGCTCGATCGTCGCTTTCTCAACCCAGCCCCAGGTGTCACTGTCTTCCTCGGCTACGGCCACACCCCCCAACATACAAAGGGTCAGTCCGGTCATTACCGCGTGTTGCATTGGCTTCAGCATATGTCGTCCTGTTGCTTGAATGAACGCCACTGGGCGGTAGAGCCCACCAACTCGGCATGCCTCCAGGACACCTTCAGTGGCCGAGGGGCGCCTGCAGCGAGCTCTTCTGACGCCTTCCGTAGGTCCTGATGCTGACAGCATGCACTGTCATTGCAATGAATCCCCTGTTCATGTGCCGTTCATCTGGCCTGCATATCATCGGTCTATTGCTGATGTTGATTGACGTGGCGATATCCCTTACTCCGAGACCTGTCGCTGGCCCGCCTCTGCCTCTCAGGCAGGGGCCAGGAGGCCGACGATCCCATGCGGCAAGCAGGTAGACGCGTAACCGATCAGCGGTGACGGAAAAAACTTCATGAAAAACGCACTCCGAATTACCTCAGGCAGAATCCTTAGATTCATTGGCACGCTCTGCAAGGCATTCTCCTACGCCTTCCACTTCGCCTTGCCACACATGAGATTCCACCTCCCTGGTCATGCTGATGCCATATTGAAGACACCGCCAGGAGCAACCTCCCATGGGATTCCTCGGGTACTTTGGCAAACCAACTACACCGACAAGGTGACTCTACCGGTCTATCTCAACTACCTGGTCAACAGGCTGATGAGCCGAGACTTTACCTACCGCTTCATGACGACCGAAGCCAGAGCACGCTACATCAAGCAGCATTTCCCGAATGAAATATTTGACTGCTATTGCCAGCTACAGATTGGTGCCGCTCAGGCAGATCTATGGCGGCTTCTGGTGCTATATCGAGAAGGCGGGGTCTATATGGACATCGATGCCCATGCGGTATGGCCGCTGAGTGCAATCACCGGTCACCACGAGAAACTGTTCATACTCGCCAGAAACGGCAAGTTGACCAATTACTTCCTGGCCGCCCAGCCAAATGACTCGGATATCGGAAAGGCGATTGACGAGGTTGTGAAAAATATTCGCGAAAACAGGATTAATGGCGTTTTCGACATGACCGGTCCTGGCGCAATAAACCAGGCTATTTCACCGCAAGAGGTACCCGCGATCCCCAACAAGGCAGCCTGTATACAGGGGACATTTACCAACGAATACTTTCAATACATCGACAAGGCGGAAGGGAAGTGGACCAGGCAGCAGAAGACGACCAGGGTGGTCAACCGCTAGCTGTCGTGCCCGGAGGGCGCGACAGCATGACGGAAGGGGGCGCGGGTCACTGCTGAGTTTCGCCCATATCATCACGATACAGCTGCCAGGCATCGACAGAGGTGCCGTCGGGTAGGTGGCAGATACCAATGTCACCTTCATTGGTTTTCTGGATCTCGTGGGTGCCGCCCTTACTTTCGCAGTGCACTGCGGCAGGGTTCGGCATACCAACACTCTCATCGCTGCTGGCCTGCAGCTCGTCACTGGAAGAACAACCGGCCAGCACCGCGGCACTCAGTACAGTTCCCATCAAAATCGTCTTTTTCATTGCATCTCTCTCGATCAATAAACTGCCACTGAAGCCATCTTCAGCAGCGGGTAAAAACACCGCGAAAGCCGATTTTATCCTGCCAAATCAATGATATAAAAAACACATCAGCAATTGGTAATGATCAGCATCGTCGCCGACCTCTCGATACGGCACAAAAGTGGCAACTGAGTCTACACTGGAGGGGGTAGTGATCACCCGCTGCGCGCTTGACCGTGAGCCAACAAGCGAACATCGCCGCAATGTCACACGCAAGAGAGTCCGTGCAACGCTCGGAGTATTGCCAGTTTCCATGACATTGCGTGAAGGATCGTGGCCGCCCACCCACAAGATACGGCTATACGCACAGTTCAGGGCTTATGGAGACTCAGCCATTTCTCTACCCCGCAGGAGCTATAGCTCCACATTGGTCACCGCTACGGATCGGGCAAACCATGTATATATCCAGCGTACTGAATCAGTACAGTCTGCCGCCGCTCCCGTTTCTCTGGAGCGCATGGCCACAACAGATAGCTGGCTATCTGAGTTCGTCGCTGGTTGAGACACCTGAATTCTCGCCTGAGTTCCCGATATTCCCGCGCAGAACGGGAAATGCTGTCTTGCAGTAGTGGTCACTCTTGCATAGCCAACCATGTCATTCCGACATCTGCAGACAAGGACTTGACCCCATGAAAACCCGAGATCGTGCGGTGCCTATCAACTCCCGTATTGTCCTGTATCTGACACTGCTCAGTGGAGCGATGCTGGCTACCAATTCAGCTTCTGCACAGCAACCGGAAACCACGGCGTCCATCTATCTATGGGTCACCAACGTCAATGAAAAACTGACCAACGGTGCCGAGGTCGATATCGACAACAGCACGATGCTCGATAATCTCGACTTCGCCTTCGAGGGCAACCTCGAGCATCGTCGTGGTAATTGGCTGTATGGCTTCGATGTTGTCTACGCCGATGTCGGCAAGTCCGAGAATCTCGATGTTCCCATCGACGGCGGTTCGGTAACCGCTGACACCGATGTCAATTCAAGCACCACCGTGCTCTCAGGCTACGCCGGCTATCGCCTGGTGAAGAATCGTAACTGGGAGCTGTATGGTACCGGTGGCCTGCGCTATGCCAATTTCGATACCACCTTGAAGACCGATGCGGATGACGCGGGGGTCTCCTACCGTCTGGATATCGAAGAGGACCCGACGGATGTGATAGTGGGGTTGCGTGGAGCCTACACGATTGACCAGAACTGGGCCTTCCCCTTCCTGGTCGACGTCGGCGGCGGTGGCTCCGACCTCACCTGGCAAGCCTACGGTGCAGTCAGCTACAGCTGGGGACCCAACACAGTTTCTGGAGGCTATCGCTACATGAACTGGCAGCTCGATAGCGACAGCAAGTACCTGGATGAGGTGACCTACGAAGGTCCGTTGTTAGCTTACTCGTTCCACTTCTGATCAAGGGCCATGCCCGGATTATCGCTCACTGGCGTATCCATCAGGCAAGGGGCAGGGATTGGCTCTACCTACAGTGCAAAGGAGATATGACAATGCAACACATGACCCGATTTATCGCCACCTCGATGCTGATTGGCGGCACCATCGCCAGCCACACAGTACTGGCCCAGGAAGGCGGCGGCGGTTCGGCGGCTCAGGCCAACAATCCACTGGCCAGCATGACGGCATTCAATCTGCAGAATTATTACATCCCGGACCTGACCGAGAGCGATGAAGACGCCAATCAGTTCTGGCTACGCTATGCCACGCCCTTCTCACTCGGCGAATCGGACTGGCTGTTGCGTGCATCACTACCCATAAACACTTTCCCCACAGCACCTTCCGGGCACAGCGAAACCGGTCTTGGCGATATGAATCTCTTCGCTTCCTACCTGTTCGATACCGGCAATCCAGCTGTCAGCTTCGGTATTGGCCCCCAACTGACGGCCCCCACTGCGTCCGAGGACGCTTTAGGGACTGAGAAGTGGTCAGCGGGTCTGGTCAATGTGTTGTTCAATGCCGAGTCACCGAAATTCCAGTACGGATATCTGGCATCGTGGCAGAAGAGTTTCGACGGCGAGGAAGATCGTGAGGATGTTGAGCTCGCCACATTCCAGCCCTTTACCTTCTATCAACTGGGTGGCGGCACATATCTGCGCAGCGCGCCCATCTGGGCCTATAACCTCGAGAACGACAGCTACAGTGTGCCGCTGGGGGCGGGGGTCGGTCAGGTCATACACTCTGGCAAGACCGTCTACAACATATTTGTCGAGCCCCAGTTCTCGGTAGCCGATGAGGGCCCCGGGCAACCGGATTGGCAGATATTCTTCGGCCTCAATATGCAGTTCATGTAGCGGCTTTCACCAAGAGGGTGTTTACACACCACTGCGCCAGGCCGTGCAGCGTTGAGCCGAAACGCAGTGGTGGCTACAGCCGACGGCTGGCCCAAAGGACAAGCGAAGCGAGTCAATCAATCTCAAACTGGATGTCATCGCGGAAGAAGTCGAAACACATCCTCAGCAACATTGCCTGGTGGAGCTGGGCTGCCACCAGTTTCAGGGTTTTCTTTATGCGTCGGCCCTTCCACTGAAACAGCTGCTTGTCCTTGCCGAATCCACCACCGAAAAAATGCCGAAAAATTGTCTCCCATGCCCTTTACCGCCAAGCTGAGCTTGCATTGGGCGCTGCAGTTGGCAAGATGGACGTTCTGTTATGAGGTAACATCAAGCCCATGTCCGAACCTGCCAACCCAGATGAACTACATCGTGCCTCTCTGATTTCTCCGGAAAGTCATGTCGAAGGCTTCCGCAAGGCACGCGATGCTCGCCGCACCGAGCTGATTGAAGATTATGTGGAGCTGATATCCGACCTCATTGCAGATGCTGGGGAGGCTCGTCAGACCGATATTGCCCGTCGACTGGGTGTTGCTCAACCCACCGTTGCCAAGATGCTCAAGCGTCTCGATGAAGAAGGCTTGATCATCAAGCGCCCTTACCGCGGCGTCTTTCTGACCAAGCAGGGAGAAGCCCTCGCTGCCGCCAGTCGCCAACGTCATCGCATTGTCGAAGCCTTCCTGATCAAGTTGGGGATCGATGCCGAGACCGCCCGCGTTGATGCCGAAGGCATTGAGCATCACGTCAGTGCTGAAACACTGGCCGCTTTCGAACGCTTTCTTGGCAACTGACGCACCACTCTGCGGAAATAGCTCAATTCAATTACCTCTATAGCTCTGTGCTTCTTGACCCAGGGAGCATTGTGGCGCAAGACTTAGCAAAGTCTATAAATGATAGCAAGACGCTAGAATTTCTCATCGTCACTCACTCCGCTCAGGGCTGATGCCCATTGCTCATGGAGACCGGTATGCGCTTTCGCCTACGCCTGATTACAACCCTGATGGCTCTCGCCTTCAGTCATTCGGGCTGGGCGGATGATAGCGCTCCGCTCAAGACCATGGTCACGGTAGGTATGCTCAGCGATGTGGTCAGCCAGGTCGGCGGAGACTGTGTTGCCACAACTACCATGATGGGACCAGGCGTAGACCCCCACCTGTATCAAGCCAGTGCACGCGATGTGCATGAGCTCAATGAGGCTGAATTGATCCTGTTCAGCGGCTATTCACTGGAAGGACAGCTGGGCGAGGTACTGGATCGCTTCTCGCGGATCAAACCTGCCGTTGCGGTATCCGAGCAAGCCATCGACGAGACGCAACTTATCCACAGTGAGGACGCTTATGGCGTTGATCCCCACCTGTGGATGGATGTGGGGCTCTGGGCACAGCTCGTGCCAACCGTGGCCGAGACGCTCGCCGAGGAACGTCCGCAGTGTGGTGATGGTATTCAGACGCGAGCCACAGCATACGAGGCCCAGCTCAAGGCGCTGGATGAGTGGATTCGGGCCAGCATCGTGACCATTCCCGAGCGCCAGCGGATCCTGGTCACCGCCCACGATGCCTTCAACTACTTCGGCCAGGCCTACGGCATCGAAGTCGCCGGTATACAGGGCATGTCCACGGCCACCGAGACCGGCGTTGGCGACATCCGTCGTACCGTTGATCTGGTGGTGGAACGAGGGGTTCCGGCACTGTTTGTCGAAAGCACCATCAATCCGCGTACGGTACAGGCAGTGATTGATGCAGCCTCCAGTCGTGGCCAGCGGGTGAACATTGGCGGCGAACTGTACTCCGATGCCATGGGGGCTGCCGACACTGCCGATGGTACCTATATCGGCATGCTGGTCGCCAATACCCAGCATATTGTCACCGCACTGGGGGGTGACGTCGTGCCATTGCCCGATGCCCTGCAGAGCTGGGCAGCCAATTGGCAGGTGAATCTCGATACCGCAGTTTCTTCCGCGGCCACCAACTGATCGCCTCCGAAGATCAATGTGATAAGCACAAGCTTGTTGAACACTGACTTGATCAAATCTGACTTGCGGAGTCACACCATGACCGAGCTGCTCCATGAACCCGACCTCGCACTACATGTCGAGGATCTCACAGTCAGTTACCACGGCAAGCCGGTGCTGTGGGACATCGACCTCGACGTACCGCCAGGGGTCATGGCAGCGATCGTCGGCCCCAATGGCGCCGGCAAGAGCACCCTGATCAAGAGCATCCTGGGGCTGGTGCCCAGCGTCGCGGGCCATGTCACCCTGCATGGTAGACCCTATCAAAAAGCTCGCCGCCGGGTTGGCTATGTCCCCCAGCGCTCCAGTGTTGACTGGGACTTCCCAACCACCGCATTGGATGTGGTGATGATGGGGTTGTATGGACGTCTTGGCTGGCTACGTCGGCCTGGACGCCACGAGCGTCAGCAGGCGCACGAGGCGCTGGAAATGGTCGGCATGCAGGCCTTCGCCAGGCGTCAGATCAGTCAGTTGTCAGGTGGACAGCAACAACGCATCTTTCTGGCCCGCGCTCTGGTACAGCAGGCTGATGTCTACTTCCTTGATGAACCCATGGCGGGCGTCGACGCTACCACCGAGCGCGCCATTGTCGATATCCTTCGTCGCCTGCGCGACCAGGGCAAGACGGTGATCGTCGTTCACCATGATCTACAGACAGTGCGCAGCTATTTCGACTGGATGCTGATTCTCAATGTGCGAGTCATCGCCCAGGGCAGAGTCGCGGATGTCTATACCGCTGACCATCTGCGCCGCGCCTATGGTGGTCAGATTGCGCTACTCGACAATGTCACCGACTCCACGCAGACCTCCGATGCGGCAACGGTGGAGACGGAGTCCCTGCAATGACCGGCTCTCCAATGACCAGCTCTGCAATGACGCTAGTTGACTGGCTGAGCGACTATACCCTCCAGAACGTGGTCATCGGAGCGGCCCTGTTGGGGCTGGTCAGCGGTGTCCTCGGCAGTTTCGCGGTGCTGCGCAAACAGAGCCTGCTCGGTGACACCCTGTCTCACGCCGCCCTGCCCGGCATCTGCCTTGGCTTCATCGTCTCTGGTGGTCGTCATCTCGGCAGTCTCCTTACCGGTGCCTTGATTACCGGGGCCCTCGCGGCGCTGGCGATGCTGTGGCTGACACGCATGAGTCGCCTCAAGACAGATGCCGCACTGGGCGTGACCCTGAGTGTGTTCTTCGCCGTCGGTGTAGTGCTGTTGACGCATATTCAGGGCAGCAACAATGCCTCTCAGGGTGGCCTCGATGCCTTCCTGTTCGGACAGGCAGCAGCGACTTTACGTAGCGATCTGTGGATCATGGCCGCCGTCACCATCACCGCTCTGCTACTGGTCACGGCACTGTGGAAGGAGTTCAAGCTGGTGTCCTTCGACCCTCAGTTCGCCGCCTGTATCGGCTTGCCGATCGCCGTGTTGGAAAGCGTGCTGACAGTAATGATTGCGCTGGCAGTTGTCGTCGGTCTACAGATGGTGGGCGTGGTGTTGATGGCGGCCATGATCATCGCACCGGCGGTAGCCGCGCGGCAATGGACCCACCGCCTCGAGCGCATGGTAATGCTCGCCGCACTGTTCGGCATCTTCGGCGGCGTATGCGGAGCGGTCATCAGCGCCATGGGACGCGGCCTGGCGACTGGTCCATTGATCATCCTCAGCCTTTCAGTGGTGGTGGTCATATCACTGCTGTTTGCGCCAGGGCGAGGCTTCGTGTGGGAAATCTTCAAGATGCGCAGCGATCGCCGTGCCCTGCATCACCAGAAGGTGTTGACCACTCTCTACCACCTCGCGAGTCAGCATAAGGATCCGGGCTACCGCTTCGACCAGGGCATGCTCGATATCTATCACGGTACCAACACTCGCCGCGCTCTGCAGCGCCTGGCACAACGCGGCTGGGTGAGCCTCCAATCGCCACCACCCGACGAACCGGCCACTGCACCACAATGGATTTTGACGGCAAACGGCATAGCGAAGGCCGAGCGCCTGCTCAGCCACCCTGCCGAGGAGGCCATGTCGTGATCGCGTCGATCTTCAACGACATCGATTTGATGATCATGCTTGTGGGTGCGCTGGTAGGAATTGCCTCAAGCCTGGTCGGCACCTTCCTCGTACTGCGCGGCAGCAGCATGCTGTCCGATGCGATCGGCCATTCAATCGTTTTCGGCATCGTCGTGGTCTGGCTGCTGACCCACCAGTCCAGTGGACCATGGCAGATTCTCGGTGCAGCGCTGACCGGGCTACTGACGGTGTTTCTCACTGAATTACTGGTCAGCACACAGCGGGTCAAGAAGGATGCCGCTATCGGCCTGGTGTTCCCGGTGCTGTTTTCGCTCGGCATCCTGCTGATCAACCTGTACGCCAGTGATGTCCACATCGACGCTCACACGGTACTTCTCGGCGAGATCGGCTTCGTATGGCTGGACACATTGACTATTGGTGGTGCCGAAGTGCCCCGAGCACTGCTGTCGATGGGCGGGATGACGCTGGTCAACGGCCTGTTCATTCTCGTCTTCTACAAGGAATTGAAGCTGGCGACCTTCGATACCGCGCTGGCCCGGGCACTCGGCTTCGCACCCGGCGTGTTGTTCTATGCCCTGCTGTTGCTGACCAGTGGCACCGCTGTGGCGGCATTCGACGCAGTAGGGGCCGTGCTGTTCGTGGCCTTCGTGATTGTCCCGCCATCGGCCGCCTGGCTGCTCACGGATCGACTCGAGCGCATGTTCCTCTATGGCGCCCTGATCTCGATTGCCTCGAGTATTATTGGTTATCAACTGGCGGTGCTGTGGAATGTATCGATCGGCGGCATGATGGCAGTAATGACCGGGGTGTTCCTGCTGCTGGCATTTCTATTCGGCCCACGCCACGGAATGCTCGCCTTGTGGCAACAACGCCGCCGCCAACGCGCCCTGAACGACAGCCGCACTCTGGCAGTACACCTGTTCAATCACGAGGATGGCCCCGAGCAGGCCGTGGAGAACGTTACCCAGGCATTACGTGATCATCTACGCTGGGCTGACAGCCGCGCCCAGCAGGTCGTGGAGCGTGCACGGCACAAGGAATTGATCCTTCAGCAGGGCAGCCTTCTCACACTGACACCCGCCGGACGACAACTGGCTCGAGAAATTCTCGAACCGGGCCAGCACCAGAACACCTGATCCGGACTCAAGCCTCCAGCTTTCCTGAACCGCGTCACGACGATGCGAAGTCTCCGTTTCGGAGCCTTCGGCTGGCTGTTCGTGGATATCAAAGGTTTTCACTCTACATTCCCTGTAAGTCTTACATTCGTCGATCACGACTCCAGCCGCTACGCTTACCAGAATGACGTAGCAGGCAACGACATTTGTTATCCATGAACCTGTTCTCTATGAACCTGTTCTCTATGAACTATGCTGCATAAAACCGGTACCCACGCTCTGCCACAGGGCAGTCGCAGTAGACATTGTGTACATAACCCTCTGCTACGCGGCAACTGAGGCAGTGCCATTCATGATAACCATGCTCCTCAGGAGAAACTGATGACGGTTCTGCGCACTCTTGTTCTGGCTTCTGCCATTGCCCTGACGGCCCTTGCCTCTGCAGCGCAGGCGGCCACTACCATTAACCTGAGCTATAACGGTGCGCCGGATCCGGAAAAGAATGCAGTGCATGTCTTTGCCACCAATCTTCAACGTCTGGTTGCCGAGAAGACCGGCGGAGAGATCGAACTAAAGCTGTATCCCAACAGCATGCTGGGCGAAGAACAGGAGCGCATGGAACAAACCATGGCAACCCCGAGCCTGAACATTGCTTCGTTCGCCGGTATGTCACCGATCCTGCCGGAGGTTTTCGTCAGTGCCATTCCCTTCATGTTCGAGAACTTTGCGGCAGCTCGTCAATTCTTCGATGAAGGCGAATATTGGACAGCCGTAAGCGAAGAACTACGTGGCCGTGCAGGGCTGGATATGCTGGCGGTGGTCGAGGAAGGCGGCTTCCTCGCCTTCACCAACAACAAGCGTCCGATTACTGCTCCCGAAGACTTCGAGGGCCTGCGTTTCCGCGCCATGGACCCTAGCCAGGTCGCGCTGTATGAAGCCTTCGGAGCTTCCGGCACACCCATTCCATGGACCGAAGTTTACATGGCGCTCAAGACCGGCGTCGCCGACGGCCAGATGAATCCGCCGATGTATATCATTCTCGGCAGTCTGCAGGAGGTGCAGAACTACCTGACACTGGCCAATATCCAGTACTCGGATCAGTTCCTCGTCGGCAACTCGACGATGATCGATGGCTGGGATGAGCAGACTCGGGCCGCTGTCCTCGATGCCGTTGCCGAAGCCAACCAGATGGCCCGTGAATACAACGAGGCCAAGGTCAATGAGCGCATCACCTTCCTTGAACAGCAGGGCATGCAGGTTATCCGTCCGACACCGGAACAGCTGGAAGCCTTCCGCCTGCAGGCACAGCCCGCCTATCTTGACTGGCTGGTCGATCAGAACATCGAGCAGCAATTCATCGATATGGCGCTCGAGGATGCCGGTTATGAGGTGCAACACAGCAAAAGCACCATCGATTGATGACTGACCTGGAGTGAGGCTCAGCCTCACTCATCGTCATTACTGCCGTAGCCGCGAGCGCCTGGATGCCGCTGATACCCTCTCACCTGATACCCACTGGTCTGATACATCACATTCGCCGGCTCAGTATTGGGCTGGCGGGTGCTCTGTTGGCTATCGACCTGACGGCGATGCTGTATGGCGTATTCATGCGCTATATTGCCGGGGGTGCCCCGATCTGGACGGACGAACTGGCACGCTTTCTGATCATCGGCTGCGTCATGCTGGCCATGGGAACAGTGTGGGTCGAAGGTCGACACATGCGCGTCGCACTGATCGAGCGGCTGCTCCCTCAGTCATTGCTGACTCTACTGCTGTGGTATCAATGGTTATTGACGCTGGTGCTGGCGGTAGGCGGCGCCTGGTTCAGTTACCACTATGCTCAGTCGGTCGCCATGTTCACCAGTCAAGGCCTGGGAATCAGCCGCTCGATCCCCGTCATGTCGGTTCCGATCGGCTTTTCGCTGCTGGCACTGATGGTCATCTGTCATGGGCCGCGCGCCCTACCAACGCTCGAGGAAAGCGCTGTCGAGGCAAATACCGGCTCGACCGACAGGAATGTCGCTGAGGATGACCGTCCATGACCCTGGCCATGCTTGCCGTGTTCATGATCCATGTCCTGCTGGGGTTGCCGCTGTTCATCGTGCTGCTGGCCACCGCTGTGGTCGGGTTCCTGTTCGTCGATTCGAGCATGATTCCACGCATGATGCCGCAACAGTTCTTCGGCGGTATCGATGCCTATTCGTTGATGGCGATCCCGCTGTTCATCCTCGCCGGCAACCTGATGAACGCCAGCCAACTGACCGACCGTCTGATGGCACTCGCCCGATTGCTGGTCGGCCAACTGCGTGGGGGTATGGGCCACGTCAATGTGGTATCAAGCGTGTTCTTTGCCGGGGTCAACGGGTCAGCGGTGGCAGACACCTCCGCGCTGGGCTCGCTGCTGATTCCCGCGATGCGCAAGGAGGGCTATTCCACCGCCTTCTCTGCCGGGCTGACCGCCGGAAGTTCATTGATCGGCCCAATCATCCCCCCCAGCATCTTCATGATTCTCTATGCTTCCCTGACCAACACCTCGGTCGGTGATCTTTTCCTGGCGGGCGTGATTCCCGGCCTGCTACTCGGCCTGGCGTTCATGGCCATGAACGCGATCTACGCCAGACGCCACCGGTTACCTCGCAGTGGCGGGCTGCCCAATGCCAGACAACTTGCCACCGCCAGTTGGCAGGCACTTCCCGCGCTGGTGGCACCTTTCATTATCGTCGCCGGTATCGTCATGGGGATGGTGACACCGACCGAATCCGGCGCGCTGACCACGCTGTACGTCGCGCTCTATGGTATCGCCATAGGCTCATTGCGCGGTGCTGGAGTGTGGCGAGCCATTATCGACACCACACGACTGACTGCTGCCATCTTCGTGATCATGGCTGCGTCGAGTACGGTCAGTTGGTTGCTGTCCTATGCTCAGGTACCCAGCCAGTTCGTGGCACTGCTGTCACCATGGGTCGATCAACCTATCGTGGTACTGTTGCTGCTCAGCGCCATCACCTTTGTCACTGGAATGTTCATGGAGGAAGTGTCAGCGTTGATGCTACTGACACCGATCTTCATCCCGGTGGCAACGATGGCGGGCATTGACCCGGTCCACCTGGGTATCATCATTACACTCAACATAACCATCGCCTTGATCACTCCACCGATGGGTGCCTGCGTGTTCGTCGCCGCAGCCATCAGCCGTCTGGAGATCACTGCACTGTTCCGCACCATCTGGCCTTTTGTAGTGACCGCACTACTGGTGTTGGTCGCGCTGATTCTGATGCCGCAACTGACGCTGTGGCTGCCCAACCTGCTGGGATGACCGCCATGCCCCAAACCTCCACCACTGATCTGCGCCAGCAGGCCATCCCCAAACTTCCTGAACCAGACTGGACACAGCTTGGACTGATCGCCATCGCAGCACTCCCGCAACCTCTGGTGCCAATGAGTCTCGCGCCCATGCCGGTGCGCGTGTATCCAGCCTACGCCCGCATGGAAGTCCCCGGCGCCGTTCATGAGTGTTATGTACGTGAAGAGGTCTACCGACGACTGTTGGCAGTTGCACGCGCCTTACCTTCAGGGCTGACGCTGCTGGTGCTGGATGGCTGGCGTCCATGGCGAGTACAGCAATACCTGTTCGAGACGCTGTCGACGACGATCAGCGAAGCAGAGCCAGGCATCAGCGAAGCTGAATTGCTCGAACGCACACGAGAGTTCGTTTCGCTCCCCAGCACCGCAGCCGACGCCCCGAGCCCCCATCTGACCGGCGGTGCCGTGGATGTCACCCTATGTGATGCTGATGGCCTGCCACTGGATATGGGGTCGACATTCGATGAAGCCAGTCAGATATCCCACACAGCCACTTTTGAAGAGCGCCTCAACCTCAGCGCCGAGCAGATCATCGCCCGCGACAACAGGCGCCTGCTCTACCACAGCATGCTGGCGCAGGGGTTCACCAACCTGCCCAGCGAGTGGTGGCACTTCGATTTCGGCGACCAGCTCTGGGCCTGGTATAGTGGGCGGGAAAGTGCTCTCTATGGTCCGGCCGAGCCGGATACTGTCGCCAACCGCTGGAAGCGTCAGTTCGGACGGGCCGATTCCCCCACCGACGAGCGTTACGGAGTCTGACGATGCACTTTGCTACCCTCGGCCCCGCAGACAGCAATCACGCGCTGGTGCTGTCACGCTACCTGGAGGCACGTGACCTCACGGACAGCCATGTCAGCTTGATCGATGACTTTCCGAGTGCGTTTTCCGCCCTGGTCGCGGGACATTACGACTACCTACTCCAGGTCAGTGCGCATTTCAGCCACGCGGACTGTGTCGGGCAGTTCATGCACCGTGCCTGGCCGGTGGATACCTTCATTGCCCCCAGCCGTCCACTGGCCCTCGTCGCTAGATGTGACGTCACATCGCCACGCAGCGTGTTGCGTCAACCGGCGACCCGCTTTTACACCGATCTGAGTGATTGGCAGGAAATCGACGCCGCGACCATTGTCGAAGCGCTGACCCGGCTGCGTGCCGGCGAGGCCGACGCTGCCATCGTCGCGGCAGATGCCCTGAGCACACACGCCGACGAGCTGACCTGTCTACAGCAGCTTGGCCCGGCGCTGGATGTCTGGGTACTGTACGCGTCACGACCGCTGACCGATGGCAGCTCACCGCGACAACCCAGCAACCCATTGATATTGAATTACAGCACCACCCTGACCCGGCATTTTGCAATCAGCCGCGGTCAGGATAAGTAGTCGGGTGGAAAATGACGATGGTCAGCCAATCACCCCCTGCCAGGGCCCAAGGATCACCGCCAGCCCAAGTGCCACCAGCGCCAGCCGCACCACTGCATGGATACGCGCAATCAAGCCGAAGGACAGCGCCGTCAGCCCCCCGAGTATCACGATACCGGTGACGACCGCCTGCAATGGCTGCTCGCCCAGGGCCAGCAACTCCGGATGCGCGACCATCGCCAATGGAATCACGTACAGGCCAACACCCAATGCCATGGCCCGTGCCGCTACCTTCAACCAATTCACATCGGCCATGCCCGCAGCGATAAACACCGCCCCACACACAGGCGGAGTAATGGTCGACAGCAACGCAAACCAGAAAACAAACAGGTGTGCACTGAGCAGCGGCAAGCCCAGCTCTGTCAGCGCCGGGCCGGCCACCGAGACACAGATCACATAAGCGGCAGTGGTCGGCACTTCCATGCCGAGGATCAAGCAGGCCAGAGCGGTAAGCAATAGTGCCGGCCACAAGGCACCGCCGGACAACGCCAGGATCCCCGAGGTGACCTTGACACCCAATCCGGTCAGCGCCAGTACGCCGATAACCAGTGAGGCACACAGAATAATCGCCCCAATGGTGGCAATCTGACGCCCGGCGGTGACCATCGCTTCCATCAGCCGTGACAGGAACTCTCGCCCCGAGACTTCCAGTCGAGCATTGAGCAACAGCAGCGCCACACCGGCGAAGATCGCCACACTGGCGGCATACTGCGGCGTATTGCCCGCATGAAAGATACGTTCCAACAGCACCGCAAAGGGGACGGCGAAGAACAGCGCCGTCATTACCACCTCACGCATCGGTGGACGATCCTCCACCGCCACGGGCCGCAGGTCATGTCGTGTCGCGAAGGCATTGATGCCGACCCAGACCGCGGCGAAGTAGAGAAACGCCGGTAACAGGGCCGCCGCCATGATCTCGGTATAGGGTGTGCCGGTCAGCTCAACCATGACAAAGGCACCGGCCCCCATCAGTGGTGGCATGATCTGCCCGCCAGAGGAAGCCACGGCTTCCACCGCCGCCGCCAGCGAACGCGGATATCCCAACCGAGCCATCGACGGAATGGTAATCGCGCCAGTGGACGCGACATTGGCCGAGGCTGAGCCGGAGATCGAGCCCATCAAGGCCGACGAGATCACCGATACCTTGGCGCCACCACCAGTCAAGCGTCCGGCCATGGCACCAGCCAGATTCATGAAGCCCTTTCCGGCCTCACCAGCGTTGAGCACGGCGCCAAAGATCACGAAGATCGCCACCACCCCCACGCTGACAGCAGTCAGTTCACCCCATAGACCACCTTCGGCAATGGTCAGCGAACCGACAAAACTTGCCATCGGCAACCCCGGGTGGCCAAACTCACCGGGTACATATTGACCGAACACACCATAGGCCAACGCCACCAGCGTAACCAGCGGCAGCGGCCAGCCAATGGCACGCCGCGCCGCTTCCAGCGCGGCCACGATCAACAGCACACCCATCGCCATCTGCAGCGGCGTATCGATAAAGCCATACTGGTCGGACAGCGACCCCTCGTGAAAGGCAATCCACAGACAGGCAGCAACGCCCAACACAGTGAGTAGCGCACCGCTGATACGCTGCCAGCGCGTACGTGCAGCGAACACCAGCACCCAGGGCAGGATCAGCGCCATATGCAGTGGACGACTGACCAAAGCCGGTGTCAGGCCATGGAAGATCAGCCCGAGATGAAAGATGACCGAGGTTGCCCCCAGCAATACCCAAGGCCAGCGCAGCGATATAGCACCGGCCGCGCCCTCTGCCGGTGTAGATGCAGAGGACGAAGGTTTCGTTGACGATATACTCATTGAAGATTACACAGCAGAATCGGGGGAATCACGCTATTCAGCGCGCTTAACAGCAAAGTACTAACAGCCATGCCCATCAGCCAAGGCTCAGCGCAAGGAATCAGGTACTTCGATACCGGCTTCATCGTAGTAGCGTAGTGCTCCCGGATGCAGCTTGCCCTGGAGATTGGCAAGCATTTCAGGGCTGATACTGCCCCACCAGCCAGAGTTCTCGGCCATCGCTTCACGACGCTCCCAGAAAGTCTTCGTCAGGGTATAGGCGGTATCATCATCCATCGCGGTAGTCGAGTAAGCCACTACCGGCAACGACGTGGTCAATACGTCCTCATCAATACTGGAGTAGGTACCAGCGGGAATCACCTGAGGCGTCGCGCCGGTCTCGGCCACCTGTTCGTCGCTCAGAGACACCAGGCCCACATCATGGCTGGCTGCAGTTTCAATCACATTGGGCGCCGGGAACGAGCTGGCAGTGGCAAAGGCATCGATCTGGCCATTCTTGAGCGCATCCGGTGCACTACCGACATCGGCATCATCCACCTCGACACCATCCGTCAGCCCAAACAGATCCAGATAACGCTGGGCTTCCCTGGCACCGAAAGAGCCCTTACCAATCAACAGGTGTTTTCCGGTAAGGTCATCCAGCGCCAGTACATCCTGATCACCGGCCACTACGAAATGCATGGTTAGAGATGGAATCGGGAACAGTGCACGGATTTCCTGAAAGCGAGGATTCTGGCGGTTCTCGAACGGCCCGGATCCCTCGCGCGCCCTGGTGACCAATCCCGGCGGCGCCGTGAACACGTAGTTGCCCTGCCTTGCCATGACCTCCATGACGTTCTGAACCGACCCCTGACTTTCTTCCAGCGTTAGCGTCATGTCGCCTTCCGTGCCCGTCTTGATGGCCTCGGACAGCTCGACTCCCATCTGGTAGTAGGCAGTACCGGCCGATGCCGACTTGTAGGTCAAGCGAGTATCGGCATGGGCATTGAGCGAAAGGGACAGGGCCCCCAACAGGAAACCGGATACAGTCATCAGACGCAAAAATTGCAACATGGTGTCTCCACAGCCATAGCAGGCACAACGAGCGAGAAGGCACAACGGAAGGTGCCGAATTCTTGTCATGTGAGATTTTTCAGGGAAGTCCTCGGCAGCGCAGGGGGCGCACCAGGATACATCCGTGCCCAGCATATGCCAGAGGCTCCCGCAATGCCACGGATGAGGCTCTACCATCAACAGACAGGGCGCGCCGAAAGGCACGCCCTGTCTACTCGCATCAGCAGGAAAGGATTACTGGCGTGCGCCAGGCATCACTGACTCAACATCCTGCAGTCTCTTCAGCAAGTCCTCATTACGCAGCGTCTGGTAACCCAGGTTGGAAGCACTCAGCGAAGAACCAGACTGGTAGGGATAGTCGGGAATGGTGGCAAAGAACTCACGGATCTCCTGCTGGATAGGCACGAAGGTCCACATGGTGTTCTCGGCGTACCAACGAACGTACATTCCGGATTCCTTCCACGCCGTTTCATAGGGGTCCGCCCTGAGATTGATGACCAGAGGCCAGGCAGGGGTCGACCGAGTTGCCGTATTGATCGCTCCATCCAGGGTAGCGAAGTGTGCTTTCCATGGACCAACGCGCACGGCATTCAGATTACCGCCCTGATCAAAATAGAAGATCTCGTTGCGCGGACTTTCCTCAACCTCGCCCGAGAACCACGGCAGCATATTGTAGCCGTCCAGGTGAACACGCCAGTCGGTTCCATTGAGGCTGGTTCCGCCTTCACCGGCCAGTTCTTCCACAATGTTGTCATCGCCCATCGCGGCAGCAAACGTCGGGAACCAATCCTCCTGGCTGATGATGTCATTGAACTTGGTGCCAGGTTCAATCACTCCCGGCCAGCGTACCACCAGCGGTACACGGAAGCCGCCCTCCCAGGTAGTCCCCTTCTCGCCATGGAACGGTGTCGTACCACCATCGGGCCAGGTGATCTTCTCGGCGCCGTTATCCGACGAGAAGACGACAACGGTGTTGTCGGCAACCCCCATCTCGTCCAGTTTATCGAGCAACTCACCGATATAGTTGTCGAGTTCGACCATACCGTCCGGGTAGAGGCCAACACCCGTAGTGCCCTCCGACTCATCCCTCAGGTGAGTCCAGACGTGCATTCGAGTTGAGTTGAACCATACAAAGAAGGGTTTATCCTGCTCATGGGCACGATCCATGAAGTCCATGGTGGCGCTGAGGAATTCCTCATCCACGGTTTCCATGCGCTCACGAGTCAGCGGGCCGGTATCCTCGATCTCGCCATCAGCCGTTGAGTGAATGACACCACGAGGGCCATATTTCTCGCGGAAGGCAGGGTCCTTGGGATAGTAATAACCCTCCGGCTCCTCTTCTGCATTGAGGTGATAAAGGTTGCCGAAGAACTCATCGAAGCCATGATTGGTGGGCAGGTGCTGGTCCTGATCGCCCAGATGGTTCTTGCCGAACTGCCCTGTCATGTAGCCATGTTCCTTGGCCAGATCAGCAATGGTCGGCGACCAGTCAGGAATACCATGATCATCACCCGGCATCCCTATCGTCAGCAGACCGGTACGGAATGGGTGCTGCCCGAGAATGAAAGCGGCCCGTCCAGCGGTACATGACTGCTGAGCGTAGGCATCGGTGAACAAAGCGCCCTCGTTGGCGAGCCGGTCGAGATTGGGTGTCTCATAGCCCATGATGCCGTGGTTGTAAGCACTCAGGTTGTGAACACCGATATCATCCCCGTAGATAAAGAGAATATTCGGCGGCCCAGACGAGTCCCCCGAAGAATCATCGGCCGACTCTTGCTCCTGTGCATAGCTGGATGAGGCCGCCGCCAATGCAGCGACTACCAGCACACTTCTTACCAGGTCCATTGTGGAAGCTCCTGCGGTTATATCTGCGGTTTTTAGACGGCTTTGCAACATCGAGCATAGCCCAACTTTCCCAACCGCACCCGTAACTCAGTGCCCCAAAACCAGCAAAATACCCAGGCCCTACCTGGTGCTTTGGAAACCGGGACATCTCCTGGGCATGCCCATATGCCGAACGACCATCAACAGGTGATTCAATATCATCCATCAGCTGAGAACTTGTCGTTTGTCGCCTTCGTATAGCGCGTAGAGACTTGCCACATATGATTCGGTTTCACTCATATGGAGCTAGACCTACATGACTACGCTATTGCATATCGACTCCAGCGCACGCCCCGGTGGTTCAGACACGACAGCGCATGGATCACACACTCGTCGCTTGAGCGCTCGTTTCGTCCAGCAGTGGAAAGCGCGAAGCCCTGAAACACAGGTGATCTACCGTGACGTGGGTCAGAACCCGCCGCCCCCTGTCACCGGTGAATGGATACATGCAGCGTTTACGCCGGAGAATTCACGAAAAGCCTGGATGCATGAGGAGTTGAGTGTCAGCAACACGCTGATCGATGAGCTGCTGCGCGCCGATATCATTGTCGCCGGAGTGCCGATGTACAACTTCGGCCCTCCAGCACAGTTCAAGGCCTATATCGATAATATCGTGCGCGTGGGGCGCACGTTCGGGTTCGACCGCAGCCGCGGAGCTGAGCCTTACTGGCCACTGCTGGCCAACTCCGGCAAACAACTGGTGATCCTCTCCTCACGTGGTGACTACGGCTATCAGCCTGGCGGTCGTATCGGCGACCGCAACCACGTCGAATCATCGATTCGCACAGCCTTCGCATATATCGGCATTACCGATGTCCACGAAGCAGCCATTGAGTATGACGAATTTGCGGATCATCGGTTGCGCGACTCGATAGGTGATGCAGAAGCCGCTGTGGACGAGTTGGTAACGACTCTGGTAAACCGCCCGATATAGCGGCCGGGACGCCATGCATGATGCTCGCTGTGGTGCAGAAAATGCCAGGTTGACTGGGCCACTTTTCCTACAGAGCCATTCGGCGATGTCGAAATCCTTTCTGTTGCTGCGTCTACTCTGCACAACCCCAGCAGAAAGGAGTACCACCATGGCGAGTATTCAGCAGCGGATCGTTTCACACCTGTGGTTCGACAAGGAGGCCAGGGAGGCCGCCGAGTTCTATTGCTCGATCTTTCCAGATTCAAGCATCGCCAGTGTCACCACCGTTCATGACACGCCCTCGGGGGACTGCGATGTTGTTTCCTTCTCGTTGTTCGGGCAGCCCTTCATGGCGATCAGCGCCGGCCCACTGTTCCAGTTCAATGAAGCCATCTCCTTCATGGTGCTCTGCGATAACCAACAGCAAATCGATCACTACTGGGCAGCGCTATCAGCTGTCCCCGAGGCCGAACAATGCGGCTGGCTCAAGGACAAATACGGTCTGTCCTGGCAGATCGTACCGACGGCGATGGAGGAAATGATGCAGAGCAGGGATGGCGCGAGCAGACAGCGCATGATTCAGGCCCATATGCAGATGAAGAAACTGGATATTGCTGAGCTGTGGAAAGCCTACAACGCGTCATGAAGCAGCGTCATGCAGCCCCTCTCAGTTGGGAGCCGCCGGGTCATTACCAGAGCCGCCGGAGCCTGGTAGCGACTTGCCTCATAGCTGGGGGCTCCGAGCTATCACTACCCCAACGCCTTGACGATCAACTGCACGCCGACGATGGCCATGGCGAGCATCACTAGACGGAAGAACAGGCGTTCGTTGACGCGGCTCTGTAACCACAGACCGCTGCGAATGCCCGCCCAGGCGACGGGCACCAGCGCCAGCGATGCCCAGATGCTGGTGACGTTGATCTCGCCCAGCCACAGGTAAGGCGGCACCTTCATCAGGTTGACGGCGGCGAAGCACAGCGTAACGGTGGCAATGAAGGTGGTCTTGTCGAGCCGTCGGGGCACCAGATACAGGTTCAGCGGTGGCGCGCCGGCATGGGCAACGAAACTGGTGATGCCTACGGCAATGCCCGATGGCCAGGCCCAGCGTGTCGAGATCGGGCGTGAGGCCGATGGCTTGAAGATCATATAAGCGACGAACAACAGCGAAATTACCCCGAGCAACAGGCGAATATGATTCTCGTCCATGGAGTCGGCCACCAGGGTTGCCGCAATCACGCCAATCGCCATGCCAGGTATCAAGCGCTTGACCTCCGCCATATCCTGATGCCCCCACCAGGCCTTGACCGCCATCACATCCATCACCAGCAACAGTGGCAACAGCAGCCCGGCAGCGGCAATCGGGTCGATGGCCAATGCCATCAGCGGTACCGATAGTGTGCCGAAACCTCCGGCAAAGCCTCCCTTGGAGACACCGGTGAGGTAGGTGGAGATGATGATCAAGCTCCACGCCAGCACAGAATAATCGGGCAACATAACCGCTCCCTCGGCACACACGAAAACGCTCGGCCAAAGGCCGAGCGTCTTTATATCACCATACTACCTGGCGAAATGGTACAGGCAGAATGCATCTACCCGACCATTCCCCCAACCGGCCATCAACCAGCCTTCTGCATCGCCAGTGCGGTGTCGAGCATACGGTTGGAGAAGCCCCACTCGTTGTCATACCATGCCATCACCTTGACCAGGCGGCCATTCACACGGGTGTGGTTGGCGTCGAAGGTCGAGGAATGGGCGTCATGGTTGAAATCGATCGACACCAGCGGCTGGGCGTTGACCGCCAGCACTGGCGATGCTTCAGCAGCCTTGGCCACAATCGCATTGATTTCTTCTTTCGTGGTATCGCGTGACGCAGTGAACACCAGGTCGACCAGCGATACGTTGATCACCGGCACACGTACCGCCAGACCATCGAACTTGCCTTCCAGCTCAGGCAAGACCTTACCCACTGCGGCAGCCGCACCAGTTTTGGTCGGGATCATGGAATGGGTGGCGCTACGCGCACGGTAAGGATCGGAGTGATAGACGTCCGACAGATTCTGGTCATTGGTATAGGCATGCACGGTGGTCATCAGGCCGTTCTCGATACCCACGGCATCGTTGAGAGCCTTGGCCACCGGGGCTAGACAGTTGGTGGTGCAGGAAGCATTGGAGACCACCTTGTGTTCAGCCGTGAGTACTTGTTCATTAACGCCGAACACCACGGTGGCGTCGCAGTCCGGACTCGGTGCAGAAATCAGCACCTTACCGGCGCCTGCAGCAATATGCTTGCCCGCCGCTTCACGCTTGGTGAACAGACCGGTACATTCCATGACCAGATCAACACCCAGCGAAGCCCAGGGCAGGTTAGCCGGATCACGTTCGGAGAGTATCGCGATACGCTGGCCATCGACACTGAGGCTTTCTTCGTCGTGTTCTACCTTGAAGGGGAAATGGCCGTGCACGGTGTCATGGCGCAGCAGATGGGCATTGAGTGACGGATCACCCAGGTCGTTGATGGCCACAACCTCGATACGATCGCGATAGCCGTTCTCGAATAGTGCGCGCAGCACGTTACGTCCGATACGACCGAATCCATTGATGGCAACCTTGAGAGTCATGTCCGGGATCCCCTTGTTCGATGAATAATGCTCGATGAATAACGTTCGATGAATAACGGATGTCGACGGAAGGTGAGAAGTGAGCACAGGACCATCACTCTCACGGGCGTCGCGAGTGGCTCCCAATGTGGTACAGACAGGCGCTGGACTCAAGTACTATTTTGGTAAACTTACAACATAATGAAGCTGGCCATAGGTTAGGCATTGCTAATTATGCCCTTAAATCTGCGACTTAAAGGCTTAATGTGTCGCACAATCCCGACTTTCATACCTTAGTCGATAGCGAATGCCGTAGTAATATTACCTTCAAAACACTAAGGTGTGACCACCAAGGTGAATCCATTCACCCTGTCGCCCTGGAGACAATCCATGACCGCATCCAAGCCCGCCTCTCAGGTCCGTCGCTCCATCCCGGCTCGCAAACGTATCGCGCTGGTCGCTCACGACGGCATGAAGGCTGCTCTTATGGAGTGGGCCAATCGCTGGCGCAAGGAGCTGCAACAACACTACTTGATCGGAACCGGTACCACCGCAGCTCGACTGAGCAAGGAGCTGGGACTGGAGGTCGAGGGACTGATGAGTGGCCCATTGGGTGGCGACCAACAGATTGGCGCACGCATTACCGAGCAGCGGCTTGATCTACTGATTTTCTTCTGGGACCCCTTTTCCCCACAGCCTCATGACCCAGACGTCAAGGCACTGCTGCGCCTGGCTGCACTGTGGAACCTGCCAGTGGCCTGCAACCCGGCAAGCGCGGACTTCATGTTGAGTTCGCCCTGGCTGTCCCAGCCCTATGAGATGGATATTCCTGATGCTGGCGCCTGGATCTCGTCGCGCAGCAACTGATGAATCTTGTTATCGAGGAGGACACTGAAGTGTTCCAACTGACCCGTAGTGTGACCTGGCAATCACTGCTGAAACTGCGTGAGCAGACGGCCAATGACCGTATTCGAGACTATTTTGCTCAAGACCCCCAGCGTTTCGACAAGATGAGCCTGCGGGTCGGCGGCCTGTTCCTCGACTATTCCAAGCACCAGCTTTCTGATGCGGTGCTGGAGAAACTGCTGGAGCTGGCCCACCACTCGGCTCTGGTGCAGCGCCGGGCACAGATGTTCTCCGGCGATATCATCAATGTCACCGAGAACCGTCCTGTTCTACACACCGCCCTGCGTAACCTGGGCGACCAGCCAGTCATCGTCGATGGCAAGGATGTGATGCCGGAAATCCACGCCACCCGCGAACAGATCAAGCGCTTCTCCGAAGCCGTGCGCAGCGGCGAGTGGAAGGGCTACAGTGGTGAGCGCATTCGTGACGTGGTCAATATCGGTATCGGCGGTTCAGACCTCGGCCCCAACATGGCCTGCCGGGCACTGCTCAAGCACCGCCACCCCGAGCTCAATTTCCATTTCGTCTCCAACGTCGACGGTGCGCATATCCAGAAGGTTCTGCGCGGCCTCAACCCGGCCACCACACTGTTCATCGTCTCGACCAAGACCTTCTCGACTCAGGAGACCCTGCTCAACGCGCGCACTGCTCGCCGTTGGTTCGTCGAACAGGCCGGTGATGACGCCGATGTAGGAGCGCACTTCGTCGCAGCCTCGACCAACCGCAAGGCAGCCATGGAGTTCGGAATCCGTGAAGAGAACGTCTTCGAGTTCTGGGCCTGGGTCGGTGGCCGCTACTCGATGTGGTCATCCATCGGCCTGCCCATCGCGCTGGCGATAGGATTCGAAGGTTTCATCGAGATGCTGCAAGGTGCCTGGGAAATGGACCAGCACTTCCTGCATGCGCCTCTCGAGGAAAACATGCCAGTACTGATGGCCTTGATCGGTATCTGGTACATCAACTTCGTAGGTGCCGAGACCCAGGCCATCGTGCCCTACGATCAGGCCCTGCATCAGTTGCCGTCCTTCCTGCAACAGCTCGACATGGAGTCCAACGGCAAGTCGGTGGATATCTTCGGCCGTCCGGTGGACTACAAGACCGGCCCCATCGTCTGGGGACAGACCGGTTCCAATGGCCAGCATGCATTTTTCCAGCTGTTGCACCAGGGCACTCGCTACGTGCCGATCGACTTCATCGCCTCACTCAAGCCCGAGCCAGGCGTCGAGGATCACCACTTCGCGTTATTGACCAACATGCTCGCCCAGGCCAATGCCTTCATGGAAGGCAGCCAGCAGGGCGGCGATCTCGATCCCTATAGTTGCCCGGGCAATCGTCCGTCCAGCGTACTGCTGCTTGATGAGCTGACGCCGCGCAACCTCGGTGCGCTGATTGCCCTCTACGAGCACAAGGTGTTCGTCCAGGGCGTGATCTGGAACATCAACTCCTTCGACCAGTGGGGTGTGCAACTGGGCAAGCGCATCGCCGGTGAGATCAGTGAGCGTATCGACGAGCGCAGCCAGGACTTTGATGCATCAACCCAGGGGCTACTGGGACTGGTACGGGGGCATTTCAAGACAGACGACAAGTCGGCCGGCAAGACGACAGCCAGAAAGGGCAGTAAAGCCAACCACTGAGCAGGAACACGTCTGCAACTGCACGGCAGGTGTCGACCCTGCCGTGCCAGCGACCGATCACGACCGGGCCTGTGACCGTCGTGCCGCCCTATCTCCCCACCAGGCTGCTCCCAGCCATAACGGTACACTGACGCCGACATAGAGCGCCGCAAGACCGTACTGGCCATCCACGGCCAACTGAACCGTTTCGAGACTGAACAAGGAAAAGGTGGTAAAACCGCCACAGAAGCCGGCAATCAGCAAGCCGTGCGCCCTCGCGATGCGACCAGAGCTATTCAGCACCGCATGGGTGGCAAGGCGCGCGATCAACCAACTACCTAGAACATTGACGATCAATGTCGCCCAGGGGAAGGGCGAGGCAATCGACGCATTGACCACGACACCGGCCAACATTCGGCAGGTACCGCCAAGAGCACTACCGAGGCCAACCTGAAGATAGGACGCCCAGCGGCTCATGTCGCCAGCCTCACACCCAACGCAGCAGCGCCAATGCCCAACACCAGCGTCAGGCCGACATTGACACCGACAGCCAGCCAGCGCTGCTCACGCATCAGGTCCAGCGTCTGCAAGCTGAAAGACGACACTGTGGTGAAACCACCCAGCACCCCCGTCATCAGCCATAGCGCCAACCCTGTTCCCGCAGATAGCGTCGCGGCCAGCCAACCGATGGCAAAGGCGCCAGCGAGATTGACGAACAGGGTTCCCCAGGGGAATGCCGTGCCGAGGTGAGCTGCCGACCAACGGCTGACACACAACCGCCCCATCCCTCCCAGAGCGCTTCCCAGCGCGACCCAAAGCACGCCCGCAACACCAACCTCCATGGAGAGCTCCTCATCCTGCTCGATAGCCTGGATATGATAGTGGCATGGCCCTTGAAGCTGAATGGGCAGATTTCCAGGGAACCGTTCGAAACAACAGCTTGTCAGCTTCTCAAGCATCGCGCATGAATCTACCGGCCAGACTTCGCCTTATCGTCGTCAATGCCGTCCGATTCACGCCCGGAATGCCGTACATATACCAATGCCATACCATATATCAATGCCATACATGGATCAGCAATGCGTGTTAGCCTTCGCGAATTGCACGATAGAAATGGCGACCGAAAAAGGAGACCTCGGATGCACTCAAGACAATACTTCATGATACGGGGCTTCATGATGCGTTTCATGCTGCTCAGTCTGCTGTGGTTGGTCGGCATGATGATGATCTCTCCCGTGCTTGCCCAGCAGTCCGAGGCTCCTGCCGAGGGCACCGAGGCGCCTGCCTACTCAACGCTGGCGGACATGCTGGAAAATGACCAGGCACGTACGCAACTGATCGAACAACTGCGCCAACTGGCTGAGGCATCGCCCGAAACTGCGGGGCCGGGTACCGAGACACCCTCTCTGACCGAGCAGACGCCCGCCGTCAACGAGCCGACCTCGCTACCCGGCCAACTGGCTCATTGGACGTCTTCGATAGTCAGCGATTTCGGCACCCATGCTCGGGTGGCTGCTGACGCCATCATCGCGCTATTCAATGGCTCCATGGCCTCTACTCCCCTGGACCTTCAGTTCTTTGCTCAGGCCGCAATCAACCTCGGCATCATCATCGTTGCGACCTTCGCATTTTTCATTGTGGCGCGACGCCTGGTGCGTCCCCTATTCACGCGTCTGAGTGGATGGTCGCTGAATGGCCACCACCTCAATCCTACCGTGCGGCTGGTCGTTGCAGTGGCACTGGCCGCTGCGGTTGATGCGCTGGTGGTCGGTCTGGCCTATATCGGTGGCAACCTCGTTGCAACCTTTGCCGTGGGAGACACCGGCAGTCTGTCGACCCGGGCCTCACTGTTCCTGAATGCCTTCCTGGTCATCGAGCTACTCAAGGCCGCGGTACGGATGCTGTTTGCCTCGCGCTATGAAGGACTGCGTCTACTGCCCATCCAGGCAGGTGATGCTTCCTACTGGAACCGCTGGATCGCGCGCCTGATCGGCCTTGCCGGCTACGGACTGATGGTAGTGGTGCCACTGGTCAGCATCTACTTATCCAAGCCTCTAGGCACCGGTATCGGTACCATGGTCATGGTCGGAGCCTGGATCTATGCCATTACCGTAGTCTTGATCAATCGCAGCAAACTGCGCGATGCACTGCTCGACCGCGCACGTCAGTCAAACCTCTCAGCTACCCGTGTCACACTACGCCTGCTGGCTCGCGTCTGGCATCTGATCGCCATCGCCTATTTCACCACCGTGCTGGTATTGACGCTGACCCGCCCCGAGGACGCACTGCCCTATGTGCTGATCGCCACCCTCAAGACCCTCGGCGTGATCATCGCCGCCATGCTGCTGTCACGCCTGCTGGTGCAGACCATTGGGCGCCGTATCACGCTATCGGATGAATTGCGTCAGCGCCTGCCACTGCTGGAACCGCGACTGAACTCCTATATTCCACTCATACTGCGCGTGGTCAACGTGGTGATCCTGCTCGTGGCAGCGATGATGCTGTTCGGCGCCTGGGGAGTCTTCGACCTTCCCGGCTGGTATGCCTCTGAATCGGGGCGGACCATTGTCAGCCGTGTTTCCAACGTTGCGCTGATAGTGGTGGTTGCCATCGCACTATGGATAGCCCTGGCCAGCGCTATTGAGCACCGCCTCAACCCCAATACCGGCAAGGGGCTGCCCTCGGCACGCGCTCATACTCTGTTGTCGCTGTTCCGCAATGCGCTGGCCATCGCCATTGTCGCCATGACCCTGATGATTGTGCTGGCCGAGATCGGTATCAATATCGGGCCATTGATTGCCGGTGCAGGGGTACTGGGCCTCGCCATCGGTTTCGGCGCTCAGAAGCTGGTGCAGGACATCATTACCGGCATTTTCATCCAGATCGAGAACGCCATGAATACCGGCGACGTCGTCACGGTAGGCGGCATTACCGGTACAGCCGAGAAGCTCAGCATTCGCTCGGTAGGTATCCGCGACCTCAACGGCACCTACCATCTAGTGCCCTTCTCCAGCGTCGACCTGGTCTCCAACTACATGCGTGATTTCGCCTACCACGTCGGCGAGTACGGCATTGCCTATCGCGAGAACATTGATGATGCGATCATTTCCCTGCGCAATGCCTTCGAGGAACTGACCACGGACCAGGACCTCGGCAAGGAAGTCCTCGATCAGCTGGAAGTGGCCGGTGTCGTGTCACTGGACCACAGCGCCGTCAATATCCGCGTGCGGATCATGACCACTCCCGGCAACCAATGGGCCGTGGGCCGTGCCTACAACCGCCTGGTCAAGCTGCACCTCGACGAAGCCGGTATCGAGATTCCGTACCCACACACCACGGTCTACTTCGGCCAGGACAAGCAGGGACACGCCCCAGCTGCCAACCTGCGTATTCTCCCGGATGCCAGGCGACATGATGAAGTTCCGGAGCCTGGCGAAGATGGCAGCATCGAATCACCCAATACCCACGATGCTCCGGAGAAGGCCAGAGTCGATACAGACTTCCCTGCCGGGGATTAAGGCAAAGCAACAGATGAACACAAAGGGGCAGCTTGAAGCTGCCCCTTTGTGTTTCCATGCCAGATTGAAACTGCTTCACAACCAAACTGGCAAGCAGCGAGCATACGAGAAGCAAGGTATTCAGATCCCGGAGGGTTCGGGAGCTCTATTCGATCGTAGCTCGTAGCTCGTAGCTCGTAGCTCGTAGCACATTACAGAAACGCCCCGAGGATTGAAGTCCTCGGGGCGTTTCTGTTGCTTGCCGTTCCATCAACCCTGACCGATCACGCCTGCTTGGCATCGCTCGGTTGCGGTAGCGACGGCAGGGACTTGTCGAGTAGTTCGACGCTCTGCCGATAGTAGAGCTGGCTCTTGTTGTGCTCGCCAAGGTTGGCATAGAGCCGTGCCAATTCCGCGCAGACTACACCGCTGGAACGCTGACGCTGACTGGCTTCGAAGTATTCACGGGCCTTGCCCCAATAGGCATTGCGCAGAGCCAGGCGACCCAATGTCAGCAACAGATCGGGGTCGTTGGGGCGTTCCTGCAGCCATTTCTCCGCCGTGACCAGTTGACGCGAGGCGTCCACCCCCAACAAGCCATAACGCAACACCAGACGACTGTCCCAGTGATCCTTGAGCGAATGACGCAGCAGACGCTCGGCGATCACCGGCTGATCGCCCTGCACCAGGGCCTCGGTGTAGAGCGCGATCAATTCGACATTGGAACGCAGATGCTCCGGCATGTCCGCCCAGAGGTTACGCACACGCTCGATATCCTCGGGATTGCGCGTTTCCTTGATGATCAACTCGCGGTAAGCCTGAAATTCCAGCGCCTCACGCTCCTCGCGGGCAATCAGTTGCTGGTCAGCCAGGCGCGGCAGCAGGCGACGCAGACCATCCCAGTCACTGACGCTGATGTAGGCCTGCTTGAGCTGCTTGAGGACTTGTGGGTGACGGGGCAAATGACGATCCAGCCGCGTCAGAATCGCCAACGCTTCCTCATACTGCTGACGATCCAGCATCAGCTGCGCCTGCATCATGCCGACTGCGGGATCAGCACCGTCAGTACTCAAATGAGCACGCTTGAGCAGCGTATCGGCCTGCTCATAACGCCCCTGATAGTGGGCCGCGAGAGCGGCCGACATATAGTTGACCAGCGGGGTACTGGAGTCGTCCGCCGCCTTGACCAACGCCTTCTCGGCACGCTTCCAACGGCCTTCTGCCAGCGCCACCAGGCCACGCACGGTACGCTTCATGGCGGTACGGTTGCGAGCTCGGGAGTTCCACACCTTGTAGCGGCTGACCGGGCGGCTCATACGCACCACCACACGGAGCAGGAAATGCAGCACGATAAAAATCGCCAACAGAGCCACTAGACCAAACCAGAAGTTGGTCTGCACCGAGGTGTCACCGACCCGTACCAGCCAATAGCCGGGAGCCGACTCCATCAACTGACCGAGAACGGCCCCGAGCGCAAGGCCCAGGACGATCAACAGGATCAGCTTTCTCATGAGTTACCTCCCTGGCCCTCAGTGCGAGCCTCGAAGCGCTGTTCGATGAAGCGAGCCAGCGCCTGCTGTGACGCACTGATATCCGGCAGCTCAGGGTGAATCGACTCCCCTTTGAGCTCGGTGAGACGTGCAACGACTGCCTGCACGGCCTCATCATCCATATCGTAGTAGCCCTCGAGCAACTTGATGGCCTTGTCGAGGCTGGCATCGTAGAGCCCTTGCTCTTCCTTCAGCAACGCGACCTGAGACTGCTCGATCACCAGACGCAGACTCTGACGCAGATAGGTCTCCTGCTCAGGCGAGATCAACGCTTCCAAAGGCTGGTCGTGATGACGGACCACAACCAGATCCTTGAGCTCGCTGCCAATCTTCGACAACTGTTCCTGCCAGGGGCCGCTGGGCGCCTCGGCAATGGTGGTGTCGGCAGTAAACTCCTTGATGTCCTGCGCCAGCGGCAACGCCGCGATCTGCTCCTGCTCGGCATTCAATGCCAGGTACAGGCCAGTACGGTCGACGCGCGGCACGCCTTGCAGTGCTGCCAATTCTTCAGCGATCGCTCGACGCACCGGAACCAGTGCCGGGTTATCGGCTTCACGCAACCGGTTGTCCGCAGTGCGCAGCAATGCAGCAGCGCCTTCTACGTCACGCTCCAATTGCAGGCGCTGGTTGGCCAGACGCAGTAGGTAAGCGGCCTCAGCATGCAGCCAGTCACGGCTATCGGCATCCTGCTCTCTGGACAAGTCGGCCAGCACACGGTCGAGCGTCTGATTGACCTCGGCCTTGTAATCGGAAAAGTTCGTCTGGATACCGTCGATGCTCTGGGTCATCGCCTCCTTGCGCTCATTGAGCCCTGAGAGCCCCGTTTCCAGTCGCCCGGTCAGGTTCTGTACCTGTTCGACGCTCGCAGCGTTTTCCTTGAGCTGATCCAGGCGATCACTCATGGCCTGTTGCATCTGCCAGCCCTTCCAGCCGATGAAGCCCAGCCCGATGATAACCAGCAACACGAGCACCAGCGCGATCACGCCCGCCTTGCTGCCGCTGGATTTGCCACCGCCTGTGTTATCTCCACTGGTCGAGGCAGAACCACCGCCACTGCCGCCACCCGCTCTGGAGGCGGTAGAGGAAGAAGCACTGTTGGAAGTCGGCTTGCTGGCCGCGCTCTTGCCACTGCTGGATGACTTACCGTCACCTGACGCCTTATCACTGCTTGACGCCTTGCTGCTGTCGGAGGCTTTGCCAGTCGAGGAGGACTTGCCAGCTTCGGGGGAGGCCTTGCTTTCAGATGACGCGGGAGAGCTGGTCTGGCTGGCGGTCGTTGCCGCAGGCTGGCTCTGCGTTGAATCGCTCGACTTCTGCGTTGAATCGGTACTGTCGGCAGATGCAGTTTTGCCGGTATCAGCATTCGAGGCAGAAGATGAAGCAGCGGAGGAGGACGAAGCCTGGGCCCCACCGGCCTTGTTGTGCCGACGTGAGCGCCGCGTACTGCCTCGGCCGGCAGCACTCTTTGAGGCTTCCTTGCCCCCGGACGCGGCTCCTGCCTCCTTCGAGGCAGTCCCGGACGGGGTCTTCTGTTCGTCCTGATCGTGCTGTTGGTTGCTCATCTGTCGCTAGCCCTTTTCGAGATCTTCATTCGGCATCCTTCGGGTCGCAGGTCCTTGCCACCGCAGCCGCCAGCGCCGCGGGCGATGCGCCAGACGCCACGACCGGGACACAAAACCCCAGCTCCTCCGCCAGTCTAGCCAACCGCTGGCTGGATACTACAAGCGGTTGCTCAAAGGCGGTCTGTGAACACCATCTTGCCAGATGTTCCAGGATTTCTCCGCTACTGACCACCAGTGCTCGATAATGTGCTTGATCCAGCATGGCTTTTGCCTCGCTGGAAGGCGTCAGCAGTTGACGCCGATATACCTCAATCCGCGTTACCGCTGCACCGCGTTGTGCCAGACAGTCTGCCAGCACTGGGCGGCCACCTTCACCTGCCACCAGCAATACCCGCTGATGCTCGAGGTCTCGCAGCGAGCCCAGTTGCAGCAGAGCCTCACTGGTTTCCTCTCCCATCGTCGGCGACGGCACCCGCACTCGTAGACCCAGCGCCTCATGCAACAACGCCGCTGTTGCCTTGCCAACCGCATACAGCATCAGGCCTTGCGGTAACTGAGGCCAATAACGGTCCAATGCGGCGATCAGACGCTCTGCCGCCGCGGGACTGATCACGACCACCTTATGAAAATGGTCGATATCAAGCCAGGTGGCTCGCATTTGTGCCGTTTCAGGCACATGCTGGTGAGCCATAAGCTCCAGGTGGGACACCGGCAGACCTCTGGCTTCAATGGCCTCGGCCAGTGCCCCGGCGCGCTTGCCGGGCCTGGTGATCACCACTGGTGCCCCGGTCAGTGCGAAAGCTCGTGTCATACCGCCAGCATCATCATGGTGCTCCTACCTTCAGCGTGGCATATCTGCCTTCAACGCGGCCCATAGACTTCAGCAAGAATCTCCCCCGCTCCCTGCTCCAGCAAGTCCTCGGCGACTCTCAGACCAAGCAGCTCCGGCTCATCCACCGAGCCGCGGCCTTCTGCACGCAGCACTCGGGTGCCGTCCGGCGTTCCCACCAACGCGCGTAACCAAAGGGTGCGGCCCTCATCCTCGAACACCGCGTGGCCACCAATCGGTACCTGACAACCGCCTTCCAGACGGGTATTCATGGCTCGTTCGGCGCGAACTCTCGTCGCAGTCTGTAGATCATCCAGCGGGGTCAGCAACGACACCAATTCAGCGTCATGCATCCGGCACTCGATGCCGAGCGCCCCCTGGCCACAGGCCGGCAGGCAGACTTCCGGCGGCAGTTCCTGGCGAATGCGCTCTCCCAACCCCAGACGTTTGAGCCCTGACGTGGCAAGCAGAATGGCATCGAATTCGTCGGCATCAAGCTTGGCCAGGCGCGTCTGGACGTTGCCCCGCAGGCTGATGACCTCGAAATCCGGGCGTGCCTCGCGCATCTGCAGACCACGACGCAGGCTGGATGTCCCGACGCGCGCACCTTCGGGCAATTCATCCAGGCAAGACCAGCGATTGGACACCAGCGCATCGGTAGGTTCGGCACCAGCAAGAATCACCGATAAGCCGAGGCTTTCGGGGAACTGCATCGGCACGTCCTTCATCGAGTGCACTGCGATATCCGCACGGCCATCAAGCATGGCTTCCTCAAGTTCCTTGACGAACAAGCCCTTGCCACCAACCTTGGCCAGTGGAGTGTCGAGGATGCGGTCGCCGCGCGTCGACATCGGCACCAGTTCGACCTCAAGATCGGGATGTATCTCCAGCAGGCGGTCGCGAACATATTCCGCCTGCCACATGGCCAGCTGGCTTTTGCGGGTGGCGATTCGCAGGGTGGACATCTGTGGCACAACTTTCTCCCTGATCGACAGTCCCGTTACGGCAGCCATCGATAACATGAGTGGATACCATCATCATAAAGCACCGCCCGGGTAAGGAAAATTGGACGAAGCGCCACAGTCGTTGTCACGCACTTCCGACAAGGTCATCACATCGTCCCGACCAGAGCCGGTAGTCCTCGCCTGACGTGTCGACTCTGGTACACTTCGGACATGGTCCGGCGCCAATCACAACTCGGCTGCACGACACCGCCATAGCGGTGATTCACAGCACCGACAAGATCGGCGCATCGCTCACTTTCGTCATGCAGGAACCCAGTCCAATGAGTCACAGTACCAATCAGTCCTGGGGCGGCCGCTTCAGCGAGCCCACCGACGCTTTTGTCGCCCGCTTTACCGCTTCCGTGGATTTCGACCAGCGAATGGCCCGCCACGACATCCAGGGCTCGATTGCACATGCCACCATGCTGGCACAGGTTGGCGTGCTCAGTGACGAGGAACGTGACGCGATCATCAACGGGCTGACGGAAATCGAGCAGGAAATCGCCGCTGGCGAGTTCGAGTGGTCGGTTGAACTGGAAGACGTGCACATGAATATCGAGGCACGCCTCACCGCCAAGATCGGCATTACCGGTAAGAAGCTGCATACCGGTCGTTCGCGCAATGATCAGGTCGCCACCGATATTCGCCTCTACATGCGCGAGGCCATCGATCTCGTCGCCGAGGAACTGGCTCGTCTGCGCAGCGGCCTGATCGAGCTGGCCGAACGCGAGGCCGATACCATCATGCCCGGCTTCACACACCTGCAGACTGCACAGCCGGTAACCTTCGGTCATCACCTGCTGGCATGGCACGAAATGCTCGCCCGTGACCATGAGCGTCTGCTCGACTGCCGCAAGCGCGCCAATGTACTGCCGCTGGGCGCTGCTGCTCTGGCAGGTACCACCTACCCCATCGACCGCCACCTGACCGCACAGCTGCTTGGTTTCGATCGCCCGGCGGAGAACAGCCTCGATGCGGTCAGCGACCGTGACTTCAGCATCGAATTCACCGCCTTTGCCAGCTTGCTGCTTATGCACTTGTCACGCATGAGCGAAGAACTGGTGCTGTGGACCAGCACACAGTTCAACTTCATCAATCTTCCGGACCGCTTCTGCACCGGTTCCTCGATCATGCCGCAGAAGAAGAACCCCGATGTTCCCGAGCTGGTGCGCGGCAAGAGCGGCCGTGTCTATGGTCACCTGATCGGCCTGCTGACGCTGATGAAGTCGCAGCCGCTGGCCTACAACAAGGACAACCAGGAAGACAAGGAACCGCTGTTCGACACCTTCGACACAGTGATGGGCTGTCTACGTGCCTTCGCCGATATGGTGCCGGCCATCGAATCAAAAACCGAGTCCATGCGTGAAGCCGCTCGGGGTGGCTTCTCCACCGCGACCGACCTCGCCGATTACCTGGTGCGCAAGGGCGTGGCGTTCCGCGATGCTCACGAGATCGTCGGCCAGTCAGTGGCCTTCGGCATCGAGCAGCACAAGGACCTGTCCGACATGACGCTGGCCGAGCTCCAGCAATTCTCCGACATCATCGACGAAGACGTCTTCGAGGTGCTGACACTCGAAGGTTCTGTTGCGGCGCGCAATCACATCGGTGGCACCGCACCAGACCAGGTACGAGCTGCCGCACAGCGCGCTCGCGATGCACTCAAGGCTCTGCAGGCAGGAGGCCAGTGATGATCCGGACACTGACGAGCAGCGTGATGTTGCTGCTGTTGAGCTTCGTTGTGGCTGGATGCGGCCAGAAAGGCCCGCTGTACCTACCCAGCGATGAAGAGGCCGCTGAGCGCTATGGCCCGCGGGAGGAAGCCCAGCAGGATGAAGAGCAGCAGCCCGAGGACGAGTCCAGTGATGCGTCAGCGGACAGCACTATACCGGCAGACGAGAACTGAGCATGGATCATTTTGAATATCGCGATGGCCAGCTCTATGCCGAGCAGGCCGCACTAACGGATATTGCCGAACAGGTCGGCACGCCATGCTACGTCTACTCACGAGCCACTCTGGAGCGCCACTTCAATGCCTATGAGCAGGCACTGGAGAACCACCCCCACCTGATCTGCTATGCGGTCAAGGCCAACAGCAACCTGGCGGTACTCAACGTATTGGCTCGCCTGGGTGCCGGCTTCGATATCGTTTCAATCGGCGAGCTCGAGCGCGTGATGGCCGCCGGCGGTGATCCGTCACGCGTGGTGTTTTCAGGCGTGGCCAAGCAGGAACACGAGATGGCCCGTGCCCTGGAGCTGGGTATCAAGTGCTTCAACGTCGAATCTCGGCCTGAGCTGGAGCGCCTCAATGCGGTAGCCGAACGTCTCGGTGTGGTGGCTCCGGTATCGCTACGCGTCAACCCGGACGTCGACGCCGGAACTCACCCGTACATTTCCACCGGGCTCAAGGACAACAAGTTCGGCATTCCAGTCGATGATGCTTTCGAGGTCTACCAGCAAGCCGCGGCGTTGCCCCACCTCAAGATTTCCGGCCTCGATTGCCATATCGGTTCGCAACTGACTGAAGTAGCTCCCTTCCTCGATGCTCTGGAGCGGCTGCTGCTGCTGCTTGACCGCCTGCGTGACAGGGGTATCGAGATCGAGCACCTTGATCTCGGTGGTGGTCTTGGCGTGCCCTATCGTGACGAGACTCCTCCGGCACCGTTCGTCTACGCGTCGAAGTTGCTCGAACGCCTGGCACAGTGGCCCGGTGGCGACAAGCTGACACTATTGTTCGAGCCGGGGCGCTCGATTGCCGCCAATGCCGGCGTGATGTTAACCCGTGTCGAGTTTCTCAAGCCCGGCGAGACAAAGAACTTCGCGATCGTCGATGCGGCGATGAACGACCTGATCCGCCCGGCCCTCTACCAGGCCTGGCAGGCGATCATTCGCGTGGATACCCAGGCCTCGCGCGAGCCCGCTGTCTATGACGTGGTCGGCCCGGTATGCGAAACCGGCGACTTCCTCGGCAAGGATCGCGAACTGGCCATCGCGCCGGGCGATCTGCTGGCGGTACGCTCGGCGGGAGCCTATGGCTTCGTGATGGCTTCCAACTACAACAGTCGCCCACGACCGGCCGAAGTCATGGTCGATGGTGAACGCTTCCAGGTTGTGCGTCACCGTGAGCAGATCAGTGACCTCTGGGCCGGCGAAACCCTGCTGGGGGAGCCGCAGTAATGCTGTTGCATTTCACCAAGATGCACGGGCTCGGCAACGACTTCATGGTCGTTGATCTGGTCACTCAGCGTGCACGCCTGGAGAACGAGGAGATCCGCCGTCTGGCGGATCGCCGCTTCGGCATCGGGTTTGACCAGTTGCTGGTCGTGGAACCGCCGCGAGATCCGGACATGGACTTCCGCTACCGCATCTATAATGCTGATGGTAGCGAGGTGGAAAACTGCGGTAATGGGGCACGCTGCTTTGCCCGCTTCGTGCTCGATAAGCGGCTGACCCACAAGCGTCAGATCAGGGTCGAGACGGCGGGAGGTCCGCTGGTCCTGGACGTGCAGGACGATAATCAGGTCAGTGTCGATATGGGTGCGCCACGCTTTGCACCGCAGGCATTACCTTTCGACGCAGATGAGGACCTGCTGACGCACCGGCTGGATGTGGATGGCAAAAGTGTCGAGATCAGTGTCGCTTCCATGGGTAACCCTCATGCGGTACTGATCGTCGACAATACCGATGACGCGCCAGTAGAGCATCTTGGCCCAGCTATAGAGGCCCATCCGCGCTTTCCCAGGCGGGTGAATGTCGGCTTCATGCAGCTGGTCTCCTCCGGGGAAATCCATCTGCGCGTCTACGAGCGGGGCACCGGAGAGACGCTGGCTTGTGGTACTGGTGCCTGTGCAGCGGTGGCATGTGGTATTCGCCGCGGCCTGCTGAGCAGCCCGGTCAAGGTGCACCTACCTGGCGGTAGTCTGCAGATTGACTGGGCGGGAGGCGAGAGCCACCTGATCATGACTGGGCCAGCAGAGCGTGTCTATGATGGACGCATAGCGTTGCGCTAGATCGATAATATAAAAGTACGCAAGGGAGACGCGCATGTCGCAACCTGCCCATGAACCTCGCAAGACACTGGATCCAGACCGCGTCGCCGAATGGCTCGCCCGCCACCCGGACTTCTTCGTGGGTCGAGAGGGGCTGTTGCAACAACTGAAGGTTCCCCATCCCGACACCCAGGGGGCAACATCCCTGCTCGAGCGTCTGGTCCATGACCTGCGACGCAGAGCCGAGGGTGCAGAATGGCGACTGGAACAATTGCTCGAGTCGGCACGCCATAATGAAGCCCAGTACCGACGTACTCGAGAACTGGTGCTGGCCCTGCTCGAGGCCGAGGACAACGATGCGCTTGGGCAAGCATTGGCCACTCAATTGAGTGAACGCTTCCAGACCCCGGCGGTCGCATTATGGTGCCCTTCCAGCCTGACCGATCGCGACCTGCAACCGCCCCAGGCGCCTCGCCATGTACTCGACGAACACACCGGGCAGCGCCTCGCTGCACTACTCGATGGCCGCGCCAGCCGCTGTACCAAACTGACGCCCACCGACTGGAAGCGCCTGATTCCGCATATCAAGGCACCAGCAAAATCCGGCTCCTGCACCATTGCCCGCCTGACGCTCGGCGAACCTCAAGGCTATCTGATTCTCGCCAGCCAGGACCCGGATTACTTCCGCGCCAGCATGGACACACTATTTACCGAGTATCTGGCCGATATCCTGGTACGCCTGTCGTTACGACTCGGCGAACGGGGCCATGACTAAGCTGGTCAGCGAAGTCGAGGGCTTCCTCACCGAGCTGGGCCAGACTGCCAGCCCGGCAACGCTCGACGCCTATCGCCGCGACCTGACGTCACTGATCGAGCACCAGCAATCCCGTGGTGCCGATCAGGTGGAAGGCCTCGACAGCAAAGCCATCCGCAACTTTCTCGGTGCTGAACGCGCCAGAGGCCTTGCCTCGCGTAGCCTGCAACGCAGGCGTGCCGCGCTGTCACGGTTCAGTGAATTTCTGGTGGAACGAGGCCTCCTCACTCATAACCCAGTGACGCTCAACCGAGGACCGAAGACACCGAAAGATCTGCCCAAACCACTGGATGTCGACCAGCTGGCGCAGTTTCTCGACACTCCCCATGACGGATCACCACTATCGGTGCGCGATCAGGCCATGCTTGAACTGCTTTACTCCAGTGGTTTGCGTCTTGCTGAGCTGGCGTCATTGGATCTCGGCGATTTGCAGGAACAGCGTGTGCGAGTCATCGGTAAAGGCTCCAGGCCTCGCCAGGTACCTGTAGGAAAACGCGCTCGCGAAGCACTCAAGTGCTGGCTGGGCATCCGCAGTACTTTCGTTGCAGATGATGAAAAGGCGCTGTTTGTCAGCCAACAAGGACGGCGTCTCGGTCATCGAGCCATCCAGCAACGCCTTGTTACCCAGGCGCGCCGACGCGGCCTTCCTGAACATCTGCATCCTCACCGTCTACGTCATTCCTTTGCCAGCCACCTGCTGGAGTCCAGCCAGGACTTGCGTGCCGTGCAGGAGCTGCTCGGCCATGCCAATCTATCGACGACTCAGGTCTACACCCGCCTCGACTGGCAGCAGCTGGCACAGAGTTATGACCAGGCTCATCCACGAGCCCGGCGACGTACAGGACGCGGAGATACCGCCGATACGGAGCCGGAATCAACCTCTTGATCCAGGACAGATACCATGACATTGAGGGTGTTGACCTTCGATCTTGACGACACCCTGTGGGATAACGCCGGGGTGATGGAACGTACCGAACACGGTCACTTCGACTGGTTGGTGGCAACCCTCGCTGAATGGCAACGCTCGCGTGGCGAGACACCAACCCCCGCCATTCAGCTCGACGAGTACCGTCAACGCCGTATCGCGCTGGGCCTCCAGCAATGGGCCCGACGCGGTGACTTCAGTTGGCTGCGTGAACGTACTCTGATTGCTCTACTCAAGGAAAGTGGCGTCAATCACGCAGCTGCACAACTTTGGGCAGCGCTGGCCATGGCACACTTCCACACCCTACGCATCCAGCTCACCCCTTTCGAGGGAGTCGACGCGATGCTGGAGCGGCTCGGCCAGCGCTACCGCCTCGGCACCATCACCAATGGCAATGTGGCTTTCCACCAACTGCCGCTGTCACGTCTTTTCGAACACAGTATCGCCGCGGGCGAGATATTCGCACCCAAGCCTGATCCACGGGCGTTTCTTGCCATGCTGGCACGCTTCGGTGCCAGTCCGTCCGAGGCTCTGCATATTGGCGACTCATGGCAGGAAGATGTTCTGCCAGCGTTACGCCTGGGCATGCGAGCCGTGTGGATCGCCCCTCCCGAGGCACAAACCGGCAACTTGCCGAGCGGCGTCACGCGACTGACCAATGTACGGGAGCTGGAGTCGTTCCTGTCGCACCAGGCCGCACCAAGCCGCACCAAGCCACAGTGAACGAGAACATCATGCCTCGTCGGGCTGATCCAACCACTCGTCCAGGCGTCGATGGGCATCTTCGACCCCCTGGCGCTTGAGCGCAGAGAACAGTTGGATCGTCACCAGGTCTTCCCATTCACGTAGGCGCGTGCGGACCTGGTTGAGCGCGTTTCTTGCTGGCCCATTCTTCAGCTTGTCGGCCTTGGTGAGCAGGATATGCACCGGAAGGCTACGCTCATCAGCGACATCCAGCAGCGTCAGATCAAACTCGGTCAACGGGTGGCGGACATCCATCACCAGCACCAGCCCCTTGATCGAAGCACGCTGCTGTAGGTACTCGGCGAGGTGGCGCTGCCACTCCAATTTGACCTTTTCCGGCACCTTGGCATAGCCGTAACCGGGCAGATCCACCAGCCGGCACTGGCTATCGTCGCCAACCGAAAAGAAGTTGATCAGTTGAGTGCGCCCCGGTGTACGAGACGTGCGCGCCAGCGCCTTCTGCTGAGTGATGACATTGATTGCGCTGGACTTCCCGGCGTTGGAACGACCGGCAAAAGCAACCTCGGCACCGCTGTCGGCAGGGCAGCTGGCCAAGGTGGGAGCGCTGGTAAGAAAACGGGCCGAAGCGTACTTTAGCGGCATGAGGCGGTGCGGTTCCTGACAGTGAACAATGGTAAGGGAGTCAGAGCGACATTTCCGCCCTGGGGGTGATTGGTTATAGTTAGAGCTGTGTGGCATCTGGATTGAGGAGTGCTGCTCTTGCGAAAGGGTTCCTTGCGAAAGGTTCATGGCAGACCCCTCACGCATTACAGCTGATCGGCGTTTCCTCATCTCTATCATAACACCGTGCCGATGCCACCAGCGACAGGCCTGAAAATGGCCTGCCAGAGCCCGGCGACCATAGTGCCGCAAACCGACCGGGGCCCATCCTGAACAACATAACGGCATAAGTGATCTAGCGATGAGACAGTTACTGGCAAGCCTGGCAATTACCCTCGGTGCCGTCGGTACCGTGCACGCTGACATGCAGAGTGACGCAGATGCCGCTGCAGGCAAGGAGAAGGCGCAGGCCTGCGCCGCCTGTCATGGCCCGACCGGCGTTGGCATCGGCCCCATTTTCCCCAACCTCGCCGGCCAACATGCCCCTTACCTGGCCAGACAGATCATCGATATTCGTGATGGTGATCGAGCAGTACCACAAATGGTCGGGCAACTGGACGACTATACGGACCAGGACGCCTGGAATGTCGCGGCCTGGTTCGCCAGTCAGGAACCCGTTGTCGGCCAGGCAGATCCCGACCAGCAGTTGCTCGAGCGCGGAAAGGAGCTCTACCGCGCCGGCGACCTGGCCAAGGGTGTTCCTGCCTGTTCGGCTTGCCACTCACCGAATGGCGGCGGTATCGGCTCGGCAGGCTATCCGGCACTTTCCGGACAACATGCTGAATATATCGTCACATCCCTGCAGGCTTTCGCTGCGGGAGATCGCAGCAATGATCTCAATGGCATGATGTCCGATATTGCCTCGCGGATGAGTGACGAGGACATGGAAGCAGTGGGTAATTATGTGCAGGGGCTGCATTAAGCCTGACAAGCGACTGTGCCAACCCAGTCATTCATAGCCTGTGAGGCGGCCCTCTGGCTGCCTCGCTATATACACAGCCAGCAACTCTATATACGCGCAAGCAAGGAATTCACGATCAGCGCGACAGATACTGCAGGGAACCCCTTACGCGTTATAGACTCAAAACAGCGTTCGCACTGGCGGGTGTCCAACGGACCTCCGCGGAAAACAGTCTCAAGGAGATAGCAAAGCATGCTGAAGTCATTGATGGTTGGATTGGTGGGGCTTAGCCTGTCCACAGCCGCAATCACCGCCACTGCTGCCGAGGAAGAAGGCTACACCCTGGCCCCCAACGAGGTGCACCTGGGCTCGGATGACAGCAAGATCAATGTGACCGAGGTCTTCTGGTACGGATGTCCGCACTGCTATGCCCTGGAAGATCCGCTCAACAATTGGGTTGCCGACCTTCCCGAGGACGTGGAGTTCGAGCGTCTTCCGGCCATCATGGGTGACAGCTGGCGTTCTCATGCCCAGGCCTACTTCGCCGCCGAAGAGCTGGGCATCATCGACAAGACGCATGAGGACTTCTTCGATGCCATGCATCAAGACGGTCGTCGCTTCAGCGACCTGGCCGATATCGCGGACTTCTTCTCCGATTACGACGTCAGTGAGGAAGATGCACTGAGCGCGCTGAACAGCTTTGGCGTCAAATCACAGATCAATCGCTCTCAAGCTACTACTCGTAACCTGCAGCTGATGGGCGTGCCGGCACTGGTCGTTGATGGACGCTATATCGTCTCGCCGAGCTCGGCCGGCAGCCTCGAGAACATGCCAAAGGTCGCCTCGCGCCTGGTCGAAAAGGTCCGCGAGGAACGAGCAGGCCAGGCAGAGGCTGAGTAGACATGTCTTCTCTGGCCGATGCACGTTTCCCGGCCCCCGGTCGAGAGCATCTGAAGCTCTTGACCTTCAACCTGCAGGTGGGAATCCAGACATCGGCCTACCACCACTATGTGACGCGCAGCTGGCAACATTTTCTGCCAACTCCTGAGCGGCAACAACGCCTCGGCTTGATCGCCGAGGTTCTGTCACGCTTTGACGTAGTGGGCCTGCAGGAAGTCGATGGCGGTAGTTTTCGCTCCAGTCAGGTCAATCAAGTGCATTACCTGGCGGAAGCCGGCGGCTTTCCTCATCACTATCAGCAGCTCAACCGTAACCTGGGACGCCTCGGACAGCACAGCAATGGACTGTTGTCGCGATTACGCCCCTGCCAGATTGAAGAGCATAGCCTCCCCGGCACGTTACCTGGTCGCGGTGCCATTCATGCCCGCTTCGGCAATGGCCCGGATGCACTGCATCTGATAGTGGCACACCTGTCATTGGGACAACGCACCCAGCGACGCCAGTTGGATTACCTCAGCGAACTGGTCTCGCCTCTACGTCACGTCGTGGTGATGGGTGACCTCAACTGCACGCCTGATCGCCTCCAGTCACACGGGCGCTTCTGTGATGCCCTGCCGCTGCACCCCGTAGCCCCCGTGCCCAGTTACCCCTCCTGGCGACCACGACGGGCACTGGACCATATTCTGCTGTCATCGTCATTGCACGCCGACGAAGTCGAAGTCCTTGACCACCTGTTCTCCGACCATCTGCCGGTGGCTATCGATATCCAACTGCCAAATGCCTGCCGCCAGGCGATGGCCGTAGCCGCCGCCTGACAGAAAGGTTGCTCCAGTTGGCATGATATCGGCGCGCTGGAGTGCCGAAACGCTTGCCCAAGGACACCTGATGGCTCAGAGACATACAAGACCTGCGAGACGGTCTACTTCGCTCGCCCGTTGGTGGCAGTACAATGACAGTTGTATCGGGCTTCACGTATAGTCAGCACAAGCCTTCACCCCCACGCCTCGGGGAAATGCGCCTGAAATGCTCATGAGGCGATGTGTGTTTCCCTCGGTGAAGACGCTCGACAATAACCAGAGCTAGACTGGAAGCCCTCCCATGCCCAACTCCCATGGCCTACCGCCCCCCATAGCCGCCCTTGACCGCTGCTCCGAATATCTCGGTAAATCACTTGCCTGGCTGATCCTGGCAATGATGGTGATTCAGTTTCTGATTGTGGTGCTGCGCTATGCCTTCAGCGTCAACAGCATCGCAATGCAGGAATCGGTGATGTACATGCATGCTGCTGTCTTCATGCTGGCTGCCGCTTATACACTGCGCCACGACGGCCATGTGCGTGTGGATATCTTCTACCGCGGCATGTCGGCACGCGGCAAGGCACTGGTTGATCTGCTCGGTACCCTGTTCCTGCTGCTGCCGGTCATGATCTTCGTGATCGCGACCAGCCTCGGCTACGTTGGCAAGTCCTGGCGGATTCTCGAAGGCTCGCCGGATGCCGGAGGCATCCCTGGCGTGTTTCTACTCAAGACTCTGATCCCGCTGTTTGCCCTGTTGATGATTGTGCAGGGGCTAGTGGAAATCTATCGCAAGGGCCTGATCCTCACCGGCAGACTCGATCCTGATGCGCAGCCTGACGACGCCAACGAGGAGCACCTGTAATGCTTGAGTACATGCCTCTGGTGCTGTTCGGTGTCATCTGTGCGGTATTGATGTTCGGCTACCCGGTGGCGCTGTCGCTGGCCGGCACCGCTCTGGCCTTCGCCGGCCTTGGCTATGGACTGGAGTCGATCGGTATCGACGCCAACTTTGACGGTAGCTACCTCAACGCCTTCCCCAATCGCCTCTACGGCATCATGAGCAACACCACCTTATTGGCGGTACCCCTGTTCGTGTTGATGGGGGTTCTGTTGGAGAAGTCGCGAGTTGCCGAGACCCTGCTTGATGCCATGGCTCTGCTGTTCGGTTCGTTACGTGGCGGTCTGGGGATCTCGGTGACGCTGGTCGGCATGATGCTCGCCGCTTCCACTGGTATTGTCGGCGCCACGGTGGTCACCATGGGCCTCATGTCGCTACCGACCATGCTCAAGCGTGGCTATAGCCCATCGCTGGCTACCGGCACCATCTGTGCCACCGGTACCCTGGGACAGATCATTCCTCCATCGATCGCGCTGGTGCTGCTCGGTGATGTGCTGTCATCTGCCTACCAGCAGGCACAGCTCGAGATGGGAATCTTCAGCCCCAAGACGGTCTCGGTTGGCGATCTGTTCATGGGCGCGTTGGTGCCCGGCCTGCTGCTGGTCGCCGTCTATATCCTCTATGTCGGCCTGGTGGCGATGTTCAAGCCCAGCGCCGCCCCTGCAGTTGACCGCGATGAGCTGATGGCTGAGATGGGCCACAATAGCGGCCTGGGTCTATTGCTGCTCAAGGGCCTGGTACCCCCCATTGTGTTGATCGTCGCCGTACTGGGCTCGATCCTCGGCGGATTCGCCACTCCCACCGAGGCTTCCGCTGTCGGTGCTTTCGGTGCGCTGGTGCTGGCTCTAGCCTACCGTCGGCTGGACATGGCGACGCTCAAGGAAGTACTTCGCTCGACCACCAATGTCACCACCATGGTGTTCCTGATCCTGATCGGTGCGGCGTTGTTCTCGCTGGTGTTCCGTGCCTACGGCGGTGAGGAACTGGTCACTCATTTGTTCGATAGCATGCCAGGTGGCGTGATCGGCGCGACCATCATTGTCATGCTGGTGATCTTTCTACTTGGCTTCATTCTCGACTTTATCGAGATCACCTTTGTGGTGGTGCCGATTGTCGGCCCGATTCTGCTGGCCATGGGACTCGATCCGATCTGGCTGGGTATCATGATTGCCATCAACCTGCAGACTTCCTTCCTGACACCGCCCTTCGGCTTCGCGCTCTTCTATCTACGCGGTGTGGCGCCGGACTCCGTGCCGACTTCAGCGATCTATCGCGGCGTCATTCCCTTTATTGTATTGCAGCTCTGTATGCTGCTGGCACTGGCCTTCTTCCCGCAATTGGCCACCTGGCTGCCATCCCAGTTCTGACACTGCATGCCAGCGGGCGCACTGCCCGCTGGCCCTTCCGTAGTTCCATTCTCCCCCTTTCCCTGCCCCAGCCCCAGCCCCAGCCCCAGCCCCAGCCTCAGCCCCACTTTTCTGCATGCTTCGCCTCAGATCACATACTGATGCTGCCGTTGGTATCAGCGTGGAGAGCCTGGCATCGACACTCACGCGCGGGCGTCTATAGTGTCCAGAGCGGCGTTCCGTCAACCCGACACGAGCCAGCATCGCAGAGTGAAGACACTGCCAGTACGCCCTTCGTGCAAGGAACTCTCTCAAGCAGCTCACATGAACGACCCACAACAACACTCCACAACAGCGGTTCAACAATAACCGTTCAAGAATAACCGTTCAAAAATACCAAGGGGATACAAATGCATCACACGTCACTCATTCGTGTTGTCGCGCTGACGGCTACCACCGCAGCCCTGCTGGTAGCAACACAGGCTCAGGCCCAGCAAACCTACGAATGGAAGCTGGTAACGTCCTGGCCGAAGAACTTTCCCGGGGTTGGCCAGGGGCCGGAACGCCTCGCGCAACTGGTCGAGGAAATGTCCGATGGCCGCCTGACCATCGAAGTGTTCGGTGCCGGACAGCTGGTACCAGGTTTCGAGGTATTCGATGCGGTTTCGGAAGGAACCGCCCAGATTGGCCATTCGGCTTCCTACTACTGGAAAGGTAAGGCGCCAGCAGCTCAGTTCTTTGCCGCCGTTCCCTTCGGCATGAATGCTCAGGAAATGAATGCCTGGCTGCACTATGGTGGCGGCCTGGAGCTGTGGAACGAGTTGTACGATGAATTTGGTGTGGAAGTCATGGCCGCAGGGGCATCCGGCGTGCAGATGGGCGGCTGGTACAACCGCGAGATCAACTCGGTGGATGACCTTCAGGGCCTGAAGATGCGTATGCCGGGGCTCGGCGGTGAGGTGATGAGTCAGATGGGCGTCGCCATCGTCAACATGCCTGGCGGCGAAATCTTTACGTCCCTGCAATCAGGAGCGATCGACGCCACCGAATGGATCGGCCCCTACAATGACCTGGCCTTCGGCCTGCATCAGGCAGCGGAGTATTACTATTACCCCGGCTGGCACGAACCAACGGTGATGTTCGAAGCCATGGTCAACGATGAGGCCTGGAACGAGCTACCCGCTGACCTGCAGGCGATTCTTCGCAGCGCCATACGTGACGTCAACCAGGACGTGCTCGATGAGTACACCGCCCGCAACAATGATGCGCTGGCCACACTGATCAACGAACATGATGTACAACTGCGTAAACTACCGGATGATGTCCTCGCCGAAGCCAAGCGTATCTCGGCGGATGTTGTGCAGGAACTGGCAGATTCCAGCGAGTTGGCAGGGCGCATCTACGAGTCCTACAGCGACTTCCAGCAGAAAGTCACCAACTACCATGCGATTTCCGAGCAGGCATACTACAACGCCCGCAACCCGGACGGCGAGGTCAGCTTCGATAACGCCAACGCTGAGTAACGCAAAACAGCGGGGCCGCTTGCGGCCCCGTTTTCCACCGAGCAATGTGCCCGCTCAGCCAAGGCAGTGCGGGCTCAACCAGCGTTCCGCGGCCCACAGCAGTACGCCATAGCGACCTCCCTTGCTGAGTACAATCCAACCCGCGGCCCGCCACCAGGGTAGACGCGCAATTCCTGCCAACACTGTCAGCGGATCACCCAGTATCGGCACCCAGGCCAGCAGCAGAGTGGCTTCTCCGCCACGCTGATACCAACGTTCGGCACGTTGCAAGCCACGCTCAGTCGCAGGAAACCAACGCCGTCCGACCCATTGTCGGGCAAAACGCCCCAACGCAACATTTATCAAACTTCCCAGTGTATTACCGGCGGTGGCGACGACCCACAACATGATCAGTGGTTCACCCTGACACCAGAGTGTGGCCAGCCATGCTTCGGAGCCTCCCGGCAATAATGTCGCGCTGAGCATGGCGACGATGAATAGGCTCAACAAGCCGAGCTCCTGTATGCTGTGGCTATCGATATCGCCTGATTGTCTCATTCATTTTCCGGACCCGCTTCATGTCTGCATCCGCCTCCATGCCTCATACCTTGACCATCGCCGGCTCTGACCCTTCAGGGGGAGCGGGTCTACAGGGTGATATCAAGACCCTCTCTGCACTCGGCACCTACGCCACCAACGTGATCACCGCCGTCATCGCCCAGAACACCTGTGGGGTACGCGAGGTGCATCCGGTATCGGCGGCGACGATTCGGCTACAGCTCGATAATCTGTTGGACGATGTCCGTATCGACGCGGTGAAGATTGGTATGGTATCCAGTCGCGAAGTGGCCGAAACGCTGCGTGACGCCCTGGAAGCTCGCCGTCCGCGCTGGATCGTGCTGGACCCTGTCATGGTCGCCAAGAGCGGCGATATTCTGGTCGATGCCGCTGGTATCAGCGCAGTGCGTGATGTGCTGGTTCCTCTCGCGGACGTTATTACCCCCAACCTGCCCGAAGCCGCAGTACTGCTCGACAGGGAAGCCCCGACGACACCGGATGCCATGGAGGCCATGCTGCCAGCGCTCAAAGACCTATCAGCGTCCTATGTTCTGCTCAAGGGTGGCCATCTGGCGGGCGACAAGTGTCCAGACCTGCTGGCCACTCCCGAGGGCGACCACTGGCTGCCGGCGCCACGCATCGATACCGACAATCTACACGGCACAGGTTGCGCGCTGTCATCGGCGATTACTGCACAACTGGCCCACCTACCCCCCGGGGCCGGTCACGAAGACATCGTACAAGCCATCAGCAGTGCCAAGCGCTGGCTACATGACGCGCTGGATGCCAGTCAGCGTCTGCAAGTTGGTCAGGGGCGTGGCCCAGTCCACCACTTCCATGCCTGGTGGTAATCGAAGAGCGGTATCGTTCGTGAATGACATCGCTCTCGTATGGATCGGTTCCTGCTCCATTGCCCTCACTGCGGCATAGCACCCACCGCATTGTCCTTGCGATATCGGCGACTGCCACCCATGCTGAAGGTCCATTCGCTGGTGATGTGAGGACAGGGCCATGACGCGCACCCTGCTGTTTGCCTGTGATCTTTCCGCCGAGAATCGCGCGGCCTTCGGACGTGCCATTCGCCTGGCCAACGAGCAAGGCGCACGTCTGGATATTCTGCATGTTCTCGACCCCTACCTGCCACGCCGTGCGCTGCGCGACCTCGAGACGGCAGTCGTCGCCGATATCCAGACGATGATGACAGACCTGCGTGAGGACTATGCCTTCCCGGAACCTCCACATTTGATCCAGGTCGTGACGGGGGCTGCCTACGCCGAAATCATTCGCGAATCCCACGAACGCGAAGCGGACATGATCATCCTCGGCACCCATCGCAAGCGCGGGCATCCAGACCTGGTAAGTGGTACCACCCTGGCACGGGTACTACGCAGTGCTCCCTGTCCGGTGCTGACCGTTTGCCAGCCACCTTCCAGTGAATGGAACGACATCCTGCTGCCGCTGGATTTCTCGCTGGCCTGCCGACGTACATTGCGCGAAGCGCTGAGTCGCTTCCCCGAGTCACGCCTCGAACTGCTGCACGCCTGGTCAATCCCCGGCGAGCGTGAACTGGGATCGGACAGCGACTTTGCCAACTGGAGAGATCACCAGGTTTCACATCTTCGCCATCAGCTGCAGAAGGATATCGATCAGTTGATGGCTGAATTCAATCAGGTCCCCGAGCTGGAGCTGGTACTGGAACAGGGCGAACCTCTGGAAGTATTGATGGCCCATCTGCGCCGTCAGCCGCCGGATCTGCTCGCACTGGGTAATCGCAGTCAGTCCGGTCGACACAGCCAGATCACCAGTCACCTGCTGGCCGAGCTGCATTGTGACATCATGCTTTGCCGCGCCTGGTAGCTTGCGAACGGCAGTCTACGCAGCACTCTATTCATTCGAGAGGCCTTCACTCGACCAGGTCGGGTCGCACTGACCCGAGTCCTCACGCGTGCTAACCTGCTCGCTTTCGCCGCTGAGGACCTACCGATGAAAGCCCTGATCCAACGTGTTCGCCGTGCCAGTGTTGACGTCGACGAGCGTAGCGTGGGCGCCATTGATAACGGACTGCTGGCCTTGGTGGGTGTCGAGAAGGGTGATGATGAAGCAGCAGCTCAACGCCTGTTGCACAAGTTGCTGCATTACCGTGTCTTCAGTGATGACGACGGCAAGATGAACCTCAATCTACAGCAGGCTGGAGGTGGGCTGCTGCTGGTCTCTCAATTCACTCTCGCTGCCGATACACACAAGGGCTTGCGCCCGAGTTTCTCCAGCGCCGCTCCGCCAGCCGATGGCGAGCGTCTGTTTCACTACCTTCTCGACCAGGCGCAGCAACAATGGTCAAACGTCGCCAGTGGTGAGTTCGGTGCCAATATGCAGGTTTCATTGATCAACGATGGCCCGGTGACTTTCCTGCTCGAGAGCTGATCGGCCTTGATGCCTCTTCTTATCCCTTGGTCGCATTTTGCGGCAAGTTGCATGCCTTTGCCTTGCAGTTTGTGGAAATTATTACCAGAATCGCTAATGTATACAAAAACAAGCGGTAATCGTATCCATGAAAGCAGCCATCAGTACCTCGGTCTTCGAGTTCCATGGGCAACCGCCCCTGCGTCAGGCAGTTCCGCTATCCCTGCAGCACATCCTTGCCATGATCATGGGCACGGTAACGGTGCCGATCATTGTCGCCGGTACCGTGGGCGCCTCACCAGCCGAGACTCTGCTGCTGATACAGATCTCGCTGCTGGCATCCGGTATCTCGACGCTGATCCAGCTATATGGTGTGGGCCGCTTCGGTGCCCGCCTGCCGACCATCTTTGGTGTGGGCTTCGCCTACGTGCCAACACTTACCGCGGTTGGCGCGCAATACGGCCTGAGCGGAATTCTCGGCGCACAGCTGGTCGGCGGCCTCGCCATGTTACTGGTGGGGCTCGGTATACGTCCGTTGCGTCATTTATTCCCCCCCATCGTCGCCGGCACCGTAGTGCTGGTGATTGGTCTGTCACTGTATGACATCGCCATCCGCTACATGGCCGGTGGCGTCAACAACCCCGACTTCGGCCAGCCACTGCAGTGGGCGGTATCGCTGGCGACCCTCGGCGTGGTGTTGGTGATTTCACAGTTTGCCCGCGGCTTCATGAAACTCTCGGCGATCGTCTGCGGCATTCTGGTCGGCTATGTGCTGTCACTGGCACTGGGTATGGTCGACTTCACGCCCGTTGCTGAGGCCGCCTGGTTCAGTTCGCCGAAGCTGATGCCATTTGAACTGAGCTTTCCGGCAGCCGCGGTGGTCTCGATGGTGGTGATCTGTATCGTCAATTCAGTCCAGACCATCGGCGACCTATCGGCAACGACGATTGGCGGTATGAACCGCGAACTGGGGGAAAAGGAGTTATCCGGTGGGCTGTTGGGTAACGGTCTCTGTACCCTGGTGGGTGCGCTATTCGGTGCCCTGCCAACATCCTCCTACAGTCAGAATGTTGGCATTGTCGCCATGACTCGGGTGGTCAGTCGTATCGTGCTGGGGCTGGCGGCGGTATTCATGCTGCTGGCGGGATTGATACCCAAGTTTGGTGCGCTGATGACCACTATTCCCTATCCGGTACTCGGCGGCGCTACCATCACCGTCTTCGGCATGATCACCATGACAGGCATCCAGCTACTGACACGCGACGAACTGTCGGGTCGCAACATGACCATTGCCAGTCTGGCGCTGGCAATGAGCCTTGGCATCTATGCCGCGCCGGAGGCCATCGAGGTACTGCCACCGATGTTCCAACTGGCAATCGGCGGCTCCCCCGTAGTGGTGGCAGCCATTACGTCACTGGTGCTGAATCTGGTGTTGCCGAAACGTGGGCTCGCCGACGAGCAGCGTGAGCGTGAACAGCTCGCCGAGCACATGGAGCGCAAGAATGCACAGCGCTCGGCCAAACCGGCTGCTGGGTCAGCTCGATAGCTGCTGGGTCAACTCTTCAAGCGCTTCCTCTGCCGTCAGCCACTGCTGTTCAAGGTCCGCCAATTGCGCATTGAGTTCGCCCTGGCGGGCCAGGCAGTCGGTCAGTTCCTGCTTGCGGGCCGAGTCGGTATACAGCTCGGCATCGGCCAACTGTTCTTCCAGCCCTGCCAGTTGATGCTGCACCTTCTCCATAGCCTGCTCAGCCTTGTCGCGTTCACGCTTCAACGGGCGCAACTTCTCGCGCTGCTCCGCAGCGGCACGCCTTGAGGCCTTGCGGTCTTCCCGCGGAGCTACGGCTTCTGTCTGCTCGCTCTTCGACTGTTCGCCCTTCGACTGACGCGCGTTGCGCCGCTCGGCTTCCAGACGGCTCTTGAGCCAATCACGATAGTCTTCCAGGTCGCCATCGAAAGGTTCAACACGATGGTCAGCAACACGCCAGAACTCGTCGACCGTCGCCTTGAGCAGGTGGCGATCATGAGATACCACGATCACGGTGCCCTCGAAGGCTGCCAATGCCTCGGTCAACGCCTCACGCATCTCCAGATCCAGGTGGTTGGTCGGCTCATCGAGCAGCAGCAGATTGGGCTTCTGCCACGCCACCAGTGACAGCGCCAGGCGTGCCTTCTCTCCCCCCGAGAAATGTTCGACCTGAGCGAAGACATCATCCCCCGGGAAACCGAAACCACCGAGGAAGCGACGTATATCGCTGTCGGCAGCAGTCGGTGAGAGGCGCTGCACATGCTGGAAAGGTGTCGATGACAGATCAAGACCTTCCAGTTGGTGCTGGGCAAAATAGCCCACCGCAAGATGCTCACCGGCCACACGCTTGCCACCCAGCAACGGTAACTCGCCAGTCAACGACTTGATCAGTGTCGACTTGCCCGCGCCATTGGGGCCCAGTAGACCGATGCGCTGCCCCGGCAGAATGGTCAGGCGCACTTGTTCCAGTTGAACGAGCTCGCCCTTCTCGGCGTGGTGATATCCCAGAGTGGCCTCATCCATGACCAGCAACGGATGTGAGGTCTTGTCTGCAGCCGGTAGAGTAAAGTGAAACGGTGAATCGACATGCGCCACGGCAATGGTGCCCATGCGTTCGAGCATCTTCAGGCGACTCTGTGCCTGACGTGCCTTGGTGGCCTTGTATCGGAAGCGCGCCACGAAGTTCTCGATTTCCTCGCGACGAGCTTGTTGCTTGGCCGCCTGGGCCTGCTGAAGAGCCAGTTTCTCGGCACGGGTGCGCTCAAAGGTCGTGTAGTTTCCGCGATACACCACCAGACGCTGGCGATCGAAGTGCACGATATGGTCACAGACAGCATCGAGGAAGTCGCGGTCGTGGGAGATCAACAGTAACGTGCCCGGGTAGCGCACCAGCCACTGTTCGAGCCACAACAGAGCGTCGAGATCGAGGTGGTTGGTTGGCTCATCGAGCAGCAGCACATCCGAGGGCATGAACAGGGTGCGCGCGAGGTTGGTACGCATGCGCCAACCACCAGAGAACGCCGACAGCGGCTTGTCGAGGTCCTGTTGAGCAAAGCCCAGTCCGACCAATAGTTGCGCGGCCCGAGCCGGCGCACTGTATCCGTCCAGCGCCTCGATGGTCCCGTGCAGCTCCGCTTCGCGGTGGTGGTCCTGGTTTGCCTGTGCCTCGGCCAACGCCGCTTCGGTGCGTCTCAGCTCACTATCGCCATCGAGAACGTAATCGATGATGGGGCGTTCCAACGCGTCCACTTCCTGCTCCATATGGGCAATGCGCTGGCCTCCGCTCATCTCGATGCTACCCTTGTCGGCACCTATCTCGCCAAGGATCAGGCCGAACAGGCTGGACTTCCCGGCCCCATTGGGACCGACGATACCTGCCTTGTGGCCGGCATGTAGCGTCACATCAGCGTCTTCAAACAGTGGCTCGGCCCCACGTTGCAGGGTCACCTGGCGCAGTGCAATCATCGAGGCTCCATAGTGCTTCAACCTTGCTTGAGGTCGTTGGGAAACATATATCCGTGCGTACGGTTCAGGCGCACAATTCTTTCGTGCGACTAGGGGTACGCTGGTTTTGAACGCCGATTCTACCGAATTCATCTCGCTGCTGCGCCACCAGTTGCAGGCCGACCCGCTCTGGGAGTTCGCTGTGGGTCTCTATTCTCGCCCGGGCGTAGAACAACACTGCCTCGTCCTGCAGGACGAGCATGGCTGGGATGTCTGTGAGTTACTGTGGCGCTGCTGGCTATATCAACACGCCGCACAAGCAGGGCCGCTGCCTGCCGAGGTCGCGCAATGGCAACATGCAGTGACTCGTCCGCTTAGAGACTTGAGACGACAACTGAAGCCAGCAGCGCAGTCCTCCGAGGGAGTCGCCAATGTTCGCTCGCAGGTCAGTCAGGCGGAGTTATATGCCGAACGCGAAACGCTGCACATCCTCATGAAAATTAGCCTGAAGAGTATGTTACTGAGCCCACTTCCCCGCCCCCTCCCTCGCCTGGAAAAAGTGCTACATTCAACGGGCCAAATTCAGAAAAAATCACAAGTTAGCGCACTTAGACATATAGAAAGCCAGCTTGACCCTATGTAAGCGTCGCGCTAGCCTGAAATACAGCGCAAGAGAAACTCTGTGCCCTTTGCTTACGCACAATGGCATTGGATACGCGCGAAGAACAACGCTGGAATGCGTGCAGAATTCTCGCCTATTTCGCCAATACAAGAACTGCAGAGGAACCCTTATAATGAAGGCAACTAAACTGTTGACCACCGCCAGTATTGGCGCCCTTATGCTCGGCATGTCATCGATCGCCCTGGCTGACACCTGGCGCTATGCACATGAAGAATACGAAGGCGATGTACAGGACGTATTCGCCCAGGCGTTCAAGCAGTATGTCGAGGATAACTCTGACCACTCCGTACAGGTTTACCGCTTCGGTGAGCTGGGTGAGTCGGATGACATCATGGAACAGACTCAGAATGGAATTCTGCAGTTCGTCAATCAATCTCCCGGTTTCACCGGCGCACTGATCCCCTCCGCTCAGATATTCTTCATCCCCTATCTGCTGCCGACCGACGAAGAAACGGTGCTCGAGTTCTTCGACGAGAGCAAGGCCATCAATGAGATGTTCCCCGAGCTCTACGCTGAACACGGTCTGGAACTGCTGCAGATGTATCCGGAAGGCGAAATGGTGGTAACGGCCGACGAACCGATTACCTCACCAGCGGACTTCGACAACAAGAAGATCCGCACCATGACCAATCCGCTGTTGGCAGAAACCTATCGTGCCTTTGGTGCGACTCCGACGCCGATGGCCTGGGGTGAGGTCTATGGTGGCCTGCAGACTGGCATCATCGATGGCCAGGAAAACCCGATCTTCTGGATCGAGTCTGGTGGTCTCTATGAAGTCTCTCCCAACCTGACCTTCACAGGTCACGGCTGGTTCACCACGGCCATGATGGCCAACAGTGACTTCTATGAAGGCCTGTCCGACGAGGACAAGCAACTAGTGCAGGACGCTACTGACGCGGCCTACGACACTACCATCGAGCATATCAAGGGTCTGTCCGAGGAATCTCTGGCCAAGATCCAGGAAGCTTCCGATGACGTCACCGTGACACGTCTGGATGAAGAGCAGATCGAAGCGTTCAAGGAACGTGCGCCTCAGGTGGAAGAGAAGTTCGTCGAAATGACTGGCGAGACCGGTCAGGAACTGCTTGACCAGTTCAAGGCTGACCTGGAAGCAGTACAAGGCGAATAACCTCACCGCGACATATCCAACGTAACGCCACGCCAGGGGGGCAGCCACGCTGCCCCCCTCTTGTTTCCAGGGTATAGCGGCTTCCGGCATAGCACTGCAGCCAGGCCCGAAAGCTCAAGCGTACACCCATCGTTGATGCAGGATTCCGGATGTTCGGCGCTCAGGCGTTACGCTGCAACAAGATGTTGGGCAACAATTGGGGAGCGCAAGTCCCCCGGCAATCTGTCCAGAAGACGAGGGCGCCAAAATGACCGAAGAAGAAACCGAAAAGAATTACCGATCGAGCCTACCCGGCCCACTGGGCAGCATCGACACCTTCATCAGTCGCGTAGAAGCAATCATTCTGGCGCTCGGTGTGCTGCTGATGGCATTCAATACCATCGCCAATGTCATAGGACGCTTCGTGCTTGGTGAGAGCATCTTCTTTTCCGGGGAGATCAATCGCATCCTGATCATCATGATCACCTTCGCCGGTATCGGCTATGCCGCCCGTCACGGCCGCCATATCCGCATGTCGGCCGTCTACGATGCGTTACCGGTGGGAGGACGCAAGGTATTGATGATCATCATCTCGCTGTTTACGTCAGCAGTGATGTTCTTCCTGCTGTATTTCTCTGTCATCTATATTCTTGATCTCTACGACAAGGGGCGTGTTCTGCCTGCCTTGGGATTCCCGATCTTCATCATCTACATCTGGGCTCCGCTCGGCTTCTTGATCACTGGCATTCAATACCTGCTGACGGCAGTCAAGAACTTCACTTCCCATGACGTCTATCTGTCTACGGGTGTAGTAGACGGCTACAAGGACACTGAGTCCGAAGTCTGAGTCGCTGTCACGGCCCCTGGAGGAACACACCCATGACAACAATAATGGTATGCACCATGATCGCCCTGCTTCTGCTGGGCTTTCCGATGATGGTCCCGCTGATCTCTGCTGCAGTGATTGGCTTCTACATGATGTTCGGCGGTATGGGGAACATGGATACCCTGATCCAGCAGATGATGGCTGGCATCCGTCCCGCGTCATTGATCGCTGTGCCCATGTTTATACTCGCTGCCGACATCATGACCCGTGGTCAGTCGGCAGAGCGATTGATCAATATGGTCATGGCCTTCATCGGCCACGTGAAAGGCGGCCTCGCCGTCTCCACCGCAGCATCCTGTACCCTGTTCGGTGCGGTATCGGGCTCCACTCAAGCCACGGTGGTCGCCGTTGGCTCGCCACTGCGCCCTCGGATGCTCAAATCCGGCTACTCGGACTCCTTCACACTGGCGTTGATCATCAATGCCAGTGACATCGCCTTCCTGATTCCGCCAAGCATTGGCATGATCATCTACGGGGTCATCTCCGGTACATCCATCGGAGAGCTGTTCATTGCCGGTATCGGACCGGGCCTGATGATACTGGTGATGTTCTCCATCTACTGTGTGATCTATGCCACCGTGCGCAACGTGCCGACTGAACCCAAGGCCAGCTGGGGAGAGCGCTTCTCGGCCGTACGCATGGCGCTGTGGCCGCTAGGCTTCCCGGTGATCATTGTCGGTGGCATCTACGGTGGCATCTTCAGCCCTACGGAAGCCGCTGCAGCTTGTGTGATGTATGCCATCCTGCTCGAGTTCATGATCTTCCGCTCACTGAAGATGAGCGACATCTATGCCATCGCCAAATCCACAGGCCTGATTACCGCCGTCGTTTTCATTCTGGTTGCCGTTGGCAACGGCTTCTCGTGGATCATTTCCTTCGCGCAGATTCCTCAGGCACTGCTGGAAGCCGCCGGGATCAACGACGCGGGACCGACAGGCGTATTGATCGCCATCTGCGTGGCCTTCTTTGTGGCTTGCATGTTCGTCGACCCGATCGTGGTCATCCTGGTTCTGACTCCGATTTTCGCTCCGGCCATTGAAGCCACGGGGCTGGATCCAGTACTGGTGGGTATCCTGATCACCCTACAGGTTGCCATTGGCTCGGCTACACCACCCTTCGGCTGCGACATCTTCACGGCTATCGCTATTTTCAAGCGCCCCTACCTGGATGTGATCAAGGGCACTCCGCCCTTCGTGTTGCTGCTGATCCTGGCAGCAGCACTGCTGATCATGTTCCCTCAGATTGCGTTGTTCCTGCGCGACATCGCCTTCAGGTAAAGGCCAGGTGGATCATGGGAGGCCACTAGCATGTTCAATAGAATACTGGTTGCTGTAGATGGATCGAAGGGCGCTCTGAAGGCACTGCAGAAGGCCGTAGGCCTGCATCTTCTGACCGGGGCTGAGCTCTATATCCTCTGTGTCTTCAAGCACCACAGCCTGCTTGAAGCGTCACTATCCATGGTAAGGCCAACACAACTGGACCTGCCTGACGACGCGCTCAAGGAGTACGCATCGGAAATCGCGGTACACGCCAAGTCAGAAGCCATTGCGTGGGGGATGGCGCCGGAAAAGGTCAGGGCCTTCGTCAAGGGTGGGCGTCCCTCGCGCACCATTGTGCGGTTCGCCCGCAAACGTGAATGTGATCTGATCGTGATCGGCGCACAGGGCACCAACGGGGACGGTGGGCTACTACTGGGCAGCGTCGCTCAGCGAGTGGCGGGCTCGGCGGAGTGCCCGACGCTGGTGGTTTAAAAGCTACGAGCAGATCAGTATCGCCCTGCAAGTTCACGGATAGAAACCCAGGCTTCGGGTCAAGGCTCGAAGCTTACCGCTGCGGGGTCACTTACAGCTTGTAGCTTACAAACAACGGCTCGAGCGGCTCGTCACCTGTTTCTGCCCCAGATCATCTACCCTTCCGGTGGATGCGGAACCATTCACAGCCTGATAGAGTCATAGCAACGACACTCAAACACGGCAACTTCTGCCAACGTTAAGGATTTCCATGAAGACACTGCTGACATCCGCCTCCTTGATCGCCCTTCTGGGGGCGGCACCGCTAGCGTTCTCTGCACCGGAAACCGACCAGGCCAAGCTGAGCTATAGCCTTGGCGTCACACTGGGACAGAGTATCCAGCAAGACGTTGAAGATCTGGACACCGACGCGTTCACCGATGCCGTTCAAGATGTGTTCGCCGGCGGTGAAATGGACATGACCGATGAAGAAATTGCCGAGGTCCTGACCAGGTTCCAGCAGGAAGCCATGGCCAAGCGTCAGGAAGAACAGCAGCAGCGCCAGGAAGAAATGCAGCAGAAGGCTGAGGAAAACAAGACCACTGGTGAGGAATTCCGCAGCGAAAACGCCGAGAAGGATGGCGTGACCACCACCGATTCCGGTCTCCAGTACCGTGAGGTCGAGGAAGGTGACGGCGAGACTCCGGCAGCCGGTGACACCGTAGAGGTCAACTACGAAGGTAAGCTGATTGACGGTACGGTATTCGACAGTTCCTACGAGCGCGGCGAGCCGGTCAGCTTTGAAGTCGGTCAGGTGATCGACGGCTGGCAGGAAGCACTGAAGATGATGAACGTCGGTGATACCTGGGAAGTCGTGATTCCGCCGGAGCTGGCCTACGGTACCTATGGTCAGGGCCCGATCGGCCCCAACGAGACTCTGGTCTTCAAGGTTGAACTGCTGGGCGTAACTCCGGCGGCTGAAGCCGCTGATGAGGCTACAGACGAAGCCTCTGCCGAAGCGACAGAAGAAACCGCCGACGAAGACAAATAAGGACGCTCTGACGTTGTCAGCGTTACCGTTCAGAACCGCCAGCCTCCTTGTGGGGCTGGCGGTTTCGTTTGCAGCTTCACTTCCAGATATGGCACAAGCTGCTGATGTCTCAAGACTCCCGGCCCTGGGGCTCGATGCTGAGCACGCCTCCGTTATCGGCATATCGTCGGGCGGCTATATGGCCAACCAGATGGCTGTGGCCTGGCCGTCACGCTTCAATAGCCTCGGGCTGGTAGCCAGTGGCCCTTGGGGTTGTGCTCGTGGAGAGCTGATTCTGGCACTGACGCAATGCATGTCTACCCGCTTGGGAGCACCTGATCTCGAGGCTCTCGACGAGCGCTGGCAAGCCTATCGCGCACATGATCTTGTTGGTAATGCCACTGACCGTGGCAAGCTACGCGTATTTATCTGGCATGGTACAGAGGACAGCATCATCTCTTCCGATGTCAGTGATGCCCAATTCCGTCAGTGGCACTACTGGCTGGATAGCCCCCAGCAACAATTGAAGAGCGTAGAGAACGTCGCTGAACACGGCTGGCCGGTTGCCGCCGCAACTGCCGATGAGTCACTCACCAATTGCACCGAAGGGGGTGCTCCCTGGCTACTGGCCTGTGATCGAAATCTGGCCCGCGAAGCACTGGACTGGTGGTACCCGAGTGCTGCTGCCGCTGTGAAGAATGCCGATGCCGAGCGTGGCCAGTTGATCAGCTTTGATCAGCACGAGTTCGATGCACGAGGGCTCGCCACTACCGGCTATCTGTATGTGCCTGAAAGCTGTGAGACGGGGGACTGTTCTCTGGTGGTGGTCCTGCATGGCTGCGAGATGGGGCCAGCCAGCGATTCCGGCACCGTACCCGACTTCGTTCGGCTCAACGGGTTCAACCAGCAGGCAGAGGCCCAACAGCTTGTGGTGCTCTACCCTCAGGCAGCATCCAGTCTGGCCAACCCGAAGGGTTGCTGGGACTGGTGGGGCTTCAGTGAAAGCCGCTGGCAAATCGACCCTCAGCAGGACAGTCGTGACGGTCGCCAGCTCCAGGCACTAATGGCCATGGTTGACCGCCTCCAATCGGCACCTTGAAACACAGACATCGGGACAGCCCCGGATCAATATCTAGTTCAGTGCCTGGTCCAGTGCCGCCTTGAGCGGCCCGGAAGTGGGTGAATGCAGTACACGCTGGATTACCTCACCCTCGGAATTGACCAGATACAGCGAAGCGCTGTGATCCACGGTGTAACCTGATTCCGACTCCTCTGCGTCCACCTTGCGCCACATGGCATCATAGCGCTGGCCGATTTCCTCGAGCTGCGCCTGACTGCCGGTAGCACCAATGAAGTCATCACCGAAAAACCCCAGATATTCTCTGAGTCGAGCAATGGTATCGCGCTCGGGGTCGACGGAGATCAACACCGGAACCACACGTTGCTGCTGACCTTCCGGCAACGCCTGACGCGCCTGACGTACTACCGACAACGCCATCGGACAGACATCCGGACACCAGGTGTAACCGAAGAACACGATAGCCAGCTGGTCATCCTCGAGATCGGACAGTGAGAAATTGCCATTGGTGGATGACAGTTCGATGGGACCACCAACCTGAGGGACATCACCGGAGACCTGCCATGGTTTCCAGCTCAACAGCACGGCAATCGCCAGGATACTGATCACCGCCAGCGACATGGTGAGTTTGCGCGTCATCATGGCAGGCTCCGTTCCACACTGAGATCAAACCAACTTCCCACTTTCCCCTGGTCGGTATCCAGCACAACGCGTATACGCCAATCCATGGACTCCCGAGTACAGATACTCAACTGACCCTCACCGACAAAATGCTGCGCGGACTCCGCTCCTAGCGGAAATCGATAAGTGCCCATATCCATATCAGCTCCTTCAAAGGACACCATCACCTTGTCGGCTTCGATGCCATCCAAGCGAACTTCAACCGGCAACGGCACCAGAGGTTTGATCGGCCCTTCGACCGGAATGGCCAACTGCATGCGGCCAAGTTCACCGAGCTCCACACTGCACGGCATTTCATGCAGATTACAGGTTATATTGGAGGACGGCGGATACCAGCGTACATCGTGCTCATCGCTGAACTGGTAGCGCAGCAGATACCACAGCGCGACCACCAGAGTAATCAGCGTGACAACGATCAACAGATGAAGACGAGGCCGACGCGTCGAGCGCGACCCGAAGGGCCGTCGCAATAGCATGACAACAAGCGGCCTCCATGGAAAATGGACATAACTCAAGCTTATCAGCTATTGGCGCTGCCCCCCTGCGCGCGGTTGTCGCAGTCAGTGGCGAATTCAACGCTGAGTACTCGTATTCACGAAACAACGACAACCGCGTCAACATCAGCTAGCGATCTATAGGGAGAGACCATGCAGGGAATTGCTGCGGCATTGGGCCCACTATTTCTGCTGATCCTGCTCGGAGCAGTGCTGGGCATGAGCCGTATTCCGGGCGGCGATTTCTGGGTACGCATGGAACGGCTGATCTACTTTCTGCTGTTTCCAGCGATGCTGATCGCCACTCTGGCGCAGTCAAACATGTCCGAGGTACCGGTAGCACGAGTGGCGATCGTGCTGCTTGGTGCCATGCTGATCTTCAGTGCCCTGCTGTGGTGGCTCAAGCCGCATATTGGCCTTGATGCAGCGTCTTTCACTTCAGTGTTTCAGGGTGCCGTTCGCTTCAACACCTACGTCGGCGTCGCGGGCGCTGCCGCCCTGCATGGTAGTCTCGGCGCGACCACCGCCGCTGTTGCACTGGCGTTGATGATCCCGGTGGTCAATGTGCTCTGCGTGATTACCTTCATCGCCGCCGGCACCCTGGGCCGCTCGGGCCTGTGGCGTTCGATCACCGCCCTTGCCCAGAATCCACTGATCCTCGCCTGCCTGATCGGCATCGGCCTGAACCTGTCGGGTATCGGCCTGCCGAGCTGGAGCGCCGGCACTCTGGAACTACTGGGGCGCGCGGCCTTGCCGCTGGGTCTGGTGGCAGTCGGCGTCGCCTTGCGTCCCCAGGCGTTGCTGCGTCGCGACCTCGGGCTATGGGTGTCATCACTGATCAAGCTGGCGTTGATGCCGGCGCTGGTCATTGCACTCGCCTGGCTACTGAGGTTGGATCCCGTCAGCCGCGATGTCGCCTTGCTGTTCGCCGCACTGCCAACAGCGACTTCCGCCTATATTCTCGCACGCCAACTGGGCGGCGACGCCGAGCTGATGGCCGGCCTGATTACCGCCCAGACACTCGTCGCCATGGCCACCCTGCCTTTATGGATGCGTTTGGTGGCATAGCCTCTGTCATGAGCTGCACGCTTTTCGGCGCACGGACAAAAGCCGGGATTCAGGTGATCAAGGCTCGAACGTAGCGCGCTCGTGGCTCGAGGCCTGTCGCCTTCAATTAAAAAAGTTTCTCGTTTGCATTGACGAGGTAAATGAGAATGATTTATGTTGAGTTCATCGGCGTTGATGAGTCGCCGGTGCCAGCTTCAGAGGCAATGCCAGTCGCTGATCTGGTTTCTCCTCCTCATTGCTAGTCACGGTCCTTGCGCCGCCTCTGTTACCAGAGGCGGCCTTTTTATGTTGGCGTTAAATAGAAGTCACAAGCGGCTCGTAGCTCGTAGCTCGTAGCTCGTAGCTCGTAGCTCGCATCCAATTAAAAAAGTTTCTCGTTTGCATTGACAGAGATAATGAGAACGATTTACAGTTACTCCATCGACGTTGATGAGGCGTCGGTACCAGACCAGAGACGCTGCCAGTCACTGATCTGGTTTCTCCTCCTCATTGCTAGTCACGGTCCTTACACCGCCCCTCTCGGGGCGGTTTTTTCCTTTTCAGGCCCACCCTTTCCTCGATTCAGCGGGGATAGACTGCACCAGAGCGACGTGCTGGCCAGGGACCAACGCCTTCCAGACGCTGTCTCAATAGCTCCGCCAGTGCCTCGACGGCTGGCCAGGACGCCGCCCCTACGCGTCGACTGAAATACAGCCGCGCCTCACTTCCGGCCAATGCCGGCAAGCCATCCTCCGGCGTCAACATGCGCATCGCTGGTGTCAGCCTCTGGCGGTCAAGGATACTGATTGCCAACCCCACCTCGACGGCCTTTTCCAACGTATGAATGCTGGTGCTGGTGAATACCGCCGACCATTCACGTCCCATCTCCTCCAGAGCCTCGATGCCCAGCGAGCGAAAGGGACAGTGCAGGGGATGCAGTGCCAGAGGTAATGGCGCTATCGGGTCAATCACAAATTCGCGTGAGGCTGCCCAGACAGGCGCGCTCTGCCATAAAGGAGTACCGCCGGCGAGACTATGAGGCCGATCCAGCGCCACTGCCAATGATAATTCACCGCGCTCGAGGCGATTGGCCAACTCGCCACTGGGGGCAGTCACCGCCTCAAGCAGCACATTGGGGTGCGCAGCGACAAAGTCCGGCAATACCTGCTCGACCAAATGAGGAGCATAACCTTCGGGCATGCCAAAGCGCACGCGGCCACTGAGCCCCTTTCCGGTCAAGCGTGCCACCAGGCCATCATGCTGACGCAACAGCTCACGAGCTTCTCCCAGCAACAACTCACCAGCAGGTGACGGCGTCACTCCCCGCGACCCACGGACCAGCAGTCTCGAATCCAGGCGTTCCTCAAGGCGTTTGATCTGCATGCTCAGGGCGCTCACCGTGCGGTGACGGTGTTCAGCCGCCGCTGCGAAGCTGCCCAATTGCGCCACCACCATAAAGCTGCGTAACGCTTCAAGGTCCAACGCCACTCCAGTACGCTCACTCATTGGCTATGCCACCCTTCAATTTTCTTGAAGTCTAACTGCAGAACGTTGCGATTCTCGAAAGGCTAGCAGTAGTTCAGACTCCAGTTCCAGTCTCATGCACTTTGTTTGCCGGAGTCCGTCATGCTGTCACTACTGCGCATCCACCTTCCGCTCGCAGAAACTCGCCAGCGCCTGTTGGGCAGAATCACGACCCTGACCATTGCCTGTGGTCTGGTGGTGTGCTGGAGCAGTGGCTTTATCGGTAGCCGCATGAGCCTTGACCTCAACACACCGCTACTCGGCTTCTACAGCTGGAGATTCGCACTGGCAGCAGCGATCGCCTGGCTGGTGGTCGCGATGCGTTGGACAAGGCCAGGAGCACGGCCAACCTGGCAACAAGCCCGCCATGAGATGACCTGCGGCAGCCTGACAGTGGGTGTATATCTGCTGGCGATGCTGCTGGCTGTCGCGGAAGGCGTCAGCGCCAACCTGGCGGCGCTGATCGGGGCACTTCAACCGCTGGCTGCAGCCCTACTGGCTCGACAGGTACTACGTGAGCGCAGCTGCAGAGCCCAATGGTGGGGTATGGCGGTAGCCACACTGGGCGCAATGACGATGGTCATGGGTGATATGCAAGCTGCCGGGGCGGCACGCTGGTGGGCCTATGCCTTGCCGGTTGTCGCGGTGGTCGCCGTATCGGTCGGCAGTATCCTGACGCCACCAGCAGCAACCAGCAGGCATCATCCTGCGCCTCTGTCGCTGGTCACTCGGCTGGCTCTGCAGCTGAGTGCCGCGACATTGCTGTTCGGGTTGGCTGCGGTGATGTTCGAACCGGGGCTGCCAGCCTTGCCACCGATGCGGCTCGACAGCGGGCTGGCACTGGTCTGGCTGGTGGTGCTGTCGGCCTACGGCGGCTATGGATTTCTGGTCGCCTGCCTGACACGGCTGGGCGTCACCTGCACTTCTGCGCTGATCACTCTGACGCCTGCAGTGACTCTGGCATTGGGCGTGGTCATGTATGCCGACCAGCCTGGTCTCGCCGAACTGGGAGGCATGACGCTATCGCTGGCCGGGGCACTATGGGCCTTGTATGCCGGCGTGAAGGTGCAACGTAGTGCGGGGCTACCGCACTATGCTAGTTCGAGCTACACCAGGTCGAGCTACACCAGGTCGAGCTACACCGGGTCGAGCTACACCAATGCAGACGGCACCAGCTCGAATCACATCAGCAACAGCCTCAATCGGCACGGCGGTAGATCAGGTCCCAGACACCATGACCAAGCCGCTCGCCCCGAGCCTCAAACTTGGTCAACGGACGAAAGTCCGGGCGTGGGACGTAGGGTGCAGTCTCGGCCGCCGCGGCATTGATGTAGCCTGGCGCAGCGTCCATGACCTCGGCCATCCACTCGGCATATGCCTCCCAGTCGGTGGCCATATGCAAACTGCCGCCTTCCATGAGACGAGTACGCACCAGTTCAACAAACGCCGGCTGAACAATACGTCGCTTGTGGTGTTTCTTCTTCGGCCAGGGGTCGGGAAAGAACAGCTGCAAGGTGGTGAGACTGGCCGGTGGCAAACATTGCTCCAGTACCGCCAGCGCGTCCTCACGGTAGACACGAATATTGCTCAGGCCACGCTTGTCGACCTCGTCCAGTAGTTTGCCGACGCCCGGCGCATGTACCTCGATACCAATGAAGTCAGTATCCGGGTGAGTTTCGGCCTGCTCGACCAACGATGCGCCCATGCCGAAGCCAATCTCGACGACACGTGGTGCCGAACGCCCGAACAACGCATCCAGGTCCTGGCGGCCATCGGCAAGAGTCAGCCCCAGGCGCGGCCAGACTTCCTCGAGGCCGCGAGTCTGCGCCACGGTCATACGCCCAGCGCGCAGGACATAGCTTTTGATGCCACGCCGATGAAGAGGCGCGTCGGAAGACTCCGGGCCAGTCGCCCGCGAGTCGTTGGAAGGGTCGTCCTGCTGTTGGGGTTCCGTCATGCGGCAATACTATCTCTGAATGATGATGAAGAACTGGCTGTGGATATCCATGAAGAACCAGCTCCAGGTGTCCATGAAGCACCGGCTCGGTGCAGGGCCATCATGTTTGGCATGTATCAGGCGTTGATGCGTCCAGCGGAAGGCGATGATGCCTCGGCACGCTCGCGTCGAGGCATGCGTCCGGCCAGAAAAGCCTGGCGCCCAGCTTCAACGGCACACTTCATGGCCTGTGCCATCAGTACCGGCTCACGAGCATGGGCGATGGCCGAGTTCATCAGCACACCATCACAGCCAAGTTCCATGGCCAGAGCCGCTTCGGAGGCCGTACCAATGCCAGCGTCGACCAATACCGGCACCCGGGCCTGTTCGATAATCAGTTTCACGTTCCAGGGGTTCTGGATACCCAGCCCTGAGCCGATCAACGAACCCAACGGCATCACTGCGCAGCAGCCAATGGCTTCCAGCTCTCGCGCCACGATGGGGTCATCGCTGGTATAGACCATGACATCGAAACCATCCGCTACCAGGGTCTCGGCCGCCTTGAGCGTCTCGACCACATTGGGATAGAGCGTATTGTCATCACCCAGCACTTCCAGTTTGACTAACTTGTGACCATCCAGCAGCTCACGAGCCAGACGACAGGTGCGCACGGCATCCTTCGCGTTGTAGCACCCAGCCGTATTCGGCAACAGGGTGTAACGATCGGGAGGGACCACATCCAGTAGATTGGGCGCACCGGCATCCTGACCGAGGTTGGTGCGGCGCACGGCAAAGGTCACGACTTCGGTACCGCTGGCAGCGATCGCCTCCCCGGTTTCATCGAAGTCACGATACTTGCCGGTACCAACCAGCAGACGGGAATTGAACGAATGCCCTGCAACGCGCAAGGGACTATCCTGGAAGATATCGGTCATGGGCTGTCCTGGCTTGTCGAAAATCTGGCTTGTCACATATGAAACGGGCTCAAGTGAAACGGTCGCAAAGGAGATGAGCCGCTTGTCGTCGTCTGTCGATGGCGCTCAAGACAATGTTGTTTCTCAACAATGTCGGGGCTTAGCCACCACCAATGGCATGAACGATCTCGACGCTGTCGCCATCGCTGAGCAGGGTATCGGCATGCAGACTGCGAGGCACAATATCCTCGTTGAGTTCCACAGCAATTCTTCGCCCGCCGAGCCCCAGAGACTCGACCAGCTCGGCGACACTCTGCTCACGATCAATTGCATGGGACTCACCATTGAGCTGTATCTGCATGACCACCTCGTTGATCGTGAATTTCGCGGAGTTCCATTGTAGCGGTTTGGCAGCGCACAGGGTACGGTTGGGAGCGTTTTCCACACTCACAGTGAGGTTAGATGCATGCAGGATCGCCGCTGGTGGCTGACGATGGCGCTGTCCGGCGCGCTGGTAGTCATTCTGGGGGCTCTTGCCGCCCATGCGCTGAAGGGTCTGCTCGAGCCACGCTTCGAGAACGCCTTTATCACCGGGGTACGCTATCAGGCCTGGCACACCTTCGCCGCCATGGCATTGCTCGCCTGGCGAGCACAACATGCCAGGCCCTTTCAACATCAGACGCTGATGCTATGGTGCTTCGGCACCCTGTTGTTCAGTGGTTCTCTCTACCTGTTGGCACTGGCGGCGTTGGCAAATACCAGCCTCGGTGCCTTCGGCATTGTTACACCGATTGGTGGCGCCATCCTGATCGCCGGCTGGTTACGCCTCGCCTGGGGTATCTTCCGCCAGCGTTGAACACTGCTGTTGCGGTTCAGTCGCTGTCAGGGATCACATAGGTCGCCGTAACGTGCGCCACCGGCGCTTCATCGCCATCGGAAAACAGCTGCACCTCGCCTACCACCATGCGCCGTCCCAACTTGATGATTCGCGCGTTGGCGATCAGGTCCCGGTCACCACGTGCGCGTCGCAGAAAGTGGCAGTTGAGATCGGTGGTGACGGCCATCGCCTCAGGCCCCACCTGGGCGAGAATCGCCACATACAGACACACATCCGCCAACCCCATCATGGTCGGCCCCGACACACAGGCCCCCGGACGCAGATGCTCATCCTCTACGGCAAGGCTCATGGTCGCGCGCATCTCTCCCACCCCTTCGATGGTACCGGCACGGTGCGGAAAGACCTCATCGAGAAAATCCTCGATAGCGGCGGGGGTCATTACAGTCATAAGGCTCTCTCTGCGATATGGTGCCAGGTGGATGGGAATGATGGTCGAGAATAGCGAAGGTACCGGACAATGAACACAACAACGCCCCCTCGGCCGATGGCCGAGGGGGCGTTTCGAGCTCACGACGTTCGTTTCCGACGAACAAGCGTGGTTCAGGCAGTTCTTGCCTTGTGTACCTGGCGCCAGTGGTGCAGCAGCGGCTCGGTGTAACCCGCCGGCTGCTCGCGTCCCTTGAAGATCAGGTCGCTGGCGGCCTGGAAGGCACTCGAACCCGCCAGGTCTGCACTCATCGGTGTATAGCTGGGATCGCCTTCGTTCTGACCATCCACCACCTTCGCCATGCGCTCCAGCGTCTCACGTACGCGGGCTTCATCGACGACGCCGTGATGCAGCCAGTTGGCAATGTGCTGGCTGGAGATACGCAACGTGGCACGATCTTCCATCAGTCCAACATCGTGGATATCCGGCACCTTGGAACAACCGATACCCTGTTCAACCCAGCGTACGACATAACCGAGGATGCCCTGGCAGTTGTTGTCCAACTCCTGCTGAAGCTCGTCTGCACTCCAGTTGATGGACTCGGCCACCGGGACTGTCAGCAGTCCCTTGAGCAACTCTCCTCGCAGAGCACTCTCGTCCTGGTCCTCCAGCTCACGCTGGACTGCCGCAACATCTATCTGATGGTAGTGCAGAGCATGCAACGCCGCAGCGGTAGGAGAGGGTACCCACGCCGTGTTGGCACCAGCCTTGGGATGGCCGATCTTCTGCTTGATCATCTCAGCCATCAGGTCCGGCATCGCCCACATGCCCTTACCAATCTGCGCACGACCACGCAGGCCGCAGGCCAGACCGACCAGCACATTGCTGCTCTCATAGGACTGAATCCAGGCGGAGCCCTTCATATCGCCCTTGCGGATCATCGCACCCGCCTGCATGACGGTATGCATCTCGTCACCGGTGCGGTCGAGGAAGCCGGTGTTGATGAACACCACACGAGAAGTCGCTTCATTGATGCAGGCCTTGAGGTTGACCGAAGTACGGCGCTCCTCATCCATGATGCCCATTTTCAGGGTGTCACGCTCGAGGCCCAGCAGGTCTTCGATACGCCCGAACAGGGTGTTGGCGAATGCCACCTCTTCCGGGCCATGCATCTTCGGTTTGACGATATATACAGAGCCGGTACGCGAGTTACGCGGCTGATCAGCACCTTTTTTCAGGTCATGCATGGCAACCAGCGACGTCACGATGCCATCGAGGATACCCTCGGGAAGCTCATTGCCATCGGCATCCAGCACCGCCGGAGTGGTCATCAGGTGGCCGACGTTACGCACGAACAGCAGCGAGCGTCCCGGCTGGGTCACTTCACCACCATCCGGCGCGGTCCAGCGCTGATCATCGTTGAGGCGACGGGTGAAGGTCTTGCCCCCCTTGCTCACGTCGCTGCTCAGGTCGCCTTTCATCAGGCCCAGCCAACAGGAATAGACACCGACCTTGTCCTCGGCATCCACTGCGGCAACAGAATCCTCGCAGTCCATGATCGAAGTAAGCGCGGCTTCGACCACCAGGTCCTTGACGCCAGCCGGGTCGGTCTTGCCGATCGGATGGCTGGCATCAATCTGCAGGTCCAGATGCAAGCCGTTGTGCGACATCAGGATCGAGCTCGGTGCCGAGGCTTCGCCGTGATAGCCAACCAACTTGCCCGGCTCCTTGAGGCCGGTCTCGCGGCCACCTTCCAGCGAAACCACAAGACGGCCATCGCGCAACACGTATTTGACGGCTTCGCGATGCGAACCGGTGGCCAGCGGCACTGCCTGATCGAGCACATTGCGCGCGTAAGCGATGACCTTCTCGCCACGCTTCGGGTTGAAGCTGGAACCCTTCTCGCAGCCATCTTCTTCGGAGATGACATCTGTGCCGTAGAGTGCGTCGTAGAGACTGCCCCAACGAGCGTTGGCAGCGTTCAGCGCGTAACGCGGGTTGTTGACCGGTACCACCAACTGCGGGCCGGCCTGTGCCGCGATCTCGCGATCGACGTTCTGTGTCGTGACCTCAACACTGGCCGGCGGGTCCACCAGGTAACCAATTTCCTTGAGGAAAGCTTGATAGGCGGCCATGTCCTGCACCGGCCCCGGATGTTCGCTGTGCCAGGCATCCAGCTTCAGCTGCAGAGCATCACGGGTTGCCAGCAGTTCACGATTGACGGGTGCCAGTTCATGAAAGATCTCGTCGACACCCTTCCAGAAGGCGTCTGCATCGACCCCAGTACCAGGCAGAGCCTGTTCGTTGATGAACTTGTCCAGCTCTGCGGCCACTTGTAGGCGATGGCGGGTAATACGTTGCGTCATGGGTGAGACTCCTCGTGTGGCCAACCGTGCCCCCCTTGGCATCAGCAGGCCGGACTGGGGAAGTTTGACTGCTCACGATCAATTTTGTGGAAAACAATTCCATATGTAAACCCGAGAATGTCGACAATCTTAATGAGCTAGACCAAATGATTAGTGACCGAACCATTACGAAACAGTGGTGCCAAATCCTTAGTGCCGCTAGCATGGGCACTCAAGGTGGAGAGCGCGATGACAGATTTCACTCCCCTTGAGGCGATGGAAGGGATGACGCTGGTTCAGCTCGAAGAGCTCAGCGACCGCACTCCGCTGGCCGGCTATCTCGATCACTATCGCCTCAGGGTATTGCTGAAGGACAAGACAACCCTGCACGTCGGAAATATCGAGGTGGAGCCTTATCGGCTGTGGGCGCAGGTATGGAGCCCCCCACAACCACGTGGTACAGCCATCATAGTTCATGGCTACTACGACCACATGGGACTCTATCGGCACCTGCTGGAACTATTGCTCGAGGAGAACCTGCAGGTTGTCATGTGGGATCTGCCCGGACACGGCTTATCCAGCGGTGAGCGTGCCGATATCAAAGACTTTGCCGAGTACGGCCAATGCCTGCGCCAGTTGCAGCAGCGGCTCTGTGATGACGGTCTCGCCAAAGGCCCCTGGCTGGGAGTTGGTCAGAGCACCGGGGCCTCGATTCTGGCCACCGATGCCTTGAGCCACGCCGATGACGGCCACTGGTGCGGATTGGTACTGCTTGCTCCGTTGGTTCGTCCCTGGAACTGGGCTCGTTCGGCCTGGGTTCATAGTATCGTCGGCCCCTTTGTCTCCAGTGTGCCGCGCCGCTTCCGCCCCAATTCCAACGATGCTGACTTCACCACCTTCCTGCGCGAGCGGGATCCACTTCAGCCTCTACGCTTACCGACCGGCTGGGTCACCGCCATGCGCCGCTGGATGCCACAATTGATGGAGCTGCCACCCAGCTTATTGCCTACCCTGATTCTGCAGGGCGATGAAGACCTGACCGTGGATGGTCCCTGGAATCTGGCTGTGCTTGAAGGAAAATTTCCCCGCGCCACTATTCACCGGCACTCCGAAGCACGGCATCATCTGGTCAATGAAATCGAGCCAATACGCCGTGAACTGTTCGAACAGATCCGGCAGTTCATCAACCCGCTACTGGTTACCGCCGCAGTGGACGCGAGGTCACAACCAATATGCTCCCATTCCCGAGCATCGCAACGCTAGATACCAGATCGAGATGGTCAGGCCGCTGGCCGCTGGTGCGTGCCGCAACTTTGCTGATGATATTGGCCATAACGGGCTGTGCTATAGGTCCCGAGCAGCCACAGACTGTACGTCAGGCCCTACTGGCTCTTGGTCAGAGTGCTGCCGAAGAGGTGATCAAATCCCCCCCTCTCGAAGCTACATCACTGCGTGATCAGGTACTGCTGCTTTCGCCGCCTTCCGTCGATGGCAGCTTTACCATTGACCAACCGCAACTGCAGGAAAGCCTGACCCGAGGTCTGCTGGGCACCGAGGACGGCCCCCAGGTGCTCGATTGGCAGCCCGGCGACACCCCCTCCGAGCATTCGGGTCAGTGGCTGATCGATAGCCGCCTGATCGCGGATGGGCCACGCCTGCGATTGTCCGACCGCGAACTATTGCCCTACCGTCTTGAGTTACGCCTGCGCCGCCCTGGCGATGGTGCAGCGCAATGGTCAACGGTGATCAATGGCGCCTTTGACGCCGACGCACTCTAGCTACCCCAGAGCACTCCAGCTACCCCAGAGCACTCCAGCTACCCCAGCACACTCCAGCCCCCGAATACCAACGGCCGGTGCTCACCGGCCCTCTCCCCAGACTGCCATCTCCTGCTGGACGCTCCTCCAGTCGCTACATCGCAGTCACCTTCTTTCACCACGTCCTTCCATCACTACTCATCTCCAGCTCAGTGTCACACGACTCGATAGTGCTCTCGCGTTGCCAGCTCTCGACTGTGCCCTCACCTCACCTCGCCTAAAGTCTAACGCTCAACCACATGACATCAGCCATGAGAAAGCTACACTGGAGCACATCTGAACATTTTTGCGTGACGTGAAAAATTGTTTGAAAAAGGTCATGAAGGCCTCCATCAGGGGCATCAGAGACCACTCACGCCAGGCACCATCAATAACAAGAGGCTTCGCAAGATGACGACAACCGTCAGTGCTTCCCGGTCCCATGCACGACCACGCCGCCGTCTGATCATCACCTGTGGCTTTCTGGCGGTACTGGTCGCCGCCATGGTGTTCGACACCCGAGTCATCAAGATCGGTTCCGAGGCCGACCAGCGCCAGGCTGGTTTCTCGCCTCAGCAGTACGGCGCGGAACAGTTCCCGGCGGTCCAGAGCTATGTGATCGAACATGCCGTGGAAGCCAGCGAACTGGCAGCAGCACTCAATGCTGACAAGACCGCAGCGATCGAGCGTCATGGTGTGGAAGCCGGTATCGGGCCAGTACTGCCGGTCACCTTCAGCGGCACTGTCGGCGAAGGCAAGGCGGGCATCTACGACGTCCGGGTGCCGGGGCTACCCGAGACACTGACCCTGCGTATGCAGACCGGTCCGGCGATCAATGGCACCGATCTGCGTGATGCCACCGGCGAGATCGAGTTTGGTCAGTTCACCAACCAGATCGAATATCAGAATGCCGGGGCGGCACTCAATAACACCATGAAACAGCAGGTATTGGCCGATATCGATACCGCCAACCTGAGCGGCAAGCAGGTCGAGGTTACCGGGGTCTTCAAGCTGATCAACCCGAGCAACTGGCTGGTCACCCCGGTTCGTTTCAGCGTACAGCAACCTTGAGCGTATATACACAGCACTGAGTTCTTATAAACAACGTCGAGCGCTTATATACAGCCCGCCCCTTCAATTGGATGCAGCAGGCCATGAACAACAACACCTCTCTCGATAGCACCGGCCCCGACACTTTCGACCTCGGTGTTCAAGCCGTACATCATACTGTTGGCGATATCGTGCTGTCGGCGCGCAATGTCGCCAAATCATTCGGTAATGTGCATGCCCTCAAGGGCGTCAATTTCGATATCCACTGCGGTCAGGTCACCACACTGTTTGGCGAGAATGGCGCCGGAAAATCGACGCTGATGAAGATCCTGTCGGGGGTCATTCAGCCTTCATCCGGTGAAATTCTGCTCGACGACACAGCAGTCAGTTTCGCCTCGACCTCCGACGCCCAGCGCCAGGGAATATCGATCATCCATCAGGAATTGAGCCTCGCGCCCAATCTCAGTGTGCGCGACAACATCTTCATGGGTCGCGAGATCGCGGGGCCCGGTGGCATCGACTATGCCGAGGAAGAGCGCCAGACCCGTGCCTTGATGGAAGAGCTCGACGAGCCGATCGACCCGCTGACGCCTGTCGAGGAGCTGCGCCTCGGCCAACAGCAGATCGTCGAGATCGCCCGCGCGCTCTCGGCCCGCTCACGCATCCTGATCATGGACGAACCAACCTCAGCACTGAGCGCCTCGGAGGTTGAGGTGCTGTTCAGGGTCATCGCAGACCTCAAGAACCGCGGCGTCGCTATCGTCTACATCTCTCACCATCTCGAAGAGGCGCTGCAGATCACCGACCACGCCGTGGTGCTGCGTGACGGCAGCATGACGGCGGTCGCCGAGCGCAAGGACATCGACCTGCAATGGATCGTCCGGCATATGGTCGGCGAAGGCTTCGATCTCGGCTCACCGCCACAAGGCCATGAGATGGGCGAAGTGGCCCTGTCACTGGACCGGGTGGTAATCCCTGACCCAGCCAATCAAGAGCGCATCGCTGTCGACTCGCTGTCACTGGACATCAAGGCAGGTGAAATCGTCTGTATCTACGGCCTGATGGGCGCTGGCCGCACCGAACTGCTCGAAGCCATTGCCGGCCGTCTGCCCATCAGCTCTGGACGCATCCTGCTCGAGGGCAGAGAGATCGTCGGCACCACCATCGCTCAACGCATCGAGCAAGGCCTGGTACTGGTGCCCGAGGATCGTCAGCGCGACGGTCTGGTGCAGACGATGTCAGTAGGCCAGAACCTGTCATTGGCCAGCATCGGCACCTTCACCCGCGGGCTGTTCACTTCTCGGCAGCGCGAACAACAGGTGATTGATCACTCCATCGGCAACGTACACATCAAGACCGACGGCGGTCACGCCGGCATCGACTCGCTGTCCGGGGGCAATCAACAGAAGGTGGTGATCGGCAAGATGCTGGCCACTCAACCCCGGGCCGTACTACTCGACGAACCCAGCCGTGGCATCGATATCGGCGCCAAGGCCGAAGTCTTCAAACTGCTCGCGGAGGGTGCCAGCAAGGGGCTCGCCGTACTCTACACCACCTCCGAGGTCGGGGAGTGCCTGAGCATCGCGCATCGCGTGATTGTCATGAGCCGCGGACGCATCAGCGCCGAATTCGACAGCAACGTCACCAAGGAGCAGATCATGGCCGCCTCCGGAGAGTCTGCCGCTGCCTGAGGAACCGTGACGTATCTGTGAGCCAGTCTCTCTTTCGGGAGCAACCATTTCGGGAGCAACAATAATGTCTACCCCAACACCTGACACATCCTCCCGGCGCGGATTCGATATCGCCCGGTTACTGCTCGAAGGACGCGCGTTCTTCGCGCTGATTGCGATCATCGTGATCTTCTCGCTGCTGTCACCGGTCTACTTCTCGACCAGCAACTTCCTGACCATGTCATCGCACGTGGCGATCTTCGGCCTGCTGTCGATCGGTATGCTGCTGGTGATTCTCACCGGCGGCATCGATCTGTCGGTGGGCTCGACCCTTGGACTCACCGGGGTCTTCGCTGGCCTATTGATGCAAGGCGTGCCGATTGATTCCGCCGGTGTCATCGTCTATCCGCCGGTGTGGGTGGTGGTGATCCTGACCTGCGCCCTGGGGGCGCTGGTCGGCCTGATCAATGGCGTGCTGATTGCGTACTTCAAGGTCCCGGCCTTTGTGGCCACCCTTGGTCTGCTGTACGTCGCCCGCGGTGCCGCATTGCTGCTGACCGACGGCCTGACCTTCAATAACCTCAGCGGCAGTGCGGAACTGGGCAATACCGGCTTCGACTGGCTCGGCTTCAACCGCCTGCTCGGCATCCCGGTCGGAGTCCTGATTCTCGCCGCGGTGGGCATTCTATGCATGCTGCTGCTCAACCGGACTCCGTTCGGCCGCTGGATCTACTCTACCGGCGGCAACGCACGTGCGGCGGAGCTGTCTGGCGTCCCGGTGAAACGCGTGCAGGTCACCGTCTACGTCCTCTCGGGTGTGTGTGCGGCAATTGCCGGACTGGTGCTGTCCTCACAGCTCACTTCGGCGGGCCCCACCGCCGGCACCACCTACGAATTAACTGCAATCGCCGGGGTCGTTATCGGCGGGGCAGCGTTGGCCGGTGGACGCGGCAACGTGCGCGGCACGCTGCTGGGCGCGTTCGTGATCGGCTTTCTTTCCGACGGTCTGGTGATCATCGGCGTCTCCGCCTATTGGCAGACCGTGTTCACCGGCACCGTGATCGTGCTCGCCGTGATGCTCAACAGCATTCAATACCGGGCTCGCAAGCGAGCTTCGTCGGACTCCACTCCGACTACACAACACATGCCTCCAGAGCGCATGTCTCCAGGACAGGGTGAGTCAAACAAGGACAGCTCTGCACTGGGCACCACCACCGCCAAAACGGTCTGACAAGCATGAATTACAACATGCATAGACACAGCCCTACATCGACAACCATCCCTATAACAACGAGGTGACTCATGATGTTCCACAAGGGAAAACGCCTGCTTATCGCCGCACTCGCCCTCAGTTTTCCGCTGCTGGCCGGCAGCGCCGCTGCACAGGACAAGGGCCTGATCTCGATCATCGTCAACGATACCTCCAACCCTTACTGGTTCACCGAGGGCAAGGTGGCACGCGAAACCGCCGAGGAACTGGGCTACGAAGCCAATGTCACCTCGCACAATGGTGACACCAATACCGAGAGCAACCAGATCGATACCGCAATCACCAACCAGGCCGAAGCGATCATCCTCGATCCGGCCAACGCCGACGGCTCCATCGGCGCGGTACGCAAGGCAGTGGACGCCGGCATCCCGGTGTTCATCATCAATGCCGAAATCAACCAGCAGGGACTCGCCGAAGCGCAACTGGTCTCCAATAATGCTCAAGGCGCAGCACTGGGTGCACAGCAATGGGCACAGTACTTCGACGGTGACGTCAAATACGTCGAGCTGTTCGGTGCACCTTCCGACAACAACGCGGCCACTCGTTCCAATGGTTATGAGACCGTGCTCAGCCAATACCCCAACCTGACCCGCGTTGCATCCGAGGTCGCCAACTGGGATCGCACCCAGGGCTACAACAAGATGCAGAGCATGCTGCAGGCCAACCCGGATATCTCGGGCGTCATCAGCGGTAATGATGAAATGGCACTCGGCGCGATTGCCGCACTCAAGGAAGCGGGACGCCTCGACGATGTAGTGGTCGGCGGTTTCGATGGCTCGCCGGACGCGGTGGATGCGGTCAAGGCCGGTGAAATGGCCTATACCGTGCTGCAGCCGGTGGCGATCTTCTCACGACGTGCCGTGGAACTGGCCGACCAGCACATCCAGAGCGGTGAGACCGGCCTCGACAGTGAGAAGCAGCTGTTCGACTGCATGCTGATCACCGAGGACAACGTCGATCAGTACACCTCTCCGTTTGTATTGGAGCAGTAAGCGAAGGTTGCAGGTACGCAGCCCCATCACGGGGCTGCGTCGTTGCATCTACTCGTAGGACATTTCCTCGAGCTCCTTGCCCCGCGTCTCGTTGACACAACGCAGCACGAAGAATGCCGACAGGACGGCGCAGATGGCATAGAAACCGTAGGCTCCCGCCAGACCGATGGACGCCAGCATGATCGGGAAGGTCATGGTAATGGCGAAGTTGGCCAGCCACTGGAACAGCCCTGCGATGGCCAGCCCCGAGCCACGCATCTGGTTGGGGAACATCTCGCCGAGCATGACCCACATTACTGGCCCCCAGGAGACATTGAAGCAGAGCACATAGGCATTGGCGGCCAGCAGCGCGAATCCCCCCATATCATCGCTGAGACGCAGACTACCATCGACCAGTGTTGCCGTTGAGAAGGCATACACCAGACACGCCAGAGTGACGGCCATGCCCACCGAGCCGGCCCACAGTAGGGGTTTGCGTCCAATTCTGTCGATCAGCGCGATGGCCAGTAGACAAGCACCAATACTCACCGCGCCGGAAATTACATTGATCAGCAGCGCATCACCTTCCGAGAAGCCGACCGACTGCCACAGCACCGCCCCGTAATAGAACACCACATTGATGCCCACCAACTGCTGGAACACCGCCAGACCGATACCCACCCAGACAATGCTGTGCACCTTGCCGGTGGCCGCGTTGACTACATCGCTGAGCCGCGGCTTGTGGTCGCGTGTCAGAGTGCCATTGATTTCCGCAAGCTTGCCCTCGACCTCGTTCTCCGGCATTACCAGCCCCAGCACACGCCGGGCTTGTTCCTCACGGCCACTGCTGATCAGATAACGCGGGCTCTCGGGAATGAACAGCAGCGCCAGCAGAAATATCGCCGCCGGCAGCAGCTCCATCCAGAACATCCAACGCCAGGTGGCGAATCCGAACCACAGCTCGGCAACCGTCGAGCTGGAGACATAGGCCAACAGATAGTTGCTCAGGAATGCCATGAACAACCCACCGATGATCGCCACCTGCTGAATGGTCGCCAGGCGTCCGCGATACGCAGAGGGGGCGACTTCACTGATATAGGCCGGCGTCATTACACTGGCGGCGCCTACCGCCATGCCCCCAAGCACGCGATAGATGACGAATTCCAGCGAACCTCCGGCGACTCCCGAGCCCCAGGCACTGACCAGGAAGAATATCGCCGCCACGATCAGTAGCGTGCGCCGGCCAAAGCGGTCAGCCAAACGACCAGCAAAGAAGGCGCCAACGGCGCAGCCCAACAACATGGAAGCGACGTTGAAGCCCGTGCCCACACTATCGGAGCCGAATGAAGCCTGCAGTCCATCCACCGTGCCGTTGATTACCCCACTGTCAAAACCGAACAGGAAGCCTCCAATGGCGGCGATACAGCAGATGACAAGGATATAGGTGGAGCGGCCGAGCGGATTGCGATCGATCATGTCCAGGCTCCTGAAACAGGGTTTTCGCAGTTGGCCACCAACGTCTCTTCCTTCGCTGACGAAGCAGCCTGCTCCTTACCTGACACCGCTCTACCAACCTGACGAGAGACCTCCGAGCGAGTGTGGACAAGCTCTCGGCAACAGTGAGTCCTTGCCGGACTATTGGATACGATCATGACGTCCTCTCTTGTTGTGTTATTGGAGTAATGAGCTGAAACATGTAGACGAGACGCGCTCAGCCCCAGCCGCCGTCGACGGCGAGCTCCTGTCCGGAAATCGCCTGGCTGTCGGCACTGGCAAGAAACAGCGCGACTGGCGCCACGTGATGCGCTTCCAGCCGCAATTTCAGGCACTGATGCTGCTGGATCGATGCCTCATCCTCGGGACTGATCCACTTCTCGAGCTGTCGCTCGGTCATCACCGACCCCGGCACCAGAGTATTGACGCGGATATTGTGCGTCCCCAGATCCCGCGCCAGGCTGCGCGTCAGACCATGCACTGCGGCCTTGGCCGTGACATAGGCAGACAGGTCGCCGATCGCCATCCGCACACTGACCGAGCCGAAGTTGATGATCGAGCCACCACCGGCCTCGATCATCTGGTGGGCAGCCGCCTGTGCCGCGAAGAACATCGGCCTCAGATTGAGCGACATGCGCTCATCCCAATAGTCGACATCAATATCTCGCCAACTGTGACGATCATCGTTGGCCGCGTTGTTGACCAGTGTCTGTATCGGTCCCAGCGACTTCCCCACTTCGGCGATTACTGCCTGTAGAGCCGCCACGTCGCGAATGTCGCAGTGGAAGTAATGTGGCGCTCTCCCGCTTTCGGCGCTCAATTCGTCGACCAGTGCCTGGCTGGCGGCATCGTCAATATCGACAAAAGCCACCCGGGCCCCCTGGCGATGAAAGGCTCGAGTCAGTCCCGCACCGATCCCGCTGCCACCACCGGTGATGAAGATCACTCGATGCTCCAGACTGGGGTAACGCACCACGTCGTTGATCATTCTTTACTCACTTAGTTTTTTCTATTTACTAACCAAGAAGACTGGTCTTCCGAACGACAGCTCTCAATGAGACATTGGTATACGTACAGCAACGCCCGGCGGAACCCGGTATGATCGACTCCAGACACATGACCCGGTGCCAGGCACACGTTCTGTCAGACCACCAGGCTATTTGTTCATCTTGATTACCAACATCCTGCTGTACGAAGACCCGGCGTTAGCGCCGACTGGAAACACACCGGCCGACAACAGAAGGGCGACACATCATCCATGTCCACCAGTCATCAGCCGCACCGATCAGGCGACCTGCACTTCCTGAAACGCCTCAACCGCAGCACCATCCTCGAGCTGATTCGTCGTACCCCCGGTTTGACGCGCGCGGATATTGCCACCCAGGCCCAGTTGACCAAGGCGACGGTCGGCGCAGGAGTGCATTCACTACTGAAGAAGGGCTGGTTATGCGAGGGTGAGTTACAGAAGAGCAGTGGTGGGCGTCCGGGCCGCGCACTGCACCTCAATGAGCAGCGCTTTGCCATGCTTGGTGCCGAGGTCGGCGTCCACGGCCTGCGCCTGGTCGCCTGCACACCTTCCGGGCAGGTGCTCATATCCCATCATGAGCGACTGCCACCCAGCTCTCCCGAGGTCACCGCGGAGCTGTTGGCAATACACCTGCAGTCATTGATGCAGTCACCGGTCCTCAGCGCATACCGACTGCTGGGAATCGGTATCGCCCTGCCCGGTCCGGTGGCACCTGAAGATGCCACACTGCTCATGGCCCCGAACCTGGGCTGGCGGGAGGTACGGTTCCTCGACCTGCTTCGTGATTACCTACCCGGCCAGCAAGGCATATGGGTGATGGAAAATGAAGCCAAGTCGGCCGCCTTCGGTGAGCTCTACTTCCGCACCGGCAGCATCCCCGCATCGCTGGTATATATCAGTGCCGGCACTGGTATCGGCAGTGGCATGGTCGAAGGCAACCACCTGCCACTGCTCTCACGAGGACTCCACGGGCTCGCCGGCGAGATCGGCCACACCATTCTGCAGCCCGCTGGCCTTTACTGTCACTGCGGTAACCGCGGCTGTGCCGAAACCCTGGTCAGTGGCTGGTCGATTCGCGCCGCTCTCGGTATTTCCGAGGAAGAAGACTTGATCGACGCAGTGCAGCCTCGACTGCATGAACCAGAGGTTCAACACGTCCTGCGTCGTGCTGGTGAGGCTCTGGGCATCTTGATGCTCAATCTGCACCATACCCAGAACCCCTCCGAAATCGTGCTCGGCGGTTCACTGGTGCGCCTCGGCACCCCGTTTCTCGAGCCCGCTCTGGCTTACTTCAAAGCCAACCAGACCCGCCTTCTCGACGGTTCCCGGCACGTGCCCCTGCGCGTCATTGACGATGCCACCTTCATTGCCGCGCGCGGCGCCGCCGCTCAAGTGCTCGCCCGCGTCATCCACGGCGCCAATGACCTACTGTAAGCAAGGCCGCTGCTTGCGCCGTTATGGCATCGTAAGTAAGGACTCTAAACATAAATGGCGATGGCAGACTCGGCGATTCACGCTACCATGGCTGGCGGACCACCCTGTCCTGCTGAAGCGATCTTCACCTGGCGCACTACAGGGCACCCGTTGGAGCGCCGGAAGCCACTGACGGGCAGCACCCTGCCTGTGTTGGCCAACCAAGGAGTCTGGTTGCAGCATGCCATCATCAGCGATTTCCCCCGAACAGGCCCGCGCCATCTGGCTGCGCGCGCAACGCCTCGACCGTCGTGCGCCGTTCGGCAACGGCCCCTCCGCGACACTCGCCGCAATCGAACAGCTCGGCTATGTGCAGATCGATACCATTTATGTCATCGAGCGTAGCCATCATCACATCTTGTATACCCGCATTCCCGAGTACCGTCGCAATGATCTGGAACACGCTCAGTCCACCGACAAAAGCGTTTTCGAATACTGGACCCATGCGCTGTCATACGTGCCCACTGCCGATTATCGCTACTTCATGCCGGCGATGACGCAGCACCGCAAACAGCCCTCACGGCACTTCGCGACGGTCAAGCGCGATGAATATTCGGCGCTGCTCAAGCGCATTCGCCACAATGGCGCACTGTCGATTCGTGATATTGATGAGCCAAAGGTGGAGAAGGACCACTTGTGGGGTAGCACCAAGCCTTCCCGGAAGCTGCTCAAGTACGGTTTCTACTCAGGAGACCTGGCGATCAGCGAGCGTCAGGGAATGCTCAAGAGTTACGAACTGACAAAGCGCCACTTCGAATGGCAACAGCTGCCTCGACCGGCAACCGAACGACAGTTGGCCCACTATTACCTATCTCGGGCGCTGCGCGCTCAGGGAGTCGTGAGCCTGGACTCGATCTGTTATGGCCATGCCGCGATGAAACCGCTGGTCGCCAGGCTGATCGATACCGAAGTGCGCCAGAAGCGGCTTCGCCCGGTGCATATCGACTCACATACCAGCTCCCATACCAAATTCCAGCACTGGGCCGAGCCGGAGACTCTGGACCAACCCACGCAGCTCGACGGCGCTCCTCTGGTGCATATCCTGTCGCCCTTCGATCCGCTGGTCATCCAGCGCAAGCGACTGAAACTGTTCTTCGACTACGAGCACCGTTTTGAAGCCTATGTACCTCCCGTCAACCGGGTATTTGGCTACTTCGCCCTGCCGGTACTGATCGGCGACCAGATCGCGGCCGTGCTCGACCTCAAGACCGATCGGCAGCAGCAGAAGATACTGGTGCAGAAATGGACATGGATAGCACCGCAGAGCGCTGAGCTACGTGCTGCCATCGAAGCGGAACTGGAACGTTTCGAGCGCTTCCAACTGGCCTGAAGGGAAGACCGTCATTCGAGACACCCCGTGACCTTGCACTCGAGCAACGCTGGTGTTGCGGTTCGCCTGTCGAATGCAGAACAACCGCATTGATCCCGCCCTCGGCGCAGTATCAAATACAACAGCTCCCGCAACGAGAACAAGGAAAGATCATCCATGGCATCCGCCAGCCCCATCGCATCGACACCATTCCGCGATCCTTTCATCCGCCGTTACACGCTCCCGGTCATGGGGATGTTCATCGCCATTTATCTAGCAACGCAGGCCTTTGGCTACCACATCAATTCAGTGGTGCTGTCCATTGTGCTGATGGTGACACTGTGTCTGCTGAAAGTCCCTGTCGCTATCGCCCTCATCGCCTCAGCCCTACTGGGAGCCCTGCACAGCGGGCTCCCCATGAACGATGCCATCTCTGCCTTGAACGACAATCTGCTGATCGGTGCCCAGGTGGGCATCACCTACGTGATGATAGGTGCCTTCGCCGTGGCAATCGCTCGCAGCGGCCTGATAGACCTACTCGCCCACCGGATAGCTTCTCGTCTCGACCTCAGTGAGGGCGCCACCAACAAGGGCATCAAGTGGCTGCTGTTCCTGACACTGATCACTGCCTCTGTGATGTCGCAGAATCTGGTGCCGGTGCATATTGCCTTCATCCCCATTCTTGTCCCGCCGCTGCTGGGTGTGATGAATCGCCTCAGAATCGATCGACGCGCGGTGGCCTGTATTCTCGCCTGCTCAATCAGCGCCAGTTATCTTCTGTTGCCAACCGGCTTCGGCGCCATCTACCTGAATGAGATTCTGCTCGCCAATGTCAACGCCGTCGGTCAAGCCCACGCTCTGACAGTGACTGCAGGGATGGTGCCAAAAGCCATGTTGTTGCCGGTGCTGGGCATCCTTGTGGGTATGTTGGTTGCTGTCTTCATCAGCTACCGTAAGCCCCGCGACTATCAGACCGTGGCGCTGACAGACCTGCACGTGGATCAGCCACCACACCAGCTCAAGTTCGGCCAGCTGCTGACGACACTGGCCGCACTGGCTGTGGCCCTGGCCTGTCAGCTTGCGTTCGACTCATTGCTGGTGGGAGCGATGGTGGGCTTCATGATTCTCGCCTGTAGTGGCGTCTTTCGCTGGAGCGAGCAGGATGACGTATTCACCGAGGGGGTGCGTATGATGGCGCAGATCGCGGTGATCATTACCATCGCTTCGGGATTCTCAGGTGTACTCAATGCCACCGACGAGATTGCTCCGCTGGTCTCCGCCACCGCCGATCTTATCGGTGACAACATGGCGCTCGGCGCCGCCCTGATGTTGATCATAGGGCTGTTCATCACCATCGGCTTCGGTGACTCCTTTGCCAGCGTGCCTATCCTGGCACCGATCTATGTACCTCTTGCGCTCAGCCTCGGTTTTTCGCCGATGGCCACCATCGCGCTATTGGGCGCCGCGGCCGCGCTTGGCGATGCGGGATCGCCGGCATCCACGATTACCCTCGGCGCCACCGCTGGGCTCAACGCTGATGATCAACACGATCACATTCGAGACAGCGTGATTCCCACGTTCTCCCATGCCAACTTCGGTATGTTGCTGTTCGCATGGGCAGCGGCGATGCTGCTGTAATGCCAGGCGGGCTGGTGGCCTTGCGTGCACCAGCCCTCGCCTCCCCCCAGCACTACCGCCCCTTGAACAACCTATCCAGCTGTCGATAGCCAATCGCCTCGATCAGTTGTTCACGGCCGGGGCGCTCCAGGCCATCCTCGTCTCGGCATATCGTTTCCTATGCTGTCGGCGTTGCAATGCCTGATTAACGGAACGGCCGCGTACGACGAAAGTTCTGAGCAATTCCGGGATTCATTCATAGCGCTGGACACGACTCGTTCACAAGGTTCACACACTTGACAGCTCCCTCACGGGAGAGTATTTCTTGTACAGGAAGAATTATTCAATATGCTGAACTTTCGCACTACCTCTGAGAAGGGTGGCCGCGGAAATAAAGGAAGGAGTAGGCATGTCGGTAAGACAGGTAGAAAACATGCTCCGGTTCTTCGAGTTCTTCTCGGCAGAGCAGACCCCGGCAACACTGACCCAGCTGTCGTCCGCATTATCGCTGCCGATGTCGAGTACCAGTAATCTGGTCAGTACGCTACGCGAGCACGGGTACTTGTATGAGATCCGGCGACGCGGTGGATTCTACCCGACACGCCGCATGTTCGATGTCAGCCAGCGCATCATGGATGGTGATCCGGTTCTGAACATGGTCCGCGACCATATGGCCGACCTTCGATCCGAAACTGGCGAGACCGTGCTGTTAGCCAGGCGTGACGGTAATGAGGTCATTTATCTCGATACGCAGGTATCCACGAAAGGGGTCCGCTACTCAGCACAAGCCGGTGAGCGTCGGCCGGTTTACGCCATTTCCTCGGGAAAGGCGATCCTATCCGCCCTGTCGGATAACGATTTAAAAGCCGAGCTGGAGGCAATGGACTATTCCAAGGCCGCCAGTAACTCCATCACCGATCCCGACGAGCTGTTTCGCACAATTACGGAAAGTCGCCGACGCGGCTGGTTCCTGAACGCCACTGAGTTCACACCCGAGGTGTCCGGCGTCGGTATGTTGTTAGAGGTAGCTGGACAGAAGATCGGACTGTCGGTGGCTGGGCCAAACTATCGCATGGAAGGCCGGCACGAGGAGATCGCCGCCGCACTCGGCCGGACGATTGATGCAATACGAGCTCAGGTCGACGAACGCGGAGGTTCAAGATGATCCGTGCGTTCATGCAGAAAATTGATGCGGCTTTTACAGCGGTGGCCGTCGTGGCGATCGCGTCGCTGATGCTGCTGGTGGTGGCCGATGTCTCCCTGCGCTATGGGCTCGGCGAACCGCTCTTCTTTGCGCACGATGTCGTGGCTCTCTATCTGACCCCCGCGTTGTTCTTCTTTGGTGTTGGTCCTACCTATTGGCGCGACGAGCACCTGGCGGTCGACCTTCTTGTTCTGAAATTACCTATCCGATCACGTGCCCTGACTGATCTCGTAGGCGCAATGATCGGTGTGTTCATTTTCGTGCTACTGGTCTGGGTTTCCTGGGACCGCGCGTGGGCAAGTTTCAGCAACGACGAACGGATTGCCAGCATCGTACCTTGGCCCGCGTGGCTCAGCTATATGCTGGTGCCGATCGGCTCGCTAGCCATGGTGTTGGTTTGTATCGCCCGCCTCATGCTTGCCATCCAAGCAGCTATCACGGGGCGACATCCATCCAAGCCCGAACACTCCAAAGATGGGGAAGACACCGCATGATATCCCTGGTCGTTGTTCTTGGTCTTCTGGTCTTGCTGATCATTGGTGTTCCCGTCGGACTGGCGCTGGCCTTCACGGGCATGATTGGCTTGGTTGGCATGGTCGGCTTCAGCAGTGCCTTGTCGGTACTGGCGACCACGCCGCTTTCGACCACCAACAGCTACGAATTGATTGCTGTTCCCCTATTCATCCTGATGGCAGAGTTTGTCATCGTCAGTGGCATCGCCGATCGCATGTTCAAGGCGATTACCATATGGGTCGGCAGGCTGCCCGGCGGTCTCGCGGTTGCAACGGCGCTGGCGGGCGCCGGCTTCGGGGCAATTTCCGGCTCCTCGACCGCGTCCGCAGCGGCTCTTTCCTCCACTTCGATCCCGGCTATGCGCCAGGCCGGCTACGAGGCCAAGTTCTCCTCGGGCGTTGTAGCGGTATCAGGCACTCTTGCGATGCTGATACCGCCTTCGATTGCCTTGGTGCTGTATGGAATCATCATGGAGGTGAATATCGCCTCGCTGCTGATCGGTGGTGTCATCCCAGGCATCCTCGTAACAATAGGCATCATCGCGACGATCTACGTACTGATGGCGCGAGACCCTTCCATTGCTCCGACGGCGAAGCCTTGGGCAATACGCGACAAACTCTATGCTCTGCGGGAAATTGGCCCGATGCTGGTACTGCTGGCATGCGTTACTGGATCGATCTACCTGGGTATCGCCACGCCCACCGAAGCAGCAGGCCTGGGAGCCTTCGGCGCCTTCGTGATAGCTGCGGTCTTCCGGAAGCTTACCTGGGCAAGCACCTGGGGTGCCTTCTCTCGCTCGGTCCGGGCTACCTGCATGATTTTCCTGATCATCATCGGGGCCCACATATTCGGGTACGTCCTGACATTGGGCCAGATAACGCCACAGTTCGTCGACTGGATCACCACACTGGAAGTCTCGCCCTACGTGGTGATGACTGGAATCATTCTGTTTTACCTGGTGCTGGGCTGCTTCATGGACCAGCTTGCCATCTTGATACTCACCGTGCCGGTCATGGCCCCCGCGATCGTCAGTTTGGGGTTTGATCCGGTGTGGTTCGGTGTGCTCGTCGTAGTCTCGGCGGAAGTGGGGATGATAACGCCGCCGTTAGGGATGAACATCTTCGTGGTAGCGCGTTACGCGGAACGGCCACTTTCCGAAATCTTTCGTGGCGTCGCACCCCATGTACTCACCCATATCATCATCATCGCGCTTCTGGTGGCCTTCCCACAACTGGTGCTTTGGCTGCCCGGAACCATCAATAACTGAGGGGGGGGATACACCATGACCCGTACCAAGGCTACCGCACTCGACCCATCAGTCTTCTTCCCGACTGAGGAAAAGGCAGAGCCCTATTGCCCGAGTGGTCATACCGGAACCGTGAACCGCCGGCTCGTCTCTCCGGAGACAGGGGCCACACAGATGGAAGTCCTTATTGGCCGCATCGAGCCGGGACAAGGGGCGACGCCGCACTTTCATCCTGGCATCGACCAGTTCTGCTGGATGCTGGAGGGTCGGGCTCGCGTGACGATAGGTGACTACGAGCAGGAGATCGGGCCCGGCGAGAGCTGCTTCTTCGCGGCCGATATGGCCCATACATTCACTGCCACCGGTGACAAGCCTGTGTGCGTCTTGATCTGTTATGCACCGCCCTATGGAGAAAGGGCCCGCATCGAGTGCTGAAAGACCCAACCGTTCCAAGAATAATTCCAAGAGGAGGCAACCATGAAAATCAGCCCTACTACTATCGCACTCTTGGCGGCTGTCGTGGCCGTACCGTCGATGGCCCAGGAAGTCACACTGAAGATTGCAGACAGCTTACCCGCCGACCATATCATCACGCAGAACACCACCGACGTATTCATCGCGCGCGTGGAGGATGAGCTCGGCGACCGCGTGGCCTTTGAACACTACCCAGCGCAGCAGTTGGCCAAAGCCAAGGACATTCTATCCATCACCCAAGCGGGCATCGCCGATATCGGCTACGTCGTGCCGTCCTATGTCTCCGAGAAGATGCCGTTGGGCGGTGTCGTTGAATTGCCGGGTGAGATCCGCTCGTCCTGTGAAGGCACATTGGCTTTCCGCAACCTGGTGCAACCCGGTGGCATGCTCGACGAGTTGGAATTCCAGCCCAATGGGGTCCGCGTTCTCTACAACGTTGCGCTATCACCTTACCAAGCGGTTTTTTCCAAGCGTGCAGACGTGGCGTCGCTCAAGGACTTCGGCGGAATGAAGATACGCTCGAACCCGGGAGCCATGGAACTCTCGCTGCAATCCGTGGGTGCCGCCCCTGTACGAATGTCCCCGCCAGAGATCTTCGATGCGATGACCAAGGGAACAATCGATGGCGCGCTTTTGCCGTTCACTTCGGTCTTCTCCTACGGCCTCGACCAGGTCGTTCGCTCGGCCACTCAGAACGCTAACTTCGGCAGCGTAGGCATCACCTACGCCATTTCCGAGAATAAGTGGAACAACCTTCCCGAGGACATCCAGGAAGTGCTGACCCGTGTCGGAAGAGACGTCACAGAAAGCGCTTGCTCCGCATTCGACGAAGCCGAAAAAACACTGTCGGTGGAGTTGGCTGAAAAAGGAGCGGCCGTCTTCGACCTCTCCGAGGAGGAATCCGCGGAGTTGAACGCATCCTTCGAAAGCGTCGCGCAGGACTGGGCTGAGACGCTCGACAACCGTGGCAAAAAAGGTAGCGAAGCCCTGTCAGCCTTCCGTGAGCAAGTCGAGAGCCTGCGCGCAGAAGGTACTTGATCACAACAACAACGATGGCGGCGACAGTGCCGCTATCTACCAAGGGAAGGAGGTCGGTGTGCTGGATCTTTTGAAAGGCGTTCGCGTCGTCGAACTCACCACCATCGTGCTGGGGCCAATGGCTGGGCAGATGCTGGCCGACTTTGGTGCCGAGGTCATCAAGGTCGAGGCACCGAACGGAGACCTGGCGCGTCAGGTAGAGCCCCGTTCGGCGACGGGCGAAAGTACGATGTTCGTGAACTGTAACCGCAACAAGCAGAGCATGGCCGTAAACCTGAAAACGGATGAAGGCCGTGAAATCATGCGCCGCCTGATCGGTGAGACGGACGTCTTTGTACACAACATGCGAATGAAGGCGATCGAGCGCTTGGGCCTCGATGCCAAGACACTTCACAAGATCAATCAGGGCCTCATCTACTGCTCCGCCATCGGTTTCGGCAGTGATGGCCCCTATGCCGACCGACCGGCCTATGACGACGTAATCCAAGCGGCCTCGGGTATTGCACATTTGCCGACCTATACCGGCTCCGACCCAGCCTACGTGCCCGGCGTGATCGCCGACAAGATCGCCGCGCTCTATGCCGCCAACGCGATTGCGGCTGCGCTCTACCGGAAGGTTCAAACCGGCCGCGGCGCCGAACTCGAGGTCCCGATGTTCGAGGTCATGAGCTCCTTCGTGATGACCGAACACTTGGCAGCAGCCTCTTTCGACGAGGAGGCCAAGCCCGGTTATCAGAGACTGCTCAACCGGCATCGCCGCCCATTCCGAAGCGCCGACGGCTGGATCGCCGTACTGCCCTATACCGAGGCACACTGGCGCCGAACATTCACTGAAATCAGTCGTGAAGATGTTCTCGTGCAGGAGTGGTTCCAGAATGACTCCACGCGCTCCAGCCGCGTTGGCGACATGTATGAGATCCTTGCCGAGTCGATGCCGGAGCGCACAACCGAGGATTGGGTGACGACCTTCAAAAGACTTGATGTGCCCCATTCACGGGTAAGTTCGCTGGAAGATCTACTCAGCGACCCGCACCTTCAGGCGATAGGGTTCTTCGATGCGACGGACGATACTCTTGGCCGAGTGCGGTCCGTGCCGCAGCCGGTGCGAGTTGGCGGCTCCGATATGGCCCTGGATCAACGGGCCCCCCTGCTGGGCGAGAACACCCTGCAGCTTCTGAGGGAGCTGGGCTACCAGGATCACGAAACACAGGCTTTGGTTGCCCGCGGTGTGGTCCGCAGTTCCATCAAGTTAAAGGAGGCATGAGATGGCTGGGCTATGGCTTGAGGAATTCGACGAAGGACAGGTCATCCATCACGCGATCACGCGAACAGTGACCGAAGCCGACAACATGCTATTTTCCGCGCAGACGATGAACCCACAGCCGTTGCACATTGATCGCCACTTTGCGGCTGGCACCGAATGGGGGGAGCCTCTGGTCAATTCGCTTCTGACTTTGGGCATCATGATAGGAATTTCGGTCCATGAAACAACGCTGGGTACCACAATCGGTAACCTCGGCATGACCGACGTGAAGTTCCCCGCCCCGGTCTTTCACGGCGACAGCCTACGAGTAGAGACAGAGATCGTCTCGGCGCGCGCATCCAGGTCCCGCCCGGGGCAAGGGATTGTCGAGTTCGAGCATCGAGCCTACAAACAGGATGATACGCTCGTCGCCTCATGTCGTCGCGCGGCGCTCTTGCGGGCTCGGCCCGAAGCGGAGGCCACCACCTGATGCGCTCTTGGCTCTTCGTTCCCGGCAATCGTCCCGAGATGATGGAGAAGGCCGCCTTCGCCGGAGCCGATGCCATCATCCTGGACCTTGAGGACTCCGTATCTCCGAAGAAGAAAGTGGAGGCACGTAAGGCTGTTGCAGACGCACTGACAACCCTCCACCGTGAATCCAGGGTCTGGGTGCGCGTGAATCCAGTAACCAGCGATCATTGCGAGGATGACGTCGACGTTGCGCTGGCGGGCGGCGCAGATGGTCTGGTCCTGCCAAAATCTGAAAATGGGGATACGGTTCGGCAACTGGTACGAATGGCCGGAAACGGCTGCCCACCGATCCTGGCGATCGCCACCGAGACCGCAGGTTCGATCTTCGGGCTCGGGGACTACAGCGGACTCGAAGAAACCCTTTACGGCATGGCCTGGGGAGCCGAGGACCTGTCTGCCGACCTGGGAAGCACGGCAACCCGCAACGAGGCTGGCGCGCTGACAGGCCCCTTTGCATTGGCCCGAAACCTGATGCTGGCCGGTGCTGCACGAGCAGGATGCCAGCCGATCGACACGGTGTGGACGGCGACACATGACTTGGAGGGGCTGAAGGCCGAGTGCAATGCCGCCCACCGCGATGGTTTCACGGGCAAAATGGCGATCCATCCCAACCAAGTGCCAATCATCAACCGCTCGTTCCTGCCGACAGCAAAGGAGATCGCCTTGGCCGAGCGGATTACCGCCGAGCTGGAAAAAAATCCCAATGTCGGCGCGATCAGCATTGATGGCCAGATGATTGATATGCCACATCTGAAGCGGGCCGCCCGCATTCTGGAACTGGCGAAGCAATACGGAGGGGCGAAATGAGCAATACACCGAAACGCCGGGGATGCGGCTTCTATTGGCAGGAGCTGACGGCCGGGACCCGATACTTGACTTACGGACGTACGATCAGCTCGGCCGACATCAGCACCTTCGTGGGCTTGGCCGGCATGATCGAGATCCTGTTCACAAACGCAGAATACCGGCGGAGCGACAGCGCCATCAAGGGCGAGCCATCTCCCGGTGCACTGGTCTTTTCGGTAGCTGAGGCACTGTCGCTTAACGCCACTGCGCAGGAGACGGGACTCGCGTTCCTCGGGCTGTCGTCACTCGATATCAAGGGACCTGTGCAGGCTGGCGACACGATAGAGGTCGAGATCGAGGTCCTCGATGTACGGCAGGAGAGCAACGGCTGTCGAGGCTTGGTCCGAACGCGGAACACTGTGCGCAATCAGCACAACCAGAAGGTCATGGTCTACGAACCGCTCCGCCTGATGATGGGTAGGCCGTAATGAAGAGTTACTGCCTCCTCAAGCCAGAAAGATACTTTGAATGTCCCATCTGAAGTTTTCGGGTACTACCGGTATTTAGCTCACGGACACGGATGAACTCATGGCATGGCACGCTTCATTGCCCTCCCTGGAGCTAAACAGTAGATGTTAACTTCGGCCCATCACCATGCTGAAAAGCGTTAAAGTAGTGAAGGGAGCAATTGGCAACACCCAGCAGAGAAGCTCGATTATTACCTGAAGCAGGATTGAGCTCTGCTTGGGACAATGGGCTGGTGACCTGCGCAGAATTTCGTTGACCTGACACACTGCTGCGATTGTTGGTTGACATCCAGATCCAGCAGAAAATTGCCAAGCATAACATGCTTAAAGACCGGTTATAGTTGGTTCATCACATTCTGCTTGACTTTCTGCAAATGGCTTTTCATGCGTTCCCTTGCCAGCACCTCATCCTGGTTTTCTATGGCGTCAATGATCGCTATGTGATCTTCATAACCGGGGAAAGGCATTGCTGGCAACGTCTGATTTTCAAACATCTGAGTAGTTTTACGCAGGTCGGCGATGATCCGTGGCAACTCCGTGTTCCGAGAAGCTAGAGCAATGCCGATGTGTAGCGATTCGTCGAACTCCCACTGCAACTTAGTTAGCAGGCTATCTTCTTGCGTAAGCTGTTCCAACTGCTGACGCCAACGACGGACCGCAGCAGTATCCGCATGTCGGGCAGCCAACGCTGCAGTTTCCGGTTCCAGAATCTCACGAATCTGAAGAGCGGAGACATACTCTTCAATGCTGACTCGCTTTACCGCAATAGTGCGAGCATTCAACCTGACTATCCATCCTTCAGCCTCCAAGCGCCTCAACGCTTCGCGAACAGGGGTACGAGACATATCAAGATAAGCCGATAATGGACGTTCTTGAACAATTTCGCCTGCGCGAAGCTGCCTTGAGAGCACCATCTGCATAATGCCGTCATAAGCCACCTTGGCCAGGCTGCCCTGATCAGGCGCCCGAATAGCACTATCGCTCACGTCAAATTGCTTGCTCAAATGGACTCTCCTTTCATTCTTCCCGCCTATGATAGCGAGTGGCTAGCAGGGGTAAAACGAACCATTGTGCGGCAATCATTCACCATTGCCGTGCTTCACTCGATCTTGTCTTCCCCAAAATAACAGAATCATCCCTGAGCCAATCACCATGAATGCACCGGCCAAGGTGTTGAGCGTTGGCAGCTCATTGAAAAAAAGAAACCCTGATAGCGTTGCCCAAAGTAACTGACTGTACAGGAATGGCGATACCAGAGACGCCGAGGCAAATCGCATCGCTAGAATCAAGGCAAGATGGCCCACCGCACCAAGAGTACCAATGGCAACAAACGGCAACATATCGCTGACCTGAATGGGTGTCCAGGAAAAGGGCACGACCAGAGAACAGAGTAGGCCCCCGGCGACAGCTGTATACAGAAGAGAGGTGATCGGGGAGTCCTGGTGAGAGAAATACCGAGTAGCCAATTGGTACATGGCGAAACAGAATGCCATGCCAACAGGGAAAGCCATGGCTGGGTTCATGGCGACCAGATCCGGCTGCATGGCAACAAAGACACCAGAAAATCCTGCCAGCACTGCCGCAATACGAATGCCATTGACGGGTTCGCCCAAAAGGGGAATAGCCAACAAGGTGACGATGACGGGTGAACTGAAATTTATGACGTAGACCTGCGCGAGCGGCAGCTCTCGCACAGCGAGGTACGAAAAAATCGTTGCACCCAGCAATAGAACACCACGGAAGAACTGTCCCAAGGGGGCTTGACTGATCAGAATGCTTCTGTCGAATCGACGTAGCGCAAGAAGACCTACCACCATCACGATCAGGTGAACTCCATATCGCGCCCAGACCAGTTGTACCGGCGAGTAGGACTGGCCGAGTTGTTTTGCCATGGAGTCCATCGCTACGAAGGTGGCAGCCGCGACTAGCATGCAGGCAATACCCAGTAATGGTGCTTCCTTGTGGGGAGGACACCGGTCCCTGGCGCTACCCATGAAAACGTTCCAACGAGAACGGTGTAATATCCCAGTCTGTTTTTCCGCGGCAAATCAGGTCAGTAGTGATTTTTCCCACCAGCGGGCCGAGGGTATAGCCATTGGAAGTCACTGCATTGAAGAAGCCAGTATGGCCCGGCACTTCACCGAGTATCGGAGCGCCATCGATGTTGACGTTGATCGCCGCCCAACTCCGAATGACACGTAAGGCACCGGCTGGAGGCAGCACTTTCTGGGCTACCCAGAGATTCCCCTGGAGGCTATTGAGCAAAGGCCGCTGGTAGCGGTGGGGTTCACTGAGGCCTGCGGGCCATCCGCCGCCGATGATAAGGTTCCCATTGTTGGCCTGCTTCAACGTCAGGTGCCGATCAGCGTGAGCCAGGAGTACATTGACCATGGGCCTGGCTGCTTCGGTGACAATCATCTGCAGTGGGGTGCCTTTGACCGGCACTGGAATCCCTGCCAACTGCCCCACTTCTCTCGCCCAGGCGCCTGCCGCATTGACAATGGATTCACACCGGAAATCCCCTTTGTCAGTGAACACTCTCCAACCGACCGACTCTTTCTGGATGGCCACCACGGCCTCGCCAGTGTAAAACTGGGCACCTGCGCTCTCGGCTGCAGCAACCAATGCAGGAGTACCTAGCAAGGGGCTGATTTTTCCTTCCTCCCCACACCACGCACCGCCAATCACAGAGTCTGCCAAGTCAGGAACCAGGGCTCTGGCGTCGCTCTGATCGATGATCTGCGTGTCTATGCCGAGTGACCGTTCGAGAGCTGCCTTTTCATCCAGAAAACGCATTTGCGCCTCGGATTCAGCCACCATCAGGCCACCCGTGCGTTTGAACTCAATGTCGCCCAAGCTCGAGCTCAGTTCCTCCCAAAGGTTGGCGCTGGCTTGCTGCAGCGGAAGGGTTTTCGCTGCAGGTCCACCACCGCCTTCGGCTTTGGTGCCATAGTCAAACGACAACAGTTGCACATGCAGACTGCCTGCATTGCCACCGGAGGCTTCCCCGTTTGGGGAGCCTCGATCCACTACCGCGACGCTTTTGCCATTCCAGGCCAGAAACAAGGCATTGGAACAACCTGCCACGCCAGCGCCAATGACCAGGACATCGATTTCGCGCTCAGGAATTCGCTGGCTATTCTTCCTGGTGCGGGAAACACGCGGAGCGCGCCGTTCACTGACGTCAATCGCCTTGTGACCACCCCATTCACCTTGTTCAATGGCAATAATGGACCCTGGAATCGGCTTCACAGGATTCTGTGGAGTTGCGATCTCGAATTCACTGGCTATCTGTTTTCCCGATGTCTTGAGGGCATGTACGGTTGCTGCGCAATAGCGCCCCTGACAACGGCCCATCCCGGCTCGCGTCTGGCGTTTGATGGCCCCGAAATCCAGGCTCGGATTACAGCGGTTCTGGATTTCACCAGCCGTGACGGATTCGCAGCGGCACACAATGGTGTCGGGCGTGATGTCTGACACAGGCTGGCGGGGGGCGGTAAATGCCTGCCACATGGCGTTCTGGAAACGGCGGTGCCGAGCCAGATTTTCTTGTGCGCGCTGGAGCGTCTTTTTCGCGCGTGGGTCTCCGGATTGGCCTGACAAGCTGTGGCCGCAATGTCGGGCGGCCGAGTGCCCGGCCAGATGTCCCTGAGCCATTGCAATGTGGGCTCCGCCGAAGCCCCCCGCTTCCCCGACCACAAATACGCCGGGAACATTGTTGCTGCCATCGTCATTGCGTCGGGCAGTCAGCCAAGGCGTTTGCCCTTTGGCGCCATCGTACTCCACCCCCAGTAATCGACTGATTTCCGCCTGGGGTTGAAAACCATCACCCAGGCCAACCGCCTTGGCGGGGATTTCAACCGTAGTGGATTCCTTTCCGGCGGCAGGGTGCAGATTGCGGATAGTCACTGATTCCGGGCCGTGTTTTCCATTCACAGAGGTAATCCGGTAGCCGTAATAGACCGGCACGCGGGCCTTGCGTAACGTCCAGAGGTAACCTAGGCCCTGAGCAATCAATTCCGGCGCTGAAATGGAAGCTGCCAACGTCGAACGCAGTCCTTCCAGCGACGTGGGTTGCGCGCTCTCGATCACTGCACTGACTTCAGCACCTGCTTTTATCAGTTCAGCGGCGACCTGAAAATTCAGTGGGCCGTTGCCGCCGATGACAATGGGGCCTGGGGGGTGGGCCTGATACGAGCGCAGCAGAGTCTGTAGACCGCCGGTGGTCATGACCCCCGGCAGTGTCCAGCCTGGTACAGGGGTAGGCTTTTCGGTGGCACCCGTCGCAATAACCAGGGCACTGGGTCGTATCAAATAAGCTTCGCCGTCCGATTCAGCACCGATCGTGATGCCCTGGTCTGATTCACGAAATGCCCCCCAGACCTGCGTACTTTCCCGGCACTCAACGCCCGCCGCAAGTACGCGCTCCACCAGAGCGGCACCCCGCTGCATCTGCCTGTCTACCGGTGATGTGGTATCTATGGTGACCCGTTGCTTGAAGTATTGACCACCGGCATGGTGGCGCTCATCGATCAGCAGAACCGATGCACCATTCTGTGCGGCTGTCAGGGCGGCGCACAGTCCTCCGGGCCCAGCTCCGACCACCAGCACATCAACGGCTTCTTCTGGCAGTGAGGTTCTTTCTTCAGACAGCAAGCTTGCGTCACTCACCGGCGCAGCATTCTGCGGCGGGCTCACGAGGTAAGCCTGCTGACGAACCGACATACCTTCGGATACCGGTGTCATGCAGGCACGCAAGCCATCAGTGCCATTCACCGATACAAGGCATTCATGGCAGGCACCCATGCCACAGAAGTGCCCATGTGCTTCCCCCTGCCTGCCGTGACGGTGAGCCAGATGCCCTGCTGCCACGAGTGCGGCCGCAATTGACTGGCCAGATCGGGCCTGGACAATTTCTCCTTCAAAGGAAAAGGAAATCATCGGCTCAACAATTTTGACGGTAGGGTCTGGCATAGGCACAGCATTATCCTCATTTCAGGCCAAGTTCACGTACGACTCTGTTGGCCCACGCAATATCTTCCTGTGGCGAGGGTAGGCGGGGTGGCCGCGGTATACCCACACTCTGTCCCATTGCATCAAAAAGCGCCTTTGTGCCGGATACGTAGCGATGGCCGAAAACGAGATCAATGACAGGCAGAATACGTCGATAAAGTTCCTGAGCCTTGTCAATATTCTTGTCCCGAACGACAGCATTATAAATGCCGGCAAACTCAGCTGGCATGACATTGGATCCGACAGCAACCCAGCCTTTTGCTCCCATGACATAGGATTCAAAACCCAAAACGCCACCGAAAACGGTGATGCGATCCCCGGCCAGTCTGAGGATGTCTCGCACGCGGCTGACTTCCAGCGTAGATTCCTTGACATATTGGACATTATCGATCTCTGCCAGCCTTGCGATAGTTGTCGGCAGCATATCGACATTCGATGCATTCGGATTGTTGTAAACCATGATGGGAAGTCCAATCGCATCCCCGATGGTTCTGTAATGGTGGAAAATCTCATCTTCAGTGGGGTTGCTGTAGAACGGTGGAAGAATCATGACGCCATCCGCCCCAAGTGCCTCTGCATCCTTGGCATAGCGGATTGCATCCAGCGTACTCTCTGCTGTAGTACCAATAAGTACCGGTACACGTCCATCTACTTTCTCGGTCACGATCTTGGCGACTTGATGGCGTTCCTCATCCGTTAAAGATAGAAATTCTCCTGTACTTCCCAGTGGAATAAGGCCATGAATTCCTTGCTCAATCTGGGTGTCAACCAGTTGACGAAGCCGCATTTCATCGACAGCCATATCCTCTTGGAAAGGAGTGACCATGACCGTATAAGTTCCTTCAAATTTTGACATATTCTATTCCTTTATTACTGATTTCTAACGAGCTCTGGAAGTGTTGTAACTAGAGAAGGGACATAGGTGGCAATAAGCAGGACGGCAATCATGAAAGCCAGCGGCAACATGGCTTTGGATGCCACTTTTATGACGGGTCTCTCGGCAATGCTACTGGCTACAAAAAGTGTGATGCCATATGGAGGAGTAACCATACCGACAGACAGGTTAATTATTATGATTACACCTACATGAAGAGGGTCAAGTCCATAGCTTTCGACGACGGGCATCAGCACTGGCACCAAGATGAGAATAGCGGCAATGCTCTCCAGAAACATTCCGACTACCAGTAGGGTGGCATTGATCAAGGCCAAGAATATCAGCGGGTTATCTGTGATAGATTGCAGAAATACTACAAGTTGCTGTGGAATATTCTCACGAGCAATCAACCATGAGAATATGCTGGAAGCGGCGATAATCATCATCACAGAGGCTGAGATAGCCGCTGCACGAAGCACAAGAGTTGGAAGCTCCTTCCACTTCAGTTCCCGGTAGACAAATAAACCGACAATTAAGCCAACTGCTACCGCTACTGAAGCTGCTTCTGTGGGAGTAAATACGCCTCCAATTATCCCACCGACGATAATGATAGGCATTAAAAATGCGGGTATTGCGCGAAATGCTGTAAGGGCAAGCTGTTTAAATGAAAATCGACTTACCTGAGAATAGGTCCCGCCATGGACCCTAGCGTGTATATAAGCTGCAATCAGCAAGCCCATCGCCATCAGCAATCCAGGCACAACTCCAGCGATGAAAACGTCTCCCACAGACAGCCCGCCTACTGCGGCGAGGACAATCATCATGATGGAGGGAGGAATGACAGGCCCCAGCGAACCGGCGGCGGCCATCAGTCCTGCAGCAAAGTCGATGTCGTAACGTCGGTTACGCATTTCAGGCAGCATCAGAGATGCCGTAGCGGCCGTGTCAGCGGAGCCTGAGCCTGAAATTGCAGCGAGGCCTGTACCTGCTACAACAGACACATGGAGCAGAGAACCACGAACCCAACCGACCAGAGCGGTAGCAAAATCAATCATTCGACGGGCAATTCCACCACGCTCCATGATTAACCCGGCAAAGACAAAAAAGGGAATTGCCATGATGGTAAAGCTGTCAAGGCCGGAGAACAGACGTTGAGAAACAATGCTGATCGGAATGCCCTCCATCGTAATGTAGGCCACCCCGGAGACGCCCATTGCAAACACAATCGGAGCGCCAAGGATAATCATGAGAAAGAACAGCGTAATAAAAATAGTCATGATACCGACTCCTCTTTCTCAGCGCTGGATACGTCTTCTGGACGGATGATTTTTCCGACGTAAGCCACTAGAAATTCGAACAAGAAGTAACCAATCCCAACCGGTATAGACATGTAGGGGATCCACATTGGAATGCCTAAAGCAGAAGAAGTCTGGAATTGTCCGAGCTGGAGCAAGCGCTCACTACCCGCAATTGCTGTCCAGAGGAACCAGACGCCCCCCACCATAATGACGAACGCGATGAAACGCTTTAAAGGGCGAGGAACCACTGTGTAAAGCAAGTCCACGCCGACATGTAGTTTCTGCTTCATGGCCAGACCGGCTCCAAGGAATACCATCCATATCTGGGCGAAAGTTGCGGTCTCCGAAGAACCGGAAAACGAATAGCTGAACAAATAACGCCCAACAACCTGAGCAAGTACGGCAACGGACATATAGATGAACAGTAGAATAACGATGGCCCCGACCAGTAGCCGAATAGCCTGCAGAAGTTTGGAAAAAAATACCGTTGCTGAGCTCATCAGTGCACCTCACTGAAGCGACAAAGAGACGTAGATTCGTGCCACCCGAGAGCCACGGATGGCACACAGAGACAAGATCAACGGGCCTGGTTTATCAGCTGCAGAAGATGTTGCTCTTCTTCGGTATCCGCGAATTCTTCATAGACACTCTGCGCAGCCTCCCGGAAAGGGTCGACATCCGGCTCAGTGATGGTTGCACCTTGCTCAATGACTTTCTGCTTGAGCTGTGCATCACTCTCGGCATAGAGTTGGCGTTCATATTGCGCAGATTCATAACCCGCTTTCAGAAGAGCGTCCTGAATGTGCTTGGGAAAGCTCTGAAACTGCTCTTCAGACATGATTAGATCCGCCACCAATGCTGTCCAGCTTACATCGGCAAGGTAAGGTGCAACTTCGTAAAAGCGCTGAGATTCGTAGTTGGTATAGGCAGCCTCTGCGCCATCTACTACACCTGCTTCAAGAGCGGAGTAGAGTTCGTTGTAGGCGAGAGGGGTGGCGTTTGCACCAAATGCATTGAACGATGCAACATGCGCAGGAATCTTCATCGTTCGAATGCTTTTTCCCTGGATATCATCGATACTATTCACCGGATAGTCCGTTACGATGTGGCGTATTCCGGCTTCATAGAATCCCAAGAGACGGATGCCCTTTTCCTGCATAGCTAGGGAAAGCTGTTCTCCTACTTCGCCATCTATCGCACGGTACATGTGCTCACGATCATCAAAAAGAAAGGGAAGATCAAAAATTGATAGATCGCCAACAAAATTGGTGACTACGCCATTTGTAGGAACAGTAATGTCGATCGTTCCCAAATATAAACCTTCAATCATTTCCCGTTCACTGCCTAATTGGCTGTTAGGGAAAATTTCCACTTCTACTTCGCCGTTGGTTTCTTCACTCACGATTTCCGCGAAGCGCTGAAGGCCCAGATGATAGGGCTCCGAAGCGTTGGCAGAATGACCTACGCGAAGTGTAATTGTGTTTGCTGAAGCCGCCGAGAATGTCAGGGATGCTGTAACTGCGAGGACAATTATGGGTAGTGATTTCATATTGGATATCTCCATCAGTGGATTTAGTTGTTGTTGATTTCAACTGAAAGTGGTAGTCCATTGGCATACCAACATCAATCCATAAGTCTTCTTCATCTAGTTTGTTTTCATGAGTTTCTGTTTATCTATATCGAGAGGGAGCGGGTAGAGAGAAAGAGGCTCATGACTCCCGGGTTTAGGCATGAGTGATTGATGCCTAAGATTGCTCAATCATCAAACTTCTCGAGACTTACTGTTTCGATCACTTGTGCCAAATTCTCGCCACATGCGATAAAATGGTTGTAGTGACTTTTCAGAATCCTCGATTCTCACCTCGAGGACGTGCTGGTTGGGGGCGTTCACAACGCAGAAACATGCCGCGCCCGGCTGCCCCAAGGAATTGACCATTATCCCATACGATTTTCCCGCGAGAGATAGTGGTCTGTGGACGACCATGCAGCACCATCCCCTCGTATGGCGTGTAATCGACGTCATGATGAAGGCCTGTATTACGGACGGTCCATTCTGCCATCGGATTCCAGATAACGATATCAGCATCTGAACCAATGGCTATAGTTCCCTTGCGTGGGTAGAGACCATAAATCCGGGCAGGGTTCGTGGAAGTTAATGCAACAAATCGGGTAATGTCGATCCGTCCCCGCAGAACACCTTCGCTATAGAGAAGAGGGAGGCGTGTTTCGATTCCAGGAATGCCATTGGGGATATATTGGAAGGATGCGGATTCTCCGGCTGCTTTCTTGCCTTCCTTATCATCATAACAAAAGGGCGCATGGTCTGAGGAAAACACCTGAAAAACGCCACTTTCCAGACCATTCCATACTCCCTCTTGATTGGCTTTGTCTCTTGGAGGCGGGCTGCAGACACACTTCGCACCCTCAAAGCCGTCCTTGTCCAGATCCTCAGCGGTCAGAAACAGGTATTGCGGACAGGTTTCGGCATAGACCCTCAACCCACGCCCCTGCGCCCAACGGATCTGCTCTATCGCCTCGTTGCCGGATACATGAACAATTAATACAGGTGTATCGACGAGTTCAGCCAATGAAATTGCACGATGTGTCGCTTCGCGTTCGACAATCGAAGGGCGGGCCTCGGCATGATAGAGAGGCGCCGTATGATTCATGGCCTCGAGTGCTTCGGTGAGCCATGCAATACAATCGGAGTTTTCTGCATGGATCATCGTCATGGCGCCTTCCCGTCTTGCAACAGTAAGCGTTTCCAGAATTTGCCGGTCGTCCAGTTTCAGATCGTCATAGGTCATATATATCTTGAACGAGGTATAGCCAGCGTCGATCAATTGCGGCAGCTCATGCTGCAGTATGTCTCCGCTGGCGTCACTGACGATCATATGAAAGGCATAATCGATGCAAGCCTTGCCATCTGCTCGGCGATGATAATCCTCTACGGCTGCTTTCAGGCTGCTGCCTTTTTCCTGAGCGGCGAACGGGATTACCGTTGTGGTTCCTCCACAAGCAGCAGAGCGTGTGCCAGACTCAAAATCGTCTGCCATGCAAATTCCGGGACCCATAGGCTGATCGAGGTGGCAGTGAGCATCGACACCTCCGGGGAGTACGAAACGATCGGTCGCATCTATCTCTTCACGACCCGCCCCAAGCTTTTCGCCCAGAGCCGCGATACGGCCATCGATCACCCCAATATCGCAAACGAAAGTATCTGAGGCGGTCACTACAGTGCCATTTCGAATCACCAGATCGAAACTGTCCATTTGCGTCCCTCATCAATAGCATCAGCGTTGTTCTTGAAATCACAGAATTTCTTAAATTGGTATTGTTTTTTCTATTTATTCTTTATGATTTTCTCGATATTTCCGTTAACGGCTATGCTGCTGGATGATCTATCTGGATTTAAGGTATGCGATCCATCCATGACTGTTTGTAATATCAGTCACTCCAGGCAGGTCGATTGATTCCTGCCGCATTTTCATACTCAGCGAACCTGAGCCGTCATCAAGCTCAATAACAGATAACTCAAGCTCATCGGGTTCATTGGGTAATAATTCTTCCCTAAGCTGTTGATAAGTTACCTCATACAGCTCGCCTGGAATTTTTTCTCCACATTCAGAAACAGGCCATAGGCCAGGAAATTCATCACGAACCGAATAAAATCTATACTTCTTTGCGGTGCTGGCCTTGCCCAGATACTTTGCGCCTTCAAGTGCAAAATTGATACTTCCGCCGGACATGGCTTGACCGTTGACAAACATTTTCAGCGTTTCTTCTGGTTTACACATACCTATTCCTCTGTATCTCTAACCACATATTTTATTTAAATATCTTCACCCAGTTATCTAGCTTATTGAAAGACCCGCGAGCTAGCATAAAAACTGATGCCAGCAGATCTAAAGAAAAGATATACCGGTGGTATACCAATGTCAAGCCAGCAACAAAAATCATGATATTTTATTTAAAATCAACGATTTATATGAACTTCATGCCCATTGGAAATATTGGAATTCAGACCTATCGCGGTCTGATGTTGACGCTCGACGCTCTCTGCAAGGCAGCCGATGATTATTTCTCACTAGGCATAAAAGCCGCATATCGCAAAGAACACAGTGGCGATCCCTCATTCCTGAGGGAAACAGGAAGCTACGCCTCTGGCCGTAGGTCAAGGGTGTTCAGTGTCAGAAATTATCCGTTCGTTGAAAAGAAGAAATGGCCTATTTACCTGGGGAAGAGAGTAGAATTAAAGTGCCAAAGTGGAGCAAAACAAGAACCTGATTCATAAGCAAAAGAAAAATTTGAAATTTTCCGCGGCGGAAAAGAAATTTGACAAACGACTCGTATTCGTCGTTCCAATACTATTAGTACTAAGTTCTTGTCCTTGAATTGTCGTGCATTATTGCAGCCTGGCCCACTGACGCGGACGAACCATGGCAAGGCGCCGTTTTGTTTCCCCCTCTCTGAGTCTGAAATACAGACACTGACATCGGCCTATCATCGCGGTGAAAAGCGTGCCATACGCAGGCGTGCACATGCCGTTCTGCTGAGTGATCAGGGCCACACGATCCGCCAAATCACTGAAATACTACAGGTTCGCCGCGATGCTGTATCTCGCTGGCTTAAGCAGTGGGGAAATGTCAGGCCTCGATGGGTTGGTCGACAAGCCCCGCAACGGCCGCACGCCACTCCTGGATGAGAGAGATCACCAACGATTGCAGGAACTGATTGCGGAGCAACCTCAGCAGATTCGATCCTTGCAGGCTCGCTTCCAGGAAGAGAGCGGCAAGAAGGACAGTACGATAACTCTGCGCCGGGTGCTGAAAAAAATAACTTCAGTTTCAAACGCATTCGGCACTCTCTCAAGGCACAACATGATGATGCTGATTTCCGCAACACTCAGGGGCTCCCAAGCCACTTCATCAGCGAGAAGATCTGGGGGAACATGAACTCTACTATTTTGATGAGTCAGGGTTCTCACAATCGTCACCTGTGCCCTATGCGTGGAGTCCTGTCAGAAAGCCCTGCGAAGTCACCGCCTACTCACACAGCCGCAGGCTGAATGTGCTGGGGTTTCTCAGCTGCGCCGGGGAGTTGGTCTACCACACCGTGACTGACTCCGTGACCACCGAGACGGTCATCAAGGCGTTTGACCAGTTTGTGGCCCAGAAACCCCTCGATACCTTCGCCATGGTGGTGCTCGACAATGCCAGCATGCATCGCTCCAAGGCGTTCAGACGAAAGAGAGTGGAGTGGATGTCACACCGTGTACACCTGGTCTACCTATCCGCGTACTCACCGGAGCTGAATCTGATTGAAATTCTGTGGAGACAGATGAAGTACACATGGCTGCCGCTAGGGCATATCTTTCGTTTGACCGACTCTGTGATGAGGTGCATCGGCTCTTGGCTGACTATGGAACTGATCACGTTATTAATTTTGAATAGGCACTTATCAGCGACGAAGCCAACCGAGTGTTCAGCTGTTTCGCACTGCCAGTACTGATCGGTGACCAGATCGTGACCGTACTCGATATCAAGTCCGATAAGCAGCAGCAAAATATACTGGTACAGAAATGGACATGGATAGCACCGCAGAACGCTATGCTACGTGAAGCCACTAAAGCAGAGCTTGATCAATTCTCGAGCGCTTTCAGTTGGCTTTAAGCAGTTCCTCGCCCCGCCCAAGGGCACCCAGCACTACCGCCCCTTGAACAACCTATCCAGCTGTCGATAGCCAATCGCCTCGATCAGTTGTTCACGGCCGGGGCGCTCCAGGCCGACGAGGTCGGCCAGAGTCAGGGCTACGCGCAGTATGCGGTGATAGGCGCGTGCGGAGAGCTTCAATCGGTCAAGTGTATCGGCCAACCAGGCACGGTCCGGGGCGTTGAGCGCGCAGACTTCATCGAGCCGACGGCCGCTGAGGCGAGCATTGATGACGCCACGTTGCGACTGACGCTGACGGGCGGCCATGACTCGATCACGCACGGCCTGGGAGCTCTCTCCACTCTCGGTGGAGGTCAATTGCTTCGCCTGCAGCGCGGGTACCTCGACCTGTAGGTCAATACGATCCAACAGCGGCCCCGAGACCCGTGACTGATAGCGCTGGATCTGGTTGGCGGTGCAGACACAGGACTGGCGCGGATCGCCAAGATGCCCACAGGGACAGGGATTCATCGCCGCTACCAACTGAAAGCGCGCCGGATAGCAGCGCTCGTGATTGGCCCGTGAAATATGGATCTCGCCAGACTCCATCGGCTCGCGCATGACTTCGAGCACATGGCGGTTGAATTCGGGTAGCTCATCCAGAAACAGCACTCCGTGATGGGCCAGAGATATCTCCCCCGGACGCGGACGACTGCCGCCGCCCACCAGCGCGACGGCGCTGGCAGTATGGTGGGGGGCACGGAAGGGCCGCTGACCCCAATCCTGCTCAATCGCCATGCCGCTGACTGAGCGGATCGCCGCGACCTCAAGTATTTCGTCCTCTTCCAGCGGCGGCAGGATTCCGGGTAGCCGACTGGCCAGCAGGGTCTTACCGGTACCCGGCGGGCCAGCAAACAACAGGTTATGCCCGCCCGCTGCTGCCACCTCCAGCGCATGGCGTGCCTGATGCTGGCCACGAACGTCAGCCAGATCGGCAATCTCGATCGATGGTGGTGCAGGCTCCTGCGGCTGGTAGGGGGCAATCAAGGTCTGACCCGCAAGATGAGCCACGACATCCATCAGGTGCCGGGCCGGGAAGACTTCGAGGCCGCCCGCCAGGGCCGCTTCGGCGGCGTTGGCCTCGGGCACGATCACCTTCCTCCCGGCACGACGCGTGGCCAGAGCGAACGGCAGCATGCCGGTGACCGGTCGTAGATGGCCATCCAGTGCCAGCTCTCCGGCGCATTCGATATCGGCAAGGGATTCTGGAGGCAGCTGACCGGAGGCGATCAGCAACCCCAGCGCGATAGGAAGATCAAAACGCCCGCCTTCCTTGGGCAGATCGGCGGGCGCCAGATTGAGGGTGATGCGGCGCAGCGGGAACTCGAAGCCTGAGGTGGTCAGTGCGCTGCGCACTCGCTCACGACTTTCCTTGACCGCCGCTTCCGGCAGCCCAACCAGCGTCATACCCGGCAGGCCATTGGCCAGGTGGGCTTCAACATGAACTTCCGGGGCTTCCAGCCCCAACCCGGCCCGGGTAGTGACAATCGCCAGAGTCATGGGCGCTCCTTCGCCTGATGAAAAACACCGGCATCGATACCACCCGACTATTGGCGCTGGGTCTTGTCTTACTTGTGACGGACTTGCCCGTGACTGCCCTGCCTGCGATTACTGATCCTGAGCCTTGCCGTGCTCGGAACCGGTGTCTGCCTCGGTGCTGGCATCGGCCTGTGTAGTGCTGGCATCCGCATTGTTGGAAGAATTACGCCCTTCAACAGCGGCTTCGAGACTCGCCACCTGCTTCTCCAGTGCCTCAACCCTTGCACGGGTGCGCTGCAGAACGTCCATGAGAATGTCGAAATCCTCACGAGACACCAGTTCCAGACGGTCAAAGGCGCCGCGCACGACTTGCTGCACGCCTTTCTGGATATCTTCCGGTGCCTGAGACGCGCCCTGCAGGCGCTCGCCAATCTGCTGCGCCAGGCGGCTGATACGGTCCTGACTGACCATGATGCCTCTCCTTGTAAAACCAGTGTGTGCCTAACGACAGGATACGCAAGCCTGACGGTCAGCGCATGCACTGAACGCGTTAGTCGAGCTTCGCTAGCGCATAGCCCGCCCTTGATTGGCGCATATACCACCATACGGTGAACCAAAACAGTGCACCTGTCGTGACAGGGTTTTGTGCAACTGCGAACTTCCGCCACCGAAAACATGATAACTCGTTGAATTAAAGTAACTAACACCAGTTTGGCACACTTTGCGCACTAACGAGTTATCAATGCACAAAGCGGCGACAGGCCGCAACTTCTCCAGCAGGGAGTTCTGGTATGAAACTGATCACCGCCATCATCAAACCGTTCAAGCTGGACGACGTTCGCGAGGCACTCGCCGACAACGGCGTTCAGGGAATCACGGTGACTGAGGTCAAGGGCTTCGGTCGCCAGAAGGGTCACACCGAGTTGTATCGCGGCGCGGAATACGTCGTCGACTTCCTGCCCAAGGTGAAAGTCGAAGTCGCCGTCGACGAAGGCCGTCTGGACACCGTGCTCGAGGCCATCTGCAACGCTGCCAACAGCGGCAAGATTGGTGATGGCAAGGTCTTTGTCACACCGCTGGAAGACGTCATCCGTATCCGCACCGGAGAGCGCGGTGCTGACGCCGTCTGAAGCACTCTTATAGTCCCTACGCATGTTACCTACGCAGGCCTTTCGCTCCGACACACGACTCGATACAAGAGAGAAAATCCATGGTCGATATCAGTGAACTGAGTTACGCGCTCGACACTTTCTACTTTCTGATCTGCGGCGCCCTTGTCATGTGGATGGCAGCAGGCTTCGCCATGCTCGAAGCAGGTCTGGTGCGTGCCAAGAACACCGCCGAGATCCTGACCAAGAACATCGTGCTGTTCGCCGTTGCCTGCACCATGTACCTGTTGATCGGCTACCACATCATGTACTCCTCGGGTGAAGGCGGTTTCCTGCCGAGCATCGGTTTCCTGCTGGGTAGCGAGAACAGCGTAGATGCCGTGCTCGCAGGTGGCGAAGATGCCCCCTACTACTCCGCACGTGCCGACTTCTTCTTCCAGGTCGTGTTCGTTGCCACCGCGATGTCCATCGTCTCCGGTGCCGTCGCCGAACGCATGAAACTGTGGGCCTTCCTCGCCTTCGCGGTGATCATGACCGCGGTGATCTATCCGGTGTCCGGCTACTGGACCTGGGGCGGTGGCTGGTTGTCTGCCGCAGGTTTCTCCGATTACGCAGGCTCTGGCATCGTGCACATGGCAGGTGCGGCAGCAGCTCTGGCCGGTGTGCTGGTACTCGGGCCGCGTCGGGGCAAATACGGCAAGAACGGTGCGATCTATGCCATCCCCGGTGCCAATATGCCGCTGGCGACCCTCGGTACCTTCATCCTGTGGTTGGGCTGGTTCGGTTTCAACGGCGGCTCCGAACTGAAGATTTCTGATGTTTCCTCGGCCAACAACATGGCTCAGGTACTGGTCAACACCAACGCTGCTGCCGCAGGTGGTGTACTGGCCGCGCTGATCCTCGCCAAGGTGTGGTTCCGCAAGGCTGATCTGACCATGGCGCTCAACGGCGCGATCGCTGGCCTCGTGTCGATCACCGCAGACCCGCTGTCACCCAGCGCGCTCAACGCGACCCTGATTGGTGCCTTCGGTGGTGTGCTGGTAGTGATTGCCATCGTTACGCTCGACAAGCTGCGTCTCGACGATCCGGTCGGCGCGATCTCCGCCCACGGCGTAGCCGGCATCTGGGGCGTGATGGCGGTACCCATCAACAACGCAGACGCTACCTTCGGTGCACAGATTCTGGGTATCGCTGGCATCTTCGCCTGGGTATTCGCTGCCAGCCTGGTGGTATGGCTGGTCATCAAGGCGATCATGGGTATCCGCGTCAGTGAAGAAGAAGAATATGAAGGCGTCGACCTGGCCGAATGTGGTCTCGAAGCCTACCCCGAGTTCAACGTCGCCAAGAAGTAACCTCAAGGTTACCCGCGACACCAGTGAGCTGGCGTGCTCCACCTGGCCCCTTCGGGGGTCTTTTTTATGGCTGGTCTCAGGCAGCGAGCTTCGCGCCACGGGCCACGAGTTGCTCAATGTCATCTCCATGGCTCACCGACAAAAGCTCCGAGGCTCAGCCCAGGCGCAGCGGAATACTCCTTGTCCTTGTCCTTGTCCTTGCCCTTGCCCTTGCCTTGGCTCGCCGCTCGTAACTCATAGCTCATAGCTCATAGCTCATAGCTCATAGCTGAAGCATTCTCACACTGGCACTTTTTCAATCGGCCTCTCCCGGAGTATGCTTGTCACACACTGTATTCAGGAAGTGAGCACAACTGGCGCCCATCTCGGCCAGACCGTGCCGAATCTTCTCCCCACGGACAGCAAGAGGATTACGCCATGAAACTGGTGACCGCGATTATCAAGCCATTCAAGCTCGACGACGTCCGTGAGTCGCTTTCGGAAATCGGTGTGCAGGGCATCACCGTCACCGAGGTCAAGGGCTTTGGTCGTCAGAAGGGCCACACCGAGCTGTACCGTGGTGCAGAGTACGTCGTCGACTTCCTGCCCAAGGTCAAACTCGAGGTCGCGGTGGACGACAGCATGGTCGAACAGGTGATCGATGCCATCACTCAGGTCGCCAACACCGGCAAGATCGGCGATGGCAAGATCTTCGTCACTCCGCTGGAGCAGGTTATTCGTATCCGTACCGGCGAGACCGATAAAGACGCGGTCTAACGCGACGAGCGACGAGCGACGAGCGACGAGCGACGAGCAGCATGAAGATCCCCATCAGTCTCGGGCTGGTGGGGATCTTCATATACAGGGGAGAGTCAGCGCTTGCGCAGGGGTTCCAGAAGGTCACTCAAACCGTTGTGGTCGATTTCATGCATCAGCGCCAGCAGGCGCCCGATCTCCCCTTGTGGAAACCCCTCACGCGCGAACCAGTTGAGATAGGGGCCGGGTAGGTCAGCAATTGTCGTGCCCACATATTTGCCAAACGGCATGGTCATGGTGACCAACTTCTCAAGGTCCTCAGGATGCATGGGCTCTCCCCGTGATCGATATTGCCGGGCGCGGATCTGACCCGTCGACCGCACAGTGTACACAGCCTACCCGGCCGGGATCACGACTGATGTTCAGCGACTCTCGGGATTACAGGCCAGAACATCCGCTCGAATCACGCTCTGTTCCGCGATCAACGGCGTTACCACTTCCCGTGAAGCGCGATAGTGTGGCGTCTGCTTATGCTCGGCCAGCGCCTGTTCGTCACGGTAGATCTCATAGAGATGGAAGCAGTCCGGGGTATCACGATCCTCGATGACATCGAATACCAGGCATCCCGGCTCATCACGAACCGAGGCCCTGGCATTGTCGAGCATGGCGCCGAGAAAGCGTTCGCGATTGCCGGGCTTGAGCTGTGTTCTGACGATGATGCAGTACATGTTTGACATTCCTGTGGGTAGAGGGGTTGCCTCGCAGCGTTACGCCGCGCATTATGGAAATAATTTCCAACAACACTATCCAACCCTTCGGGAGCCTGCAAGATGTCACGACCAGCCCCTCTCAATGGCATGCGCCATATCGCCCTGCAAGTTCAGGATCTGGAGGCCTGTGAGCGCTTCTATGTCGAGCTACTGGGAATGCAGATCCTGCGTCGCGCTCACGACGACCTGGTCTACTTGACCCTCGGCAATGACAACCTGTCGCTCAGTCGCGCTCGTCAGGCCACAGGCAAGGACCCACAGCGGCTCGACCATTTCGGTTTTGTTGTCGATCAGCGCGAGGATGTCGATGCATGGTATGCCTGGCTGAGTGAGTCCGGTGCTCGCATCACCCGTGAGCCTCACGATCATGCGGATGGGGGACGCAGCTTCTACTGCCTCGACCCGGACGGCAACAGCGTACAGCCGCTCTACCATCCCAGTGTCTCGGGACAGCGCCTTTCCTGACGCAGCCCTTATTCAGCACAGCCCCTATTCAGCACAGGCCGACAACGAAACAGCCCCGGGAGCAGTAATGCTCCCGGGGCTGTGAGTTTCAACGGCCTTACCGGCAGTGGCAGGGCCTGGTCAAGCGCGGCTTACTTCTCGACGAAGGCACGCTCGATGACATAGTCGCCGGGCTCGCCCATGCGTGGCGAAATGTTGAAGCCCAGCTCGTCCAGCAGTGCGCTGGTATCATCGAGCATCGCCGGGCTGCCGCAGATCATGGCACGATCCTGCTTGGGATCGATGGGCGGCAGGCCCTTGTCTTCCGTCAACTTTCCGCTACGGATATGGTCGGTCAGGCGGCCCATGGTGTGGAATTCTTCACGGGTCACGGTCGGGTAGTAGACCAGCTTCTCGGCGATCTCTTCACCCAGATACTCGTGCGCCGGCAGATCCTTGGTGATGAAATCGGCATAGGCCAGTTCATTGACGTTACGCACGCCATGCACCAATACCACCTTCTCGTAGCGCTCGTAGACTTCCGGATCCTGGATCAGGCTCATGAACGGCGCCAGGCCTGTGCCCGTAGACAGCATGTAGAGGTTACGACCCGGCAGCAGGTCGTCACACACCAGCGTACCGGTCGGCTTGCGACTGACCATGATCTGGTCGCCGACCTTGAGGTGCTGCAGACGCGAGGTCAGTGGACCATCAGGCACCTTGATCGAGAAGAACTCGAGATGGTCTTCATAGTTGGGGCTCGCTACGGAATAGGCGCGCATCAGCGGCTTGCCGGCCACTTCCAGACCGATCATGACGAACTGACCATTCTTGAACCGCAGGCTACGCTCGCGGGTAGTGCGGAAGGTGAACAGGCTATCGTTCCAGTGGTGGACACTGAGAACTTCTTCCAGGGCAAATTTGCTCATGCCGACTCCTCGAAAAGATGCGCTGCATATTCCCATAAGGAATAAACAAGACAATGATGACTTGCAGAGAATTCTAAGCTCCGGCTATTTATCTGTTAAATGAATTGTGTGGATATGACTTATCCATAACATAGATATAGACTGACAAGGACCTCTGTCATTGGGAGTCCTGTCATGCGCTACACCCTGCGCCAGCTCGAAGTCTTCGTGGCTGTAGCCCAACACGAGAGTGTGTCACGCGCAGCCCGCTCGCTATCCCTGTCACAGTCCGCAGCCAGCACCGCTCTGGCCGAACTCGAGCGCCAGTTTGATTGCCAGCTGCTTGACCGCATCGGCAAGCGCCTCAAGCTCAATGCACTGGGGTTCCAGTTATTGCCCAAGGCCGTGGCATTGCTCGACCGCGCCGAAGAAGTCGAGGAACTACTGCGCGGCCAGCAGGGCATCGGGCACCTGGATGTCGGCGCCACGCTGACGATCGGCAATTATCTCGCCACGCTGTTGATCAGCGACTTCATGCAGCGCCATCCCGGTAGCCGCGTGCGTCTGAAGGTTCGCAATACTCGTACGATCATCGACAGCATCCGCCATCACGAGCTCGACCTTGGCTTGATCGAGGGACAGTGCGAGGAAGAGGAAGTGATTACCCAGCCCTGGGTCGAGGATGACCTGGTGGTGTTCTGCTCGCCGCGCCATCCGCTGGCCAATCAGGGGCCGGTGGAACTCGACCGACTGTTGCGCGAAGCCTGGATCATGCGTGAGGAAGGTTCCGGGACACGGCTGACGCTGGAGCAAGCCGCTCGCCACCGACGAGGCCGTTTCAATACCTTACTGGAGTTGGAGCATACCGAAGGCATCAAGCGTGCGGTGGAGTCGGGGCTCGGTATCGGCTGTGTGTCGCGACTGGCCCTGCGTGATGCCTTCCGACGCGGTAGCCTGACGCCGATCCCCACCCCCGAACTCGACCTCAGCCGACAGTTCACCTTCATCTGGCACCGTCACAAGTATCTGGCAGCGGGCATGCGGGAATTTCTCCGCCAATGCCGCAGGATGACCGAAGGCATCAAGCGCAGTGACGAAATTGACCTGCCGCATATTCCCTGACACCAGGGAAAAATGAGGGAAGAAGACATACCAGAACAAGTGAGCCGGCATCACTAGTCAGTACCGGCTCGGATCACATTGCTCAGCGGTGACTCTCAGCGCAGATCATCAACAGCTTCAGCGATCTCTTCATTGCTGGCTTTGGTGAGATCCTTGGGTAATGAGTGGATGACCAGTTTGGTGGTAGGCGCATCAAGCTTGTCACGTAACTGACCGAGAAAGCCCGGTGGCGCGACCAGAATCAACTTTTTCAGGTGATTATCGACGCGTGCGCGATACAGACGTCCGGCAACCTCGCGAGCAAATATCTCCTCATGGTGCACGGTGGCTACCGAGTCACCCCCTGATGAACGAGACGCTGACGAATGAACGCTCGAATCCCCTCCGTTGTCGGTTACCAGGTCGCCTTCGTGTAAACGCCCCTCGGCGTGCACCAGGTCTTCCTGTTCACTAAGCTTGTGTCCCAGTCTCGTGAAAATACGAGCGCGGGCCGCGTCGGCCACCACGATATAGGTCGTCATCGGCAATCCTCGCAGCAGGTGAAATGGCGGGAAGCACTACCCCTCCACCATGGCAACGCTCCAACGGGGCGTCAACTGATCGTTGCCGGCGACAATAGCGTCGCCCATTACGGACAGTGACGATCACGACCTCCTTTGCGGTAGCATTCGCAACTCTGCTCAAGCGCAGATGCTTCCCACAAGACGGGAAACGTCAGCGCAGCAAGGATAGTCGCAATTGGTTGGCGCACGCACAGCCAACCCCTGGAGGACATTTACCCATGCGCCAGTTTTTCTACCCCAGCGCCCCTCTTTCCCGAGGCACCCTGTTGTTCTGCCATGCGGTACTGCAGTTGGGCGTTATGGTTGCGGGACTTTGGTGGCTGATACCACGCACGCCGTGGATGACAGCTACCAGCTGGGCTGACGCCTGGCCACCGTTGGTCATTGGCCTGGGCATCATGTTGCTGGTGATGGTCGCTCTGCGGTTGGTCGCTGAGCTGTGGCTGCTGCCCCATCACCTGGCTAACCAGCGTGCCGGCTTCTCCGCATCAGCAGTGGTCACACGCTCCTTTGAGCGTCGCCCCGCCGTACACGACAATGAGCAAGCCTGGACTTCTCAGGGGCAGGTTCTGAGTGACGACGATTCGGCGGTGGGCACCGCCCGGGTAAAACGTCGTGCCGAGACCCTGGCCCAGCGTCGTCAACGTGAGCCGGGGCTGAACGTCGATGCCACCAACACCGGCAACGGCAACGACAACGACCCGGGGCGCCGCGAACCCAGCCTGTAACCTGTCGTGAGCTGCAACGAAAACGGGGCGCAATGCGCCCCGTCCTTGTACTGCACCTCAGCTCAAGCCTGATCAGAACGACAGCGCCGAGCAAGCCAGGCCACACTTCCCACTCCCAGCAGCGCCCCTACCGAGTTGGCAGCGATATCCGGCAGATCGGCACCACTGCGGCCCGGCACATGAAGCTGCGCCCATTCAATCACCACGCCGAATCCTACCGCCAGCACAGCCGCCCACCCATAACGCCGACCCGACAACGCAATCAGCGCTGCCAGGCCCGCATAGCCCAGCAGATGGTTGATCTTGTCAGAAGGCAGACTATCGGGCAGCTCAGAACCCGGCATCAAACTGCCAACGGCGATGATCAGTGCCGCCAGTATCGCCAACCACCTCCACATTCGCCGTCGATCAAGTAATGTACGGATTCCTGTCGTCATGCCCTTCGGCATCAGGCTGTCGCGATCTGGCTGTGATACGCCGGGCTCAGTTCATGCAGAGCATCGACAAACGCATCGACACTACGCGGGTCAGTGAACTGACTGATGCCGTGACCGAGGTTGAAGATGTGGCCTGGCCCCTCACCATAGCTATCGAGAATCCGCCCCACCTCGGCGCGAATCGCCGCCGGGCTGGCAAACAATACATTGGGATCGAGGTTGCCCTGCAACGCAACCTTGTGGCCGACTCGGGCACGAGCATTGGACATTTCGGTCGTCCAGTCCAATCCAACCGCATCGGCACCAGTCTCGGCAATATCCTCGAGCCACTGCCCACCGTTCTTGGTGAACAGGATCACCGGCACGCGACGCCCATCGTGTTCACGAATCAAGCCGGCAACAATCTGCTCCATATAGCTGAGCGAGAACTCACGATACGCGGGAGTCGAGAGCGTCCCTCCCCAGGTATCGAAGATCTGTACCGCTTGTGCTCCGGCACGAATCTGCGCATTGAGATAATCGGTGACCGAATGGGCCAGCTTGTCGAGCAACTGGTGCATGGTGTCCGGGGCACCGTAAAGCATCGACTTCACATGCCGAAAGTCCTTGCTCGAACCACCTTCCACCATATAGGTAGCCAGCGTCCAGGGACTGCCGGAGAAACCGATCAGAGGCACGCGGCCATTCAGTTCACGGCGAATGGTCGACACGGCACGCATCACATAGTCCAGGTCACGTTCGGCCTCGGGCTCCTTCAAGGCCACAACATCCGCTTCGGTGCGTACGGTCTTGCGAAACTTCGGGCCTTCTCCAGTCTCGAAGTACAGCCCAAGCCCCATGGCATCAGGGATAGTCAGAATGTCCGAGAACAGGATCGCAGCATCCAGTGCGTAACGCTCCAGTGGCTGCAAGGTAACCTCGCAGGCACGATCAGTGTCACGGCACAGACTCATGAAATCCCCCGCCTGACCTCGCACTTCTCGATACTCAGGCAGGTAGCGGCCAGCCTGACGCATCATCCAGACTGGAGTGCGGTCGACAGGCTGACGCGCAAGGGCACGCAGGAAACGGTCGTTTTTCAGTTCCATTCGGACATCATCCTCGCGAAATTCTCAGTGTATTGTACCTCACCTCACACGGTCGTGAGGCGAGCAGCGTATGCTGGTAGAATAAGCGCCCTCCCATCGGCTTTGCCGTGGTCCTGACACTGAGGTACCCCGTGACGATTCGTTTCATCGCCGCCTCCCGCTTGCCCACTCCCTGGGCTACCTTCACCATGCATGGCTTCGAAGATGAAGCCACCGGCAAGGATCATATTGCCCTGACTCTCGGCGATATCGCCGATGGACAGCCCGTACTCGGCCGGGTGCATTCCGAATGTCTCACCGGAGACGCCCTGTTCTCGATGCGCTGTGACTGTGGCTACCAGCTTCAGGAAGCCATGAAGCGCGTTGCCGAGGAAGGCCGCGGTGTGATTCTGTACCTTCGCCAGGAAGGACGCGGCATTGGCCTGCTCAACAAGATCCGTGCCTATCATCTCCAGGATCAGGGTGCAGACACCGTCGAAGCCAACGAGCGCCTTGGCTTTGCCGCCGACCTGCGCCGCTATGATCTGTGCATTCCGATGCTCGATCATCTTGGCGTCAAGGGGCTGCGACTGATGACCAACAATCCGCGCAAGGTCGACGCACTGAGCGAGGCCGGTGTCGATATTGTTGAGCGCGTCTCTCTGACCACCGGACTCAATCCGCATAACGAACACTACCTGGCCACCAAGGCCGGCAAGCTCGGCCACATGATTGCACTGGCTGACTTCGTGCCGGCTGACGACATCGATATCGAGCGTAAACCGTGAGTCAGCAGACAGGAACATGACCGCGTTCATGAACGCTGCTTACCAACCATCAGGCCCCGCTCGAAAGCGGGGCCTGATGGTTTCAGCACATTCGTTGCAGTGTATTCTTTCTTTTCGACACTTCAGCACTCAGCTCGTCTGAGCCTGCTGTTTTGATACCGGTTGCCAGACCCGGCGCAAGATCAGAGCAATGATCAGCATGGTCGCCACACCACTGAGCGCACCCACCCAGACCGTTGCCGTTATACCCGCCACGAAGAACGCTACGATCCCCGCAATCCCGGCAGTCAGCGCATAGGGCAACTGTGTCCGCACATGGTCGATATGATCACAACTGGAGCCGGCCGACGACAGGATGGTGGTATCCGAAATCGGCGAGCAGTGGTCACCGAAGATGCCACCACTCAATACCGAGGCAATCGCCAGCGCCATCGGCATATCCATCGCCGCGGCTACCGGCATGGCAATCGGAATCATGATCGCGAAGGTGCCGTAGGAAGTGCCAGTGGTAAAGGCCACCACGGCGGCAATCAGGAACAGCAGAACAGGCACCAGGCTGACCGGAATATTCGCCTGAGTCAGCGTCACCAGGTAGTCGGCGGTTCCCAGTTCAGAGGTTACGCTACCGATTGACCATGCCAACGCCAGAATGATGTAGACCAGAGTCATGCTCTTGATGCCTTCGACCACGATATCCATGGCTTCGCGGAAGTCGAACAGGCGCTGCCCGATCCCCATGCTCAGGCCAACGATCACCGCCACCATGGTAGCGATCAGGATCGACTTGCCACCATCCGCATTCCCTACCGCTGTCACCAGATCATTGTTGGGATAGTCGCCGGTCCACAGGAACAGCGGTGGAATCATCACCAACAGCACCGCGATCGGCACCAGCATGTTGCGCTTCTTCGCGGTGTCGGTAGGCGCAGCCAACGCCATGGCTTCGGTATCTGACGGCGGCTTGGCACCATCTTCCATCAGTTTGCCGGTCTCGCGAGCACGACGCTCGGCACGCGCCATGGGCCCGAAGTCCCACTGGGTGATGACAATGAAGAAGATCATGCCCAGCGCCAGCCAGGCATAGAAGTTCAGCGGAATGGTCGACAGATAGAGCAGATATTCCGAGCCCGAGGCCCCCATGGTGGTCAGTTGGGTACCGATCAGTCCCATCACGAACACCACCCAGGTCGATACCGGCCCCAACAGACACATGGGAGCCGAGGTGGAATCGACAATATAGGCGAGCTTTTCCCGCGAGACCTGCATGCGGTCGGTGATCGGCCGCATCACACTACCCACGGTCAAGGCGTTGAAGTAATCCTCGAAGAAGATCAGCATGCCCAGCCCCAGCGTCGCGCCCTGTGCGCCACGCGCCGATGCTACCTTGCGCGAAATCGCCCGAGCGATGGCATGTGCCCCGCCAGTACGTTGCAGAATGCTGATCAGTACCCCGAACAGGCCACAGTAGATCAGGACCGTGGCATTCCACTCATCGCCGATGCTGGGCACGATGAAGTCGGAAAAGCTGTTGTAGAAACCTGCCGCCGGATTGTAGCCGGCCAGCATGGTCGCGCCGAGCCAGACACCACAGAACAGCGCCGGTATAACGTTGCGCGTTGCCAGTGCCAGCAGAATCGCCAGTAACGGTGGCAACAGGGATAAGACTCCGAATGACATCGGGATACTCCTGGGTTCTTGTCGGTATTCATGCGGCAGGCTGTAACCCTCGGGACCGACAAGCCTCACCAGGCGTGTGTCGAATGCTCCGCGAGATGCCTACGATCACCGCATGGAAAGGCCAGCATCCTATTTGTTGGCAACACAATCGGCAACTGCAATGTCTCAATAGCGCAATTTGCCCCGCCGATGGTTGCCAACCAACGAAAATACTGCCTTTCCACGCACCCGCTCGTATCTCCAGGCTAGTGGAAGAATCCCCTGGCGTCGTGCGCTTTCTGCGCACCACCTGCTGCCGATGACCAATCAGCTCGGCAGACGCGTCTCGACCTCGATGCCCTTCATACCTTCCTCGGTATAACGCTCGCCTTGAGCGACTCCCGGCGGGAACCAGCCAGACAGCTGGGCAAGGTCCTCGGCACTCAACTCAAGCGAAATCGCCGCCAGGTTCTCATTGAGGCGAGTCAGTCGTCGAGTCCCCGGAATCGGCACGATGTCATCACCCTGAGCCAGTAACCATGCCAGTGCCAACTGCGCCGGCGTTGCCTCGCGCTGTTTCGCCATGGTTTCCAGGCGCGTGATCAACTCGCGATTGGCGGCCAGGTTCTGCTCGCTGAAGCGCGGCGCCTGACGCCGAAAATCACGTTCATCAAGATCGTCGCGAGTCTGCAGTGCACCACTGAGAAAGCCACGTCCCAGCGGGGAGTACGCTACCAGCGTGACTCCCAGGCGGCGGCAGGCCGGCAATACCGCGTCTTCAACGCCACGCGACCATAGCGAGTACTCACTTTGCAGCGCGGCAATGGGATGCACATGACAGGCACGCTCAAGCGTTGTCGCCGAGACTTCGCACAGTCCCAGCGCGCGCACCTTGCCTTCTCTGACCAGCTCGGCCATGGCACCGACCGTCTCTTCCACCGCTATATCCGGATTGAGGCGGTGTGCGTAATAGAGATCAATGCAGTCGACTCCAAGCCGCTTGAGGGAAGCGTCACAAGCCTGTCGTACATATTCGGGCCGGGTATCAAGCGAGCGTGCATAGGCACCGGGATCGCGCACAATACCGAACTTGGTGGCAATCACGGCCTGCTCACGACGGCCTGCCAGGGCTCGGCCCAGCAACTGCTCGTTATGGCCCTGACCATAGGTGTCGGCGCTATCGAACAACGTCATTCCAGCATCAACGGCCTGCTGAATGAGCTGCATGGATTCCGCATCATCACTGGGACCATAGAACTCGGACATGCCCATGCAGCCCAGCCCCAGCGGCGACACGCGTAAGGCCTCGCCAATACGGCGCTGATCGAATACCTGAGTGGGTGAAGGTAGGGAACTCATAAGCAGGAACTCCAGCAGAATGGGGAATGAAAACAACCGCAGCCCATGTTGAACGCTGGCCGTCTGCTGGAGAATTGTCGATAATTTGATACTCCCAGGGTATCAATGCCGGGATTCACCCATCGTCAGGAAAGCACCATGAGCTACCGACTGCGTATCGATCGACTGGAGAGCTTTCTCAGCGTTGCCGATACCGGGAACTTTCGTCAGGCCGCAGCGCGCCTCCATATCTCCCAGCCGCCATTGACCCGGCGCATCCAGGCTCTGGAAGCCGAACTCGGTGTGGCACTGTTCGAACGCACTACTCGGCGGGTCACCTTGACCGATGCAGGAAGACGCCTCGCCAATCGGCTGCGCCCTTGCTTCGCTGAAATAGAGGCTGCCTGTGAGGAAGCGCGTCAAGCCAGTGACAATCCCACGGGCAGGCTGACCATCGGCATGACATCGGCTCTCGACCCCAGCGCCTTTCCCACACGCCAGCAACTCGAGCGCCGGCTTCTCGAGCACCAACTTCTCGAACACCAACCTATCGAACATCCATCTGTCGAAAACCCGTCTGCCGAACACCCACGGCAGGCGGAGATACAACTGATTCGAGCCTCTTCGCGTGAATTGATGAGCCGTCTGCTGGATCGCCAGGGCGAAACATGCCCGAAGCTGGCCTTCATCGGTATGCCGAGCGAAGTCCCCGACGCTATCGAAACCACGCGTATCGGCCATGAACCGCTATGGGTCGCCCTACCTTCAGGACACCCACAGGCCGCGCTGGAAGTCATAGACCTCCGAGTCCTGAACAGCACGACGCTACTGTGGTTTCCCCGACGTGATAATCCTGTCTATTTCGACCACTGCGAGCGCGTCTTTCGCGAAGGCGGTTACCACCCGCCACGCAGCGAGGAACCGGAGGATCACCATCATCTATTGGCCGCCGTTGCTGCGGGAGAAGGCGTCGCGCTGATGCCGGCCAGTTACCTCGGCACCAGCCGCGATGGCGTTGATGTGCGGCCCCTGAGCGAACGCTGGCAGGCGCTGGGGACCGACATCTGCCTGGCCTGGCGCCGCGACGACCACGAAGCGTATCGCCTGGCCAGACGGCTCGTAGCTCGTAGCTCGTAGCTCAGGTCATGCCAGTCCACGCGCTTCGCGGATGCGCTGATAGGCGTTGCCGATCTCAACCGTACGCTGCTCGGCGACTTCACGCATGCTCTCCGGCAAGCCACGACTGGCCAGCTTGTCGGGATGGTTCTCGCTCATCAGCTTGCGGTAGGCACGCTTGAGCTCGGCATCGGTGACCTCGGCGGAAACGCCCAACACCTTGTAGGCATCATCTACCGAACTGCGGCTTTCCTGAGTACCCGCTCCCTGCGAGGCCCCTCGCAGCATGGCTTCAATCTGCTCGATTTCTGCCGGTGAGCAACCCAACCCACGGGCGACGCGCATGATCATCTCGTGCTCAGCGGGATGCAGGACACCATCGGCGGCAATGGCCGATAACTGCACCTGCAGGAAAACCTGTCGCAGCGCAGCCTGCCCTCGGGCCAGGTGCGAGACCCTGGCCAGTTCGCCGTCTAGATTGAAATCGCTGGCTCGACCACGCTCAAAGGACTCGCGGGCACTGGCCTTGGCACTCTCCGACAGACGCAAACGAACCAGCAACTGCTCCAGCACCTGACGCTCATGTCCGCTGACCTGGCCATCGGCCTGACAGATAGCCCCCATGACAGCAAAGGTGGAGTCGAGGAACTGACGCTGCGCCTCGGCGATGCCACGTCCAATCAGAAGACCTCCCCGCAGGCGACGTGCCAGCCACCAACCCAGACCGCCGCCGATCAACATTCCCAACGGACCGCCCACCAGTAGCCCCAATACTGCTCCAATAATGATGATCAGCATGCAAACTTCTCCGTATTTCCTGGTCAAACACGTTTCCTGGTCGCACACGTTCCACAAGCAGACGCAGGGTGCTGGAAAACCGGCAGGATAGCACTGCGTTACCTATCGAGGCGATGCGGGTTCACACAATGGTCATCAGTGTCGCCCAGACTTGGGCGAAAAAAAGTGATCCTGCATGTAACAACAAGGAACCTGCTCCATGCCTCGACTTCATCGCTCCCTGCTCTGTACCGGCATAGCCACCGCTGGCTTGAGCCTGAGCCTGGCCAGCCACGCCGAAGGCCTCAGCCAGATAGCCACCTTTGAGGTTCATCACAACCTGACTGCGGAACTGGACCCGGAGACCACGGTAACAGCGGCAGAAATCATCACCGCCAGTGCCGATGGCACGCTACTGATCTACACCGATAGCCCGGCAGAACGCCTGGGCTTCATCGATATCACCGACCCTGCTGCGCCAACCGCTGGCGGCTCTCTGGCGCTGGAAGGGGAACCGACCTCGGTGAGTGTCAGCGCCGACACCGCGCTGGTCGGCGTCAACACCAGCAGCAGCTATACCTCGCCTTCCGGCTTTCTCGGTGTCGTTGATCTGAGCTCTCGGCAGCTGAACGCGCAGTGTGACCTGGGTGGACAACCCGACTCGGTGGCCATCAGCCCCGATGGCAGTCTATTGGCCGTCGCCATCGAGAATGAGCGCGATGAGGATCACAACGATGGAGAGCTTCCACAGCTCCCAGCAGGCGATCTGGTAATGTTCGACCTCGCCGCAGATGGCACTCCGACCAACTGCGAAGCCCCTCGTCATATCGATCTGACCGGGCTGGCGGAAGTAGCCGGCGATGATCCAGAACCAGAATTCGTCGATATCAACGATGCCGGACAGGTCGCCGTTACCCTGCAGGAAAACAACCATATCGTCATTGTCGACGGCACCAGCGGTGATATCACCGATCATTTCTCCGCGGGTAGCGTCGATCTCGAACAAGTTCCGACCGAGAAAGGCAGCCTCACAGCCAATGGTCAACTGAACGGCCTGGCCCGCGAGCCGGATGCCGTCGGCTGGCTCGACAACCAACGCCTGGTCACCGCCAACGAAGGCGACTACCAGGGCGGTTCACGCGGTTTTACCATCTTCTCGACGGATGGCAGTGTCATCTGGGACAGCGGCAACACTCTGGAACAGTTCGCTCTGGAGTATGGTGCCTACCCCGCTGGGCGCGCTGGCAAGAAGGGCGCAGAGCCTGAAGGCATCGAGATCTGGAAGGAGCGCGAGCTTATTCTGGTTGGCCTCGAACGTGCGGCCTCGGTTGCCGTATACCGTGATATGGGTACCAACCAGGCACCCCAGTTCATGCAATGGTTGAGCACCGGCGTCGGCCCGGAGGGGCTGCTGGCCATTCCTCAGCGTGACCTGTTCGTGGTCGCCGCGGAAGAAGATGATCCGGAAGCTGGCCTGCGCTCCACGGTCAATATCTATCAGTGGCAGCAAACCCCACCAGCGGCAGAGATCATCGGCGCTGACGATAACGGCGAGGAGATTGGTTTCGGCGCGCTGTCTGGCCTCTCGGTCGACAGCAATGGCCAGGCCCTGCTGGTCAGCGACAGCGTCTATCCCGAGGCTCGTCTGTACCAGCTCGAACTAAGCAGCATGCCTGCACGGATTCGCGACGTTACCCCGGTAAGCGACGCAGACGGCCCTGCCCGGGACCTGGACCTTGAGGGCATTGCCCCAGCCGCCGGTGGCGCCTGGCTGGTCAGCGAGGGCAATCCCGAGCAGGGGCGGGCCAATCAGGTGCTGGGTGTCGATGCCGACGGCAACATCACCGAGCGTTTCACGCTGCCCGAGGTGGTCGCCGAGCGCATGACACGTTTCGGCTTCGAGGGCATTGCCGCGCTACCGGGGACGGATCAGGGCGGTGAACGCCTGGCGGTTATCTTCCAGCGCGCGCTGGAAGGCGAGGAAGGTCGTGCACGCTTAGGTCTGCTCGACCCGACCAGCGGCGACTGGCAGTTCTTGAGTGTCGCCCTGAGCGACCCGTTGTCCCCGGTCGGTGGCTGGGTCGGCTTCTCCGAAATTACGCCACTGCCCGATGGACGCCTGGCACTGCTGGAGCGAGACAATCAGGTTGGTGAGCGCGCGGCACTCAAGCGTGTCGTCACGATTTCACTCGAGGACGCCACGCCCGTAGGTCCCGAGAGTACCCCTCCGCTGCTGGAGACCAGAGAACTGGTGGATCTGCTGCCCGCAATGGCCGAAAGCCAAGGTGTGATCGTCGACAAGCCGGAGGCCATGTCGGTGGACGGTGATACGCTGGTGGTGATTACCGACAATGATGGAGTTGACGACAGCATCGCCAGAACGCGTGTGTTGCGGATACCCCTGCCGGAAGCCTGAGCGGCTAGTCCCCAGTACCGGGCCCTGAGTACCGGGCCTGAAAACAGGGCCTGAGAACAGGGCCATGATTGCCCGGCTCCCGCCATGGAGCCGGGTAACACTCAGCCAAGACGCTGACGAATCGCGCTCTCGAGACTATCGGCATCCAGCCCGCAGTCGCGCAGCAACTCTACGGGCTTGCCGTGTTCGGCGAATACATCCGGCAATCCAAGGTTGAGTATCGCCACCTGCACACCTTCCGCGGCGAGCAACTCATTGACGCCGCTGCCAGCGCCGCCAGCGACAACATTCTCTTCCAGCGTTACCAGCAACTGGTGATCGCGCGCGGCTGCGAGAATGGCATCACGGTCCAACGGTTTTACACTGCGCATGTTGATATGGCTGGCATCGAGGCGTTCAGCCACCTCAGCGGCGGGGCCATTGAGACTGCCGAAGGCCAACAGTGCAATCCCCTTGCCGCTGCGACGCGATTCCGCCTTGCCGATGGGCAATGCTTCGAGGTGCGAGGGAATCTCCGCGCCCGGCCCGGTACCACGTGGATAACGCACCGCAGCAGGCCCCGGATGATGATAGGCCGCACTCAGCATCGCCCGGCACTCAGCCTCGTCCGCCGGCGCCAGCACCACCATTCCGGGCACGCAACGCAGATAGCTCAGATCCAGAGCACCATGGTGGGTCGGGCCGTCCTCACCCACCAATCCCGCACGGTCGATGGCAAAGGTCACATCGAGGTCCTGCACGGCGACATCATGAATCAATTGATCATAGCCACGCTGCAGGAAGGTCGAATAGATCGCTACTATCGGCTTCATTTCTTCACAGGCCATGCCCGCCGCCAGCGTTACCGCGTGCTGCTCGGCAATCGCCACATCGTAGTAGCGCTCGGCGTACTGCTGGGAAAAGCGCACCATGTCGGAGCCTTCACGCATCGCCGGAGTGATGCCGATCAGGCGCTCATCGACGGCGGCCATATCGCAGATCCAGTCACCGAACACGCTGCAGTATTTCTTGCCCGGCACCGCAGCAGCCTTTTTGGCTCCCTGCGAGGCAGTCTCGGGATCGCTGGGTTTTTCCAGCTTGGTGATGGCATGGTAGCCAATCGGGTCAGACTCCGCGGGCAGAAAGCCGCGTCCTTTACAGGTCTTGATATGCAGGAACTGGGGCCCGTCCAGATCACGCATGCTACGCAGGGCCTGACTCAGCGTCTCAAGGTCGTGACCATCGATGGGACCGACATAGTTGAAGCCCATCTCCTCGAACAGGGTCGCCGGGCTGACCATGCCCTTGACGTGCTCCTCGGTACGCCGCGCCAGCTCCAATGCACCCGGCAGGTGCGAGAGCACCTTCTTGCTGTTCTCGCGCATGCTCTGATAAGGCTTGCTGACCAGGATGCGCGCCAGATAGCTGGCCATGCCACCGACGTTCTCGGAGATCGACATCTCGTTGTCGTTGAGCACCACCAAGAGATTGGCGTTGACGTGACCGGCATGCGCCAGCGCCTCAAAAGCCATCCCGGCGGTCAGCGCTCCATCACCAATAATCGCGCAGACCCGACGCTCCTCTCCCTGGCTACGTGCAGCCAGAGCCATGCCCAGCGCCGCTGAGATCGAGGTGCTCGAGTGGCCGACACCGAAGGTATCGTATTCCGACTCGGTACGACGCGGAAAGGCTGCCAGGCCGCCGTAGCGACGAATGCTGGTCATCTGCTCGCGACGCCCGGTAAGAATCTTGTGCGGATAGGCCTGGTGGCCCACATCCCACACCAGCCGATCGTACGGAGTGTTGAACGCATGATGCAGCGCCACGGTCAGTTCGACCACTCCCAGCCCCGCGCCGAAATGGCCACCGGAGACACCGACGCTGTACAGCAGGTAAGCACGCAACTCATCTGCAATTCGCTTGAGCTGCTCCGTTGACATGGCATGCAGGGCCGCTGGAGAGTCCAGTGTGTCGAGCAGAGGCGTGAATGGACGCTCGGTTGGAATAGTATCGAACAACTTCATGATAGCCCTGTGGAGTCAGTGATCGCGTGCGATCATGTAGCGGGCAAGCTCAGCCAGAGGAGCGGCAGCCTCACCAATGGGTGACAGAGCATCCAGCGCTTCGTCAATCAACGAGCTGGCTCGCTCTCGAGCCGCATCCAGGCCCAGCAGAGCAGGATAGGTCGGCTTGTCGCGAGCGGCATCCGCTCCCGAAGCCTTGCCAAGAATCGCGGTATCGCCTGTGACATCAAGCACATCGTCATGCACCTGGAAGGCCAGCCCCATCGCCGCCGCATAGTGGTCCAGTGCCGCCAGGCGTGGATCATCCTCGGCTACCGCCACCAACCCACCGAGGCGCACAGCGGCGCGAATCAGCGCTCCTGTCTTGTGGCGATGCATGGTTTCGAGGGCCTCGAGCGAGGGCGCATGCCCTACCGCTGCTAGATCCAGCGCCTGTCCGGCCGCCATGCCATCTCGACCAGAAGCGCAGGCCAGACAGCGAACCAGCGCCGCCAGGCGGGGAGAGCGGGAATTGGCCAGCACCTCGAAGGCCAACGTCTGCAGAGCGTCGCCGGCCAGAATCGCCGTGGCCTCATCGAATGCCTTGTGCACCGTGGGTTGGCCACGACGCAGATCGTCATCGTCCATCGCCGGCAGGTCGTCATGCACCAACGAATAGGCATGGATCAGCTCGATGGCCGCTGCCGGAATGTCCAGCGCGTCATCTTCAGCTCCCAGTGCCCGCCCCGCCGCGTAGACCAGCACCGGACGCAGGCGCTTGCCACCGACCAGCAGGCCGTGACGCATCGCCTGTTCCAGGCGTAGGTCCGCCACGTTACGTTGCTCGAACAGCTCAGCGAGGCAGCGATCGACTCGTGCGCGATCTGCCGCCATCCTGGCCAACAGCAAATCAGCGTTCACCATGATTCTCCGCAGCAGCACCAAAAGACGTCAGTTCCATTCCACCATCTTCATTCTCGGTGAGTTGGCGAACCTTGAGCTCCGCGTCATCGAGACGCCGTTGCGCATCGCGCGCGAGGGCGACTCCCTGCTCGAAGGCCTTCAGGGAGTCCTCCAGCGACAGTTCGCCGGACTCCATCTGTTCGACGAGGGTCTCGAGGCGTTGCATGGTCGAGCCGAAGTCCTGAGGCTCGCCGGCACTTTCCTGCTGACGGGTATCCTGAGTTGCCATGCATCCCCCACTCAGCACTGCGTTGAGATGGCTGAGACAGTCACGAAAACAGCTGGTCAAAAAATCCATGCCGCGACGGGTCTCTAGAGACAGCTATGCCCAAGGACTCGATACGCTGGCATTACCGCAGCTTTTGCTTGCCATTCTGCGGTTTCAAGGGGCGATAGTATACACGCACCGAGGCCCTATTTCGTCAGCCGACGCTCCTGACCTGCGTACATGCATGCGGTTCATGTCCAGCACCAGGTATTTTCAACGTGGTTTTAGCCACATGTGGTACGCTATGTGCCCTGATTTCGCGCCTTTTCGCCACCATGTGCTACCGAGCCAGAGGCTGCCCGAAAAGTCGGCGAGCGATGATCCATCAAGGCAGGAACAGAATCACAGCGCGCGGCTGACACGTCAGTAACTGAGCACCTGGAGTCTGTTTTCAACGCCGCAATGATCGAGCGCAGACACTTTTCAGACACCGCCTGATGCTTACTACCTATAGGGGTTGACTCAACCATGGCCAAAACGTCCCTGGACAAGAGCAAGATCAAGATCCTGCTGCTCGAGGGCGTCCACCAGAGTGCAGTGGACAACTTTCTCAATGCCGGTTACACCAACATCGAGCATCAAACGACCTCCCTTGACGAAGCGTCACTGGTCGAGAAGATTCGCGATGTGCACTTCATCGGTATCCGCTCCCGTACTCAGCTCACTGAGCGCGTGTTCGAAGCGGCCGAGAAGCTGGTTGCCGTGGGTTGTTTCTGCATCGGCACCAACCAGGTCGACCTCACCTCGGCACTGGTGCGTGGTATCCCGGTATTCAACGCGCCCTATTCCAACACTCGCTCGGTCGCCGAGCTGGTGCTGGCGGAAGCCATCATGCTGCTGCGCGGCATTCCCGAGAAGAACGCCCGAGCCCACCAGGGCGGCTGGTTGAAGAGCGCGAAGAACAGCCATGAAGCACGTGGCAAGACACTGGGCATCGTTGGCTACGGCAGCATCGGCTCACAGCTGTCGGTGTTGTCCGAGGCACTTGGCTTCGACGTCATCTACTACGACGTGATCACCAAGCTTGGCATGGGTAACGCCCGTCAGGTGGCGAGCATGGAGGAACTGTTGGCACGCTCCGACGTGGTCAGCCTGCACGTCCCTGACCTGCCGTCGACACGTTGGATGATCGACGAGGAAAAGATTGCGCTGATGAAGCCTGGTGCAATTCTGATCAACGCCGCACGTGGCAGCGTGGTGGTCATCGAAGCGCTTGCCGAGGCCATCAAGGAAGGTCGTTTGAACGGCGCCGCCATCGACGTGTTCCCGGTCGAGCCCAAGGGTAATGCTGAAGAATTCGTCAGCCCGCTGCGTGGTCTCGAGAATGTGATCCTGACACCGCACGTCGGTGGCTCGACGCTCGAGGCTCAGGAGAACATCGGCGTCGAGGTGTCCGAAAAACTGGTCACGTTTTCCGACAACGGTTCTACCGTCACCTCAGTCAACTTCCCGGAAGTCGCCTTGCCGGCACACCCGGACAAGCATCGCCTGCTGCATATCCACGAGAACGTGCCCGGCGTGCTGTCCGAGATCAACCGCGTACTGTCGGAAAACGACATCAACATCTCCGGCCAGTACCTGCAGACCAACAACAAGGTCGGCTACGTGGTGATCGATGTCGACAAGGCCTATGGCCCGCAGGCGCTCGAAGCGCTGCGCGAGGTCAACCATACGTTGCGTACACGAGTGCTGTACTCAGAGACCAACTACGCAGACTGACCGGGATATGGCACGGACCGCACGAACCAGATCGGTTCACCGACTGCGCTCCGCTGCCCGCCCATGCCGCATGATACTGCCGCCGCCTCGTCAGGGGCGGCGGTGGTCGTTTCTGGCCAATGGTTTGTGGGGTATCGAAATACCTCGTGCACAACTATGCTCAATCACTTGCATGCTCAATCACTTGCATGCCCAGTCACTTGCATGTTCCGTCACTTGTTTGCGGCGCCTCCACAGTGCGGCGCCTACCCATGGCTCTAGATGAAAAGGATTCTGTGGTATGCCAACCGGACTGGCCTATCTGATTGTTGTTCTGGTCTGGGCCTCAACGCCTCTCGCCATCAAATGGAGTGCGGAAGGCGGCGCCCCTGTCGGTAGCGTTATGCTACGCATGGGCGGAGCCCTGATCATAGGTGGCTTCCTGCTGTTATTGCTGCGTCGCACGCCACGTCTCGACCGGCGTGCTCTGCTCAGCTATGCGGCCGCCGTTCCTGGTGTCTTCGGTGCCATGGCACTCAGCTACTATGCATCGCAGTTCCTACCGTCCGGCATGCTCTCGGTAATGTTCGGCATGGCACCACTGATCTCTGGCTTGATTCTGCAGGCGCTACCCGGAGCAACCCGTCTTCGGCGCTGGCATTGGTTTGGTTGCGCACTGGGCGTCGCCGGTCTTGGCGTGGTGTTTCTCGACAGCCTCGGGGTCCAGGGCAGCCAACAGCAACTTGCTCTGGCGATGATGCTGATGGCGGTAACGTTGTTCAGCGCCAGTGGTATCGCCGTACAACGGGTGGCCGCAGGTCTTGACCCCTTGACCCAGACCGTTGGTGCTCTGGCGCTCTCGATGCCCTGCTTCCTCGTACTATGGCTGACCAGCGGCGAGCCACTGTCGATTCCGCTGACCCACCGCGGTCTATGGGCCGTGGTCTATCTGGCATTGTTCGGTTCGGTGATCGGCTTCCTCTGCTACTACCTGATCCTGTCACGCCTGCATGCCGCCACCGTAGCGCTGGTCACCCTGATCACCCCGGTGCTGGCAATGTCGTTGGGCATGTTTCTCAACCAGGAGTCGCCATCATCCTCCATGATGATCGGTGCCGTGCTGATCCTGGTCGCGCTGGGATGCTACCTGTTCGGCGATCGTCTCACACGGCGCAAGGCACGCCGCATGGCCATGGCAGAAGAAGACGTCACAGAGCCACCTACCTGATCAGTACTGTGCCGCCACAAAACACAGCAGTACTGACCGCGGGACCGTCTGATGGCGGGCCCGCATTGCTGTTGTGTTCTTCTGCCGGCTGTCAGATATGACTAGAAGCCGAAGCTTCGTCAGGAAGTCACTGGTAGCACAGATAATTTTCAGCGGCCCCCTCGCAACATCAGTCTTGTTGCACGGAAACGCTTGACATTGCCCCTCAGAAAATTCCATTTTGTACACAATAAACACAAACAATTGTGCATCAAATTGGCGCATAGATGCATGCAAGGCACCAGAATGGCGCATCTCGCGCCATGTGCAGCCATGATCGAAGGCACCTGAACCAGGTATCCCATCGAGGCTCAATCCTCATGGCACTTGCGATGCTTGGGTAACCCTTCGCCTAGCGAAGTCACCCAGGAGGACAGCATGACCCATTCCGAGACACCTGCGGACAACCAGCAGAGCCTGTGGATCCGCCAACCGCTGGCGGTCAGCGATGACGCCGCCGTCGGCGGAATTGTCGTTCGCGACGGGCGCATCGTCGAGGTTGTCGCCCGTGGCGCTACTCCGGAAACGCCCATCGACCAGACCTTCGATGCCTCACAGCATGTACTGCTACCCGGTCTAGTGAACACTCACCATCATTTCTATCAGACCCTGACTCGCGCCTACTCACCGGCGCTCAACAAGGAACTGTTCCCCTGGCTGACCACCCTGTATGACGTCTGGGCCAACCTGACCGAGGATCAGCTCGCGCTGGCCAGTGAGCTGGCCATGGTGGAGCTGCTGATGAGCGGCTGCACCACGGTGGCAGATCACCATTACGTCTTTTCGGGCGCACTGCAGCATGCCATCGATATCCAGGTAGAGACTGCGCGGCGACTCCAGGTTCGGGCCGCACTGACACGCGGCTCGATGAGTGTTGGGCGCGATGACGGAGGCCTCCCTCCGCAGTCCGTGGTTCAGGACGAAGCCACCATTCTCGACGAGAGCACGCGCCTGATCGATGCCTATCACGAACGTGGTGAAGGAGCGATGATCACCCTGGCGCTGGCGCCCTGCTCACCGTTCTCGGTCAGCCGCGAACTGATGCAGGACAGCGCACGTCTGGCGGAGCAGCGCGATGTGCGCCTGCACACGCACCTGGCAGAGACTGAAGACGAGACCAACTACTGCCAGAAGCTATTTGGCATGCGACCGCTGGACTATCTCGAAGCCACCGGCTGGCTATCGGACCGCACCTGGCTGGCCCATGGCATCCACTTCAATGACGATGAGGTCAAGCGCCTCGGCCAGGCTGGAACAGGCATCGCCCACTGCCCCTCATCCAACATGGTGTTGGGCTCGGGCATGTGTCGCACCCTCGAGTTGGAGGCCGCTGGTTGTCCCGTCGGGCTGGCAGTGGACGGCTCGGCATCCGCCGATCATTCCAACCTTGCCGAGGAGATGCGTCAGGCGATGCTGATTGGACGACTGCGCTACTCACCAAGCCAGGTGCGCCACCAGGATGTGATCCGCTGGGCCACACAAGGGTCGGCAGGCTGCCTGGGTCGCAGTGACATCGGTGGGCTCAAGGTTGGTCAGCAGGCAGATCTGGCGATGTTCCGTCTCGACGAAGCGCGTTTCTCGGGTGCCGAGAACCCGCTGGCAGCACTGCTGCTATGCGGTGCTCATCGGGCCGATCGCGTGATGGTTGCCGGTCAATGGCGTGTTGCCGATGGCCAGCCACTGGGCGTCGACCTTGAGGCACTACTGGCGCGCCATGATGCGGCAGCGCGTCAGCTACGCCAGGCTGTCTAACCGCAACGGCGCTCACGGGACGAAGGGAGAAGCACTCACTACACACTCATACAATCGGTGATCGTGTCTGCAGCAGCCGCTTCCGGAATGCCCGAAGCGGCACTCAGCATGATCTCCGGGGTTTCAACAGGTTCAACGACAATGACAACAGGAGAACCCTACCATGCCGACCAACGAGTCGACCGCAGAAGAACAGGAAGCGCGCCGGGTACGCAGTACCCATGACGTAAATGCCATGCCACCGCTCAGTCGAGCGATTCCGCTCGGACTGCAGCACGTGCTGGCAATGTTCGTCGGCAACGTGACCGTTCCCATCATCATCGCAGGAGCCGCCGACCTTCCAGCCGACCAGACGGCTTTCATGATTCAGGCGGCGATGTTTGTGGCCGGCATCGCCACCCTGGTGCAATCGCTGGGCCTGGGGCCCATCGGTGCGCGTCTACCGATTGTCATGGGTACCAGCTTCGGCTTCGTGCCGGTGCTGATCCCGATCGCGGTCGGCATGGGCCTCCCTGCTGCCCTGGGGGCCGCACTCTGTGGCGGCATCGCCATGGCGATTGTCGGGCTGTTCCTGCCGATCTTCCGCTTCCTCTTCCCGCCAGTGGTCACCGGCACCTTCGTGGTCATGCTCGGCACCCTGCTGATGCCGGTCGGCTTTCTCTACCTCGGTGGTGGTGGCGGTGCCTCGGACTTCGGTGCCCCTCACCATATCGCGCTGGGCGCACTGGTGTTCGTGGTGACTCTGGCACTGCACCAGTACGGCCGTGGTATCTGGTCGGAAATGGCGCCCTTGCTGGGACTGGTCGCGGGTTACTTCACCGCCATGGGCTTCGGCTACATCGATTTCGGCAACATTACCTCCGCCGGCTGGATCTCGCTGCCGGTTCCGCTACACATCGGCCTTGAGTTCCACGCCGCGGCAATCATTCCCGTAGTATTGCTGGCCGTCGTTACCTGCGCCGAGTCCATCGGCGATATCGTCGGCACCACCGCCGGTGGTATGAACCGTGAACCCACCGCGAAGGAGCTGTCAGGAGGCGTGATGGCCGATGGCCTGGCCAGTGTCTTTGCCGCCATCTTCAACGCCTTCCCGCAGATCAGCTTCAGCCAGAACGTCGGCATGGTGGCGTTGACCGGTGTCGTCAGTCGTTACGTGGTGGCCATCGGCGGCGCCTTCCTGCTCATGGCTGGTCTGGTGCCCAAGCTGGGGGCCATCATCAACAGCATTCCCAACTCGGTGCTCGGTGGAGCCGTGCTGATCATGTTCGGCATGATCGCCAGCGCAGGCATCAAGATGCTGGCAAGCATCGACTTCAACAAGCGCAATATGGTGATCATCGGCGTTTCGCTGTCTGCGGCCATCGGCCTGCCGGCTCAGGAAGGTCTGTATGCCAACCTCAATGAAAACATTCAGGCGATCATCCATTCGGGCCTGATTCCGGGCGCGCTATTCGCCATCATCCTCAACCTGGTATTGCCTCGTCGGGACCGCAGTTTCCGCGACGATATCTAAACGTATTGCAGCCCGCTCGATGAGCGGGCTGTTGCATTTTCCGAACGATGACAGGGCTGGATATGCGACTGACATATTCCCCTTTGGTCGCACAAGTGCCCGCAAATGGCTCGGGGCAAGCTAGTCTGGCGACGATCGAGATGCCGGAGACTCACCAATATGAGCCAACATCAACTGGCGACCTGCGACGCTACCCCGTCTGCCCAGGTGCTGCGTCACGACGAGCGAGGGGTTACGACACTGACCCTCAATCGGCCAGATAACTACAACGCCCTGTCCGCCGAGATGTTGACTGCGCTCGAGGATGCGCTGGCATCACTACAGGACGAGCATGACCTGCATGCAGTGGTCATCGCCGCCGAAGGCCGGGCCTTCTGCGCTGGGCACGACCTGCATGAAATGCGCGAGCTGGGCAATGAGGACGACTACCGACAGCTGTTTGCGCACTGCAGTCGTGTCATGCAGCAGATTCAGGAGTGCCCTGTGCCGGTCATCGCCCGCGTCCAGGGTGTGGCAACGGCAGCCGGCTGCCAGTTGGTCGCCAGTTGCGATATGGCCGTCGCCGCCCGATCGTCACGTTTCGCCGTCTCCGGGATCAATGTCGGACTGTTCTGCTCGACTCCCGCCGTGGCGCTGACCCGCAGCGTATCACCAAAGCGTGCAGCAGAGATGCTATATACCGGGGAGTTCATCGATGCCAATACCGCGCTCGACTGGGGACTGATCAACCGCGTTGCCGAAGACAATAGCCTCGACGAGGAGCTCTCCACGCTGCTGGATAGCCTGCGCGCCAAGAGTCGTGTTGCCTTGACCACCGGCAAGGCATTGCTCAGTCGCCAACGCACCCTGCCTCTGGGGCAGGCCTACGCCTTCGCCGGCGAAGTCATGGCCAGCAATATGATGGCCGAGGATGTCAGCGAAGGAATCGATGCTTTCATCAACAAGCGAGCGCCGAACTGGCAGCATCGTTGAGCACACCGCAAGGCCACAGAACATCGGATCAGAACCTGTTTGACAGGTTCATGTGGAATCGTTTTCCGTAAACGAGACAGCCTTTCGCTCAAGCGGTATGCTATTGAAATTGAAAAGTGAATCCCTGCTGTCAGCCACAAGCCAACAGCGATGGGGTCCCAGTAATTCGAGCACAGGGTGCACGCAAGGGAGAAGATAAAGGTGACCGAAGGCAAACGCAGGACGGCGGGACGCCCCGCATCGGGCAAGGCCAGTGGTGGCCACAGTCAATCACTGGTGCGTGGACTCAATCTTCTCGAGCGCCTTTCCGCCCACCCTGGCGGCCTCGCGCTATCCGATATTGCCGAACAGTCCGACCTTGCTCCGTCGACCACCCACCGTCTGCTGCAAGCGCTGCAGAGCCAAGGCTTCATTACCCAGGACGAAAGCCTCGGTGTATGGCGTATCGACGTCAAGACCTTCCGCATCGGCAACAGCTTCCTCGAAGCCCGCGACTTCGTGGGCACCAGCCGCCCCTACCTGCGCCGCCTGACTCGTGAAACCGGCGAAACCGCCAACCTCGGCGTTCGCGATGGTGCCACCGCCGTCTTTCTCGCCCAGAGCGAGTCAGCACAGATGATGCGTATGATCACCCGTCTGGGTTCACGCGCACCGCTGCATGCCTCCGGCGTCGGCAAGGCACTGCTTGCCTGGCTGCCCGAGGACGAACTTGACTGGGTACTGGCCGAGCGCGGCCTCGACGGCGTCACCGTCAACACCATGACCAATCCCACGGAAGTGCGCCGTGCCATGGCCGAGATTCGCTACAGTGGCTATGCCTGCGACCGTGAGGAGCACGCCATCGGCCTGCATTGCGTTGCGGCCTGCATTCACAATGAACTGGGAACACCTCTGGCGGCCATCTCGGTCTCTGGCCCTGTCGCACGCATCCCGGACAGCCGACTTGCCTCACTGGGCGAGCTGGTACGCGATACCGCCCACGCGATTACCGCCCAGTTGGGTGGACGCATCCCCTCCGTCGATGATTATCGTTCCTGAGGTCAAGCTGTCTGCATGAGCGAAGTATGGCGTAGCTACCGCTCGGCTCCTCCGGCCGGAACACGCATTCTGAAAGCCGCTGATATCGGGCGTGGCGAGAGCCGCTGTGTCAGTGTGGAGAGTGCCAATGGGCGTTTCCCGCTGGTCATGGTGCGCGACGGTGAGGGGGTGTTGCATGCTTACGTCAACGCCTGCCCTCACCAGTATCTGCCACTCGATGGACGTGGCGAGAATATCCTCAGCCGAGATGGCGGACTGCTGATCTGCACCAGCCATCAGGCCACCTTCCGCGTCGATAACGGCGAAGGCATTTCCGGCCCGGCCCAGGGCGAAGCACTCGACCCTGTGCCAGTGCAGGAAGACGACGGCGGCTGGCTGGTAGTCGGCTGAGCCTGAGCTCAGCCTCGCTCAGTTCGAGGTGAGTCCATATCTGTTCCGGAGTCCAGCCCAGCACCCTGTTCGAGGCGATCAAGCTGCCGCTCCAGCTTGCCGATGATGTTCATCATATCTCGATACTCGTTGACGCTGAGCGTCGCCAGCAGATCGGCCTCCCACTGGCGAGCCTCCGGGATCAACGACTCCAGCAACACCTGCCCATCGGGGGTCAGACAGAGGTCATGAACTCGCTGATCTCGAACAGATGGCGTTCTCTGAATCAGTCCCCGCTCTTCCAGTGCCTGTACCGCGCGGGAAACTCGTGCCTTATCCATGCGCGTGGCCAGGCAGATCTGTCTGGCAGATAGCTGGTCCAGATGTGACAACCAGGCAAGTACCCGCCACTCGGCGATATTGATCTGATAGCGCTCGGCATAGAGCTGCGCCAACGCCTGACTGATACGATCCGCCAGAGAGTTGAGCCGATAGGGCAGAAACTGTTGAAGATCCAGCTCCGGCTTGGCGGAGGAAGGCGATACATCACGCTCGGTCCGAGACATCTCAGCCAGGCTCCTTCAATGAATGCGGTGATAGCGACAGAGGCAGCACGATACCGGGTGCCCCTGACAGCGACAACGTCCACGGCTACTTCTCTCGCCTCGCCGCATCTCCGCTGCCTCCGGCGGTACGGTGAACTGACGGTGCCATGTCGCCCCCAATGGTTACAGCCCTTGATGGTCAGGATCGAACCAGCGAATGCGCCTTTCGCCATTTTGATTCAATTGAAACATAACAGAAAGCCACACCCCTCCTACCAATGTCCAACAACAAGACAAATCATTGTTATTAAATATAAAAATGTAAAAATCTTTTACCAGGCGATGCCGAGAGCGAGAGACTCATGGACATATAGTTTCATTTGAAACTATTATTCAATCACTATCTCTCAATCATGGAAACGAGCTATCGGCGCAGCCTCAAGCTGCCAGAGCGTTGCCGACTGCTACTCGATCCTGAGGACTCACCATGCCGCAATCGCTTGATTACCAATCCGGTTTTCGCAATCACTTCACTACCGAGGCATTGCCCGGAGCATTGCCCGAGGGGCAGAACTCTCCACAGCAAGTGGCTTATGGCCTGTACGCGGAACAGTTGACTGGCTCGGCCTTTACCGCACCGCGCAGCCACAACCTGCGTAGCTGGCTATATCGCATCCGTCCCTCGGTGGCACAGAGTGCCTACCTTCCTCTAGGCGAGGGCTCCACTGCTACAGCCCCGCTGAGCAAGCCTGCCGCCGACCCTAACCAGATGCGCTGGGACCCGCGACCACTGCCGGATGCTCCGACCGACTTCATTGATGGCCTGCTGACCGTCGCCGTCAATGGCGACGCCGGCACTCAGACCGGCTGCGGTGTGCACGTCTATGCCTTCAACCAGAACATGACCGAGCGCTTCTTCTACAACGCCGACGGCGAGATGCTGATCGTGCCGCAGCTCGGCAGCCTGCGCCTGCGCACCGAGTTCGGTGAGATCGAAGCTGGAAACGGTGAGATCGCAGTGATCCCGCGCGGCATCAAGTTCCAGGTGCGCCTGGCCGAGGGACATGACACCGCCCGTGGTTATATCTGCGAAAACTACGGCAGCCCCTTTGAACTGCCGGGCCTCGGCCCGATTGGCGCCAACGGCCTGGCCAACCCGCGTGACTTCCAGACTCCAGTGGCCACCTACGAGGATATCTCCGGTGACTTTGCACTGGTGGCCAAATTCTCCGGCCGCCTGTGGGTCACTCAACTCGACCACTCGCCGCTGGATGTGGTGGCGTGGCACGGTAATTACGCCCCCTACAAGTACAACCTGGCCAACTTCAACACCATCAACACCGTGAGCTTCGATCATCCTGACCCCTCGATCTTCACCGTGTTGACCTCTGCGTCAGACACCGAGGGCATGGCCAATATCGACTTCGTGATCTTCCCGCCGCGCTGGATGGTGGCCGAGAAGACGTTCCGCCCGCCCTACTTCCATCGCAATCTGATGAGTGAGTTCATGGGCCTGATCCACGGTGAATACGACGCCAAGGCAGAGGGCTTTCTGCCCGGTGGAGCCAGCCTGCACAACTGCATGTCACCGCATGGCCCGGATGCCAATACCTTCGAAAAGGCCAGCGAAGCTGAACTGGAGCCCCAATACCAGGCTGCCACTCTCGCTTTCATGTTCGAGAGCCGCTATGCCTTCCAGCCTACCGAGACAGCACTGTCAGCAGACTTCCGTCAGCGAGACTATGTCGATGTCTGGCAGGGCCTCAAATCCCACTTCAGCCCCGATAAGCGGTGAAGTATCACTCATTGCAAAAGCCATAACGACTCCACCTGACAAGGACCACTCATGAAGCTTGCTACCTTGAAAGGCACCTCCCCTGAACAAGGTGCCTCACTTGAAACAGTTGCCACAGCGAAAAACGCTCGTGACGGAGAGCTGATTGTCGTCTCTCGCGACCTCACTCGCGCGGTACGCGTGCCGCACATCGCCGCCACCCTGCAACATGTGGTAGAAGACTGGAGCGCGTTGGCCCCGCGTCTCGATGAGGTTTACCAGGCGTTGAACAACGGCCAGCTCGAAGATGCCTTCAACCTCGACATGCAGGCCCTGCACTCACCGCTGCCACGCACCTACCACTGGGCCGATGGCTCCGCCTATCTCAATCATGTGCAGTTGGTGCGCCAGGCGCGTAATGCCGAGATGCCGGAGACCTTCTGGACTGACCCGCTGATGTACCAGGGCGGCGGTGACAGTTTCATCGGCCCCTACGACGACATCGAGGCTGTCAGCGAGGAGCACGGTATCGATTTCGAGGGCGAGATCGCGGTCATCACCGATGACGTTCCCATGGCAGTCTCTCCCGAGCAGGCCAGCGGCCATATCAAGCTGATCATGCTGGTCAATGATGTCAGTCTGCGTGGTTTGATCCCCGGCGAGCTGGCCAAGGGCTTCGGCTTCTTTCAGGCCAAGCCTGCGTCGAGCTTCTCACCGATCTGTATCACCCCGGATGAGCTGGGTGATGCCTGGCAGGATGGTCGCGTTCATCTACCGCTGACCGTACACCTCAATGGCGAGAAGTTCGGCGAGCCGGAATCCGGCCCAGACATGATCTTCAACTTCCCGCAGTTGGTCGCTCATGCGGCTCGCACCCGTTATCTCGGCGCCGGTGCGGTGATCGGCTCCGGCACGGTCTCCAACCCTGATGCCAACGGTGGCCCTGGAAAACCCGTCGCCGATGGTGGTGTCGGTTACAGCTGCCTCGCTGAGGTACGTATGGTCGAGAAGATCCTGCATGGTGACAGCAAGACACCGTTCATGCGCTTCGGCGACCGCGTGCGCATCGAGATGTTCGACCGCGACGGCAACAGCATCTTCGGCGCCATCGATCAGCAGGTCGTCGAATACAAGGCGTGAGGACGGGAGCTGTTGCATGCAATTACACGGCTATTTCCGCTCATCGGCGGCTTACCGAGTGCGCATCGTCGCCAATCTCAAGGGAATCGATCTGGATCAGCTAGCGGTCAACCTGGTCAAGGGCGAACAGCGCAGCGACACCTACCTGGCCCGCAATCCGCAAGGATTGGTACCAACGCTGGTAACCGATGATGGTCACCAGCTCACCCAATCGCTGGCGATCTGCGAGTATCTGGAAGAGTGCTATCCGACCCCGGCGATCCTGCCTTCGGATGCGGTAGGGCGCGCCCGCGTGCGCGCTCTGGCTCAACTCATCGCCTGCGAGATGCACCCACTCAACAACCTGCGGGTGCTCAAGCACCTGACCGGTGAGATGGGACTCTCTGACGACGCCAGGCTGGCCTGGTATCGACATTGGGTCGCCAGTGGTTTCGATTCGCTGGAAGTCATGCTCAACGATGGCTACAGCGGCAAATTCTGCCACGGCGACACCCCGACGCTGGCCGATGCCTGCCTGGTGCCTCAGGTATTCAATGCTCAACGTTTTGACTGCGACCTGAGCGACTATCCACGCATTCAGGCCATCACTGAACGAGCACGAGCACTGCAGGCCTTTGCCAGCGCAGCTCCTGGTGAACAAGCCGATGCTGTTTGAGGTACCACTCTCTGCAGTATCATAAGCGGGCTAAATAAAGGCTTCCCTGATCACGAGGCGACACCCTTGGGGAAGCCTTTGCTCCTTGCCCCTATTCCAGGACAGTAGATGCTCAACCCCACCTCCCGCGCCACCGTGGCGTTACTGGCGGCGCTGACGGCGCTTGGCCCACTGGCTACCGACATGTATCTGCCGGCGATGCCGGCCATGCGCGAATCGCTGGCCACAGGTGCTGATGAGATCCAGTTGACGCTATCGCTGTATCTCATCGGCTTCGCCGTGGCTCAGTTGCTGTGCGGTCCACTGTCGGACCGCTACGGACGCAAGCCGATACTGCTGGGCGGCATGCTGCTGTTTCTGGTCGCCAGTATGATCTGTGCCTTCGCTCCGAACGTCGAAGTGCTGTTGGCCGGGCGTTTCCTGCAAGCGCTGGGCGGTGCGGCGGGGCCGGTCCTGGGTCGCGCGGCGGTACGCGATATCTACGGCCCTTTCGAGGCCAGCCGTATCCTGTCATATATGGCCAGTGTCATGGCGCTGGCGCCAGCATTGGCACCGCTGTTCGGCGCCGCCCTGCTACTGTGGTTCGGCTGGTATTCAATATTCGTCAGCCTTGCGGTCTACGCCGCTGCGATGTTGGTACTGCTCAGTATCCTGCCTGAACCCTTGCCCCGCGATCAGCGCCAGTCGATTCACCCTGCGGCACTGCTCGGCACCTGCCGCATGTTGATCGGGCAACGTGACTTCGTCGGCTACACCCTGACCAACTCCTTCGCCTTCTGTGGCCTGTTCGCCTTCCTTTCAGGCTCGTCCTTCGTACTTATCGACTTCCTCGGCGTAACGCCCAATCAGTACGGTGCCCTGTTCGCGATGATCGTCGGCGGCTTCTTCGTCGGCTCCATTGCCAGTGCCCGACTCAGCCGCCGCCTGTCTCGACACAGCCTGCTGGTCACTGCCACCTTGCTATCCGCCATCGGTGGCAGCTTGATGGCAACATTCTCACTCGCCGGAATTCATACCGTGTGGGCAGTCATCGCTCCGCATATGCTGTTCATGGTCGGCTTTGGCATCATCATGCCGCAGACCATGGGCGGCGCGCTGGCGCCCAACCCGCAGTGCGCAGGCTCGGCCTCAGCGTTGTTCGGTTTCGTGCAGATGAGCATTGCCGCCATTGCTGGCGGGCTGGTCGGCACCTTCCACGATGGGACCTCGCACAGCATGGCTATCGCCATCGGTCTGGCAGGTATTCTGTCGCTGGCCTGTTTTCACCTGATCGTCAGGCGTCCTTCACCGCAGGGCGAAGGCCCGGTGGAAACGGCATAGGAAAAGAGGAACCAGCAAAAAGAACCGAAAGATGAGAGTTATGGGTGACGTTTGGCATTCGCCAATTCTTCTGCGCTCAGAACCCGCGGTGTTATCCGCGGTTTCCCTGACTCATCGAACAGCGGTGATCCACGCCAGCTTCCCCTGAAGAGACTACCGGCCAACATTCGTACCAGCCTCAGACATACCCCGAGAAACCCTCGCGCTCGAGGCTTTGGTTCACCCAATGCCGACCCCACGTTTACCACCGCTACTTTCGTGCCGAAATCCGTGTCCATGCGTGCCGGATCCAGACAGGTATGTACCAGGCCAATGAACGGCATTCTGGGGTTGAGCATGGTGTTGCCGATCGGAGTGGAGCAACAGGATGCATACCAGCGCAACATCCCGCTCTCACTGAGCCGCAGTACCGCCAGCTGCTCCTCGCCCTGCTCGAAGCGCAAGCGCGATTGCGCGACCTGCACGATCTCGGAACCGCCCTGGGCATCCAGGGTCTCGCAAGCCTTGTCGAGAGCACGTGCAAAGGCCTGACAGTTGGCGCAATAACAGATAACTCGATTATGTGGGCCATGGCCTTCGAGTCGCGCTCGGAAGGTTCCACATCGGCACTGAACAGGATGCATCACAGCGATCGCTCCATGACGAGAACTCGGTAGCGAGCCCTGCTCGGCAGTATAGAGCAGACGACAGAGCTCATAGGACAGTTACCGGAACTCGAAGATAGTCACTTCAGGTCACCTGAGTACCGACCGGCTGCCAGGCACGTAGCAACACCCACATCCCCAGCCCCCAGGCACCATTGACCAGCAAGCCGATGGGGAAGATCGCCAGGTTGATGCCGCCGCCCTTGAGCGGGAAGACCACCAACATCGCAACCAGCGTCAGCGCAATGCCACCGAACAGCCCCGACTGCCACCAGCTCAGCACATCCACCTTGCGTACGGCACAGATGGCGATCATGACCATACCCCAGAGTCCACCCCAGAAACTGGCCGAGAACCAGGCCGGAACTGCCAGCGGCGCTACCGACTGTGTCGAATAGGGAGCGAAGGGAATCACCCCATAGGCATGCAGCAGCCCCACGACCGGCTGGTGGAAACAGAGCACAGCAAGAAAACCCGCGCTGAAACCCAATAGATATCGATTCATGGCCCCTTCACTCCTGTGGATAAAACAGGCCCTCGCCGATCAATACCGCCTGCCCGGCAATTTCCACCGTCACCGCTCCTGCATCATCGCGGCTAGCACGCGCATGAATCTCGCTGGGGCGCTCCATGTCCTGTCCCTGGTAAATGCTCCACTCATTGCGCGGTGACTTCGCCTCACTACCGAGGAAACCGGCCAGTGCGGCCGCGGCACTGCCGGTCGCGGAGTCCTCCAGAAAACTACCACCATGGCGCGCGAACATCCGCGTATGCAGGGCATCACGCTCCTCGACATGGAAGTACACCTGCTCGACTCCGCTCGGCGAGATATGCTCCATCCACTGTGACATATTCAAGGTCACGCGGGATAACGCCTCTTTCGAGGCCAGTGGCACCAGATGAAACGGAAGCCCGCAGGATGCCTGCACTGGGTCTCCGGCGATCTCTTCCGCGACCAGTCCCGCAAGCTCTGCAGCGGCGGCTCTACCCAGTGAGCTGGTGCCGACTTCAGCCGGTCGCTTGACTCGAAAGCGCGCCAGCTCACCCTCAAAGGTGATTTCCAGAGGACCTGCCGCTACCTCCAGCACCAGCGGTGTATCGGCAGTGATAGTCTTGCTGTCCACCAGCCCCTGAGCCACCAGCAGATGGGCTGCCCCCACTGTCGGATGTCCAGCAAAAGGCAGCTCACGCGAAGCGGTGAAGATACGCATCGGGAAACGGTTCTCGCCCTTGCTGCGCCCGATGAATACCGTCTCGGCAAGATTCAGTTCTGCGGCAATGGCCTGCATCCGCTCGACCTCAATTCTGTCAGCATCGAGAAACACCGCCAACTGGTTACCCGCGAAAGGTCTGGCGGCGAACACATCGAGCAGATAGTAACGAGAGAGGGCAAACGGCATGGAGGGCTCCTGGTGATTGAACACGATCAGTTGAAATTATCTTGCGCTGCGCTGCTTTCCAGCATAGAGAGAGATGACGGTTCTACGCCACAGTGCTACAGCGGCGTGTCCTGTTAGGCAAAGTCCGTTCGTCGCACTGGGGGAGCTCCAGTACCCGCCAGCCGGCCTGGAGCTGTTGTCGATTGAAGCCCAGGTCGCGTAGCAGATGATCATCCAGCTCCATCAGGTGGTCCCATTGCCGGCGATAGCAATGGCTCCGGCGCCAGGCGCGCCACGACAGGTATCTACGCAGACTTCTCGGGAAGAGCATGGCTAACCTCCTCGCACTGCAATTCAATGGCTTGGCTTTCCACTGTGGCGCCGGGGGTATGTTGACGCTTCATTCGCTTACCGGACGCTCTGCATAGCATCTCTCTGGATCATTTATCGATACAGATTCACAAGCTTAAAAATTATGCGGTACAGTGATACAGACAACGCCTCTGTACCGCTTGTGCAGCGGCGAGCTGTTCTACTTTGACGAGCTGTCTCACTTTGAAGAGCTGTCCCACTTTGAAGAGCTATGCCACTTTGAGGAGTCATCGCCGTGCCCCGCGTCAAACGCTACGAGCAGTTACGGGACCTGCTGGTCGAGCGCATCGACCAGGGCATCTACCGCTGCGGTGATCGGCTACCTTCGGTGCGCCAATGGTGTCAGGAACAGGGGGTAAGCATGACCACCGCCCAGGCGTGCTTCGCGGCCCTCGAAGCCGAAGGCCTGATCGAAGCCCGGCCCCGTTCCGGGTACTTCGTCACCGCGCCGGCCCATACCTCTCTGCACGCCACACCTCTGCCGCAACGATCGCAGCCGGAACAACGCCCGGTGCATGTATCACGCTGGAAACAGGTCCAGACACTGGTGATGGGCTCCGCGCCCCATCAGTCACGTCATGCATTGGCCAATGGCATGCCGGACCTGCGTGCCGCGACATTGCTGCCGCTACAGCGACTGCTTGGCCAATCGCAGCGTGACGCTTCCATGAGTCACTTTGCCTACGACAACCTCGCCGGGGATGAGGAGCTGCGGCGACAGATCACCCTGCTGATGAGCCACTCCGGATGTATGCGCCATGTCGATGACGTGATCATCACCACCGGCTGCCAGGAAGCGTTGGCCATTGCGCTACGGCTGCTGACCGAGCCTGGCGATGTGGTTGCAGTGGATTCACCGGCCTTCTATGGCGCCATGCAGATGCTTGAGGCACGCGGCCTCAAGGCACTGGAAATCCCCACCGATGCCGAGCACGGCATCAGTCTGGGTGCTCTCGAATTGGCACTGGAACAGTGGCCGGTAAAGGCGATCATGGTCACGCCGACCTGCAACAATCCCCTCGGCTATTCGATGAGCAACGAACGCAAACAGGCGCTCGTCGAGATGGCCAGCCGTTACGACGTCGCGATCATCGAGGATGACGTGTATGGCGACCTTGCCTATACCGCGCCACGGCCACACAGTATCGCTGCGTTCGATGGCGAGGGGCGCGTACTGTTATGCAGCAGCATGTCCAAGACGCTATTACCGGGGCTACGCCTGGGCTGGCTGGCTCCCGGCCGCTACCGAGACCGGGCCCTGCACGAGAAGTATGTTTCCACTGGCTCCAGTTCTACCCTCGCCCAGAGTGCAGTCGCCGAGTTCATGGCCAGGGGCCACCATGCTCGCCACCTTACCGCCATGCGCCGCCAGTACCGTCTGCAACGCGACCAGATGCGCGGCTGGATACAGCAGTACTTTCCCGAGGGTACCAGGGTCAGCGTGCCATCCGGCGGCTTCATGCTATGGCTGGAGTTGCCCGACGGATTCGACAGCATTGCGCTCAACCAACGTCTCGCCGAGCATCAACTGGGCATCGCACCCGGTCCACTGTTCTCGGCCAGCGGCAAGTACCGCCACTGCCTGAGGCTGAACTATGCCAGTCTGTTGAACGACAGCACACATGCTGCCATCGCCACCATTGGTGAGTGCGCCAAAGCTCAGTTGGTCCAGCCGGAGGATGCCGTTGTGTGATACGCGACACAACCGATATGAAGGTTCCGGCATATCGGGGCTGATCTAAAGCAACCACAGCGGTACACTAGCGCCCGTCTATCTCTGCCGAGGGCGCTGTGATGTCTCACCTGCTTTCCATCGACTCATTGTCTCGCGATGATATCGACCACCTGATGCGAGTCGCCGCGAAGATGGAGCCCATCGCCCAACGGCGCAAGATAACCCGGGTTCTGGAAGGCGCAGTACTCGGCAACCTGTTTTTCGAAGCCAGTACCCGCACCCGCGTCAGCTTCCACACTGCCTTCTCGCGTCTTGGCGGCAGCGTTTGCGATACCACCGGTTTCACCTTCTCATCGATGGCCAAGGGCGAGTCGCTGTATGACACCAGCCGCGTCATGGCCGGTTATTGCGACGCCATTGTCATGCGTCACCCCGACAAGGGCTCGGTGGCCGAGTTTGCCCGCGCCACTCATGTACCGGTAATCAACGCCGGTGATGGACCCGGAGAGCACCCCAGTCAGGCACTGCTCGACTTCTATACCATCGACAAGGAATTCGCGCGTCAGGGCAAGTCGCTCAAGGGCGCTCATGTGCTGATGACCGGCGACCTCAAGTTCGGGCGTACCGTGCACTCGTTGATCAAACTGCTGGCACTGTACGCGCCCCTGCGCGTCACGCTGGTGGCACCACCAGGACTGGAAATGCCCAGCGAGTTGATCGAAAGGGTCAGCCAGCAGGGGCTGGACGTGGAGGTGCGCGAGAATCTCGCCGGAAATTTCTCGGATGTCGATGTGGTCTATACCACCCGCATCCAGAAGGAGCGTTTTACCGCCGAGATGGAAGAAGGCTTCAACCTGTCACGCGACTTCACCGTGCACCGCGCCTTCCTCAACGAGCATTGCAATGACTCGACCATCGTCATGCACCCGCTGCCCCGCGACAGTCGCCCGGATGCCAATGATCTCGATGTCGACCTCAACGGTGATCCGCGCCTGGCGATCTTCCGTCAGACCGACAACGGCATCCCGGTACGCATGGCGATCTTCGCCACCCTGCTCAAGGTCGAGGACCAGATCGACAAGGACCTGCGTGACGTGAAGTGGTTTGTTCCGGAAACCGTGGGTGTCGATGACGCCAGGTTCTGACCCTCTCTGGTGAGCCTCACGATACCCGGGCATGGCCCGGGTATTCGCTGCCGCGTCTACGCCCCCATCAGGCTATGACTCATCAAGCCACATCCCATCAATCCACGCCCCCATCAAAACCTCCTTCAAGCCATCAGCCCCGCCGTGACAAAACCGCCATCCACCGCCAGCACCTGGCCATTGATGAAGCTGGCTTCTTCCGACAGCAGAAAGACCACGGCTGATGCTACTTCGGCAGGGGTACCATAACGCTTCAATGGCACCCTGGCCTGCCATTGTCGACGCACATCAGGTGTATGCATGGCCTCGGCCAGCGGTGTGTCGATGGGCCCGGGAGCCACCGCATTGACACGAATTCCCGTCGGCCCCAGCTCATTGGCCATGACATAGGTGAGAGCATTCTGCCCCGCCTTGGAAGCACCGTAGGCACTGCGCCCCTTGTTGCCGCACAGGCCGGAGACCGAAGAAATATTGATGATGCTGCCGCCCAGCTCCTCGCGTTGCCAATGACGTGCGAGGCTACGTGAGCAGATGAAGGTACCGACCACATTGACATCGAGAATGCGCCGCAAGGCCTCCACATCGCTGTCGACCGCCGGTTTGTCTTCGCCAATGCCCGCACAATTGACCAGCCCAGTGATCGCCATGCGCTCCAGTACCTCAGCCATCACTCGCTCAACAGCCTGCTCATCAGTGATGTCGCAAGCACGGCCATAGTGCTCGGCAATCCCCAGTTCTCGGCATGCCAGAGCAAGGTTGGTCGTCGACACATCCAGCAACATCACCGGGATATCGCCTGCGACCAACGACCGAGCAATGGCCAGACCGATTCCCGAAGCTCCTCCGGTAATGATCACTCCTGCTGCGGTTGCCATATTCACTGCTCTCCCTCGTCGGGTAGCCACTCTTCAAGCGTGACCTCGAAGGTCATGCAGATGGGATTCCACCCGGCGAGGAAGGGACCTCCATAAACATTGCCATCAGGGTCCGCGACGATCCCTGCCAGAGAGGCCATAGGCACTCCGTCATCCCCCGAGCGAACCTCTCCGGCGATACTCACGATCTCCACGGCAGGTCCAGAAATCTGCTGGAAGCCACCATCCAGGGTGCCGACCCGGGCATCGATCAAGCTGCCCAGACCACCACGAACAAAGGCATGGCGAAATCCTTCTGCCAGGCACATCTTCTCGACGCCTTGCACCAGGTCTTCATTGGGGGCGATACGCGCGTAGGCCACGCGCCCCATACGACCGGATTCGATAACAACCCCTTCGGTAACAGGGGCAGCCGCAGATTCCTTGAATGTCATGTCAAGACTCCTTGTAAGGCTTGAGCAGAGCAATGTTGGTTTCATCGTCGAATGCCTGACGCAACTCGAACCCTTCAATGGCGGTAACCAATACAGGGATCGGCTGCTCGCCGATGATCGAAGCCTGCGGCACGATGTGGCCGCCCTTCACTTCGTTGGAACAGGTACGCAGCGTGGCATGGCAGTGCACCAGTGGGCGCTGCTGCATGTCCTTGCCGAGGGTAGCGTTGCCGAAAACCATGAAGGCCTCTCCCGCATCAATCGGGCGGGAATAGGCAATCGCTGCCTGCCCGGAAGGATCGGGTGGCGCAACGCAGTACTCCAGATGGGCAAACCTGCCACCGAGAATGGTCATTGAGGCACTGGTCACTCCGGCTTCACGCAACGGCTCGACCAGCGCATCGAACAGACTCTTTCCCGGCGTCAGCAACAAGCGGATATGACGTCCGCCCTGGTAATGCATGCTGTGGATACGCAATGGGTTGAAATGGCCTGCATGGCGCAACATTCTCGGGCGGGGCCAGGGGTTGGCGAACGTTCGTTTCATCCTGCACGCTCCCGCTCCTCGATCGCCTCACGGACAATCTTCTTGGTGATCTTGCCGTAGCTGGAGCGTGGCAGCGCATCAAAACAATGAAAGCGTTGCGGCACCTTGTAGCTCGTCATCCGCGCGCGCATCCAGTCACGCATGTTCTCCAGATCCCATACCTGCCCAGGTGCCAGCACCACCGCAGCAACACCGACTTCTCCCCAGCGCTCATCCGGCATGCCGACAATCGCCACTTCCTCGATATCAGGATGGGTCAGCATCTTTTCCTCGATTTCTCGCGGATAGACGTTGGAGCCACCGGAAATGAACATGTCCGAAGCACGTCCCGTGAGGTAAACAAACCCCTGTGGATCGATATGTCCGAGATCCCCGGTACGAAACCACCCATTGCGAAATGACTTGCTGTTGGCCTCGGGATTGGCGTAGTACCCGGCAAATACAGCGGGGCCACAGACACAGATCTCGCCGCTTTCGCCCGGCATGACCTCATGGCCATCCTCATCCTGAATCGAGACCTGCATTGCGGTACGTTCATGGCCGCAGGAGCCGACCTTCATTGCTTCGTCATCAACGCTGTGCATGGCAGGTGGCAATACCGTGATATTGCCGGTGACTTCGCCCAGCCCGTAGTACTGCACAAGCACGTTGCCCAATTGCTTGAGGGCTGCCTGCTGGTCAGTTCGATACATCGGTGCGCCGGCATAGATGATGTAACGCAGCGACGAATGATCCACCGTCTCCAGCGCAGGATGTTCGATCAGCATCTTGACGATGGTCGGAACAGTGAACAGATTGGTAATCCGATACCGCTCGACCAGCCCCCAGACTTCCTCAACATCCAGCCCGCTGCCAACCGGGAGTACCGTGGTGACGCCACGCGCCAGCTGGGTGAGATAATGAATCCCCGAGCCATGCGAAAGTGGTGCAATCACCAGGCTGGCATCGCTGGACTGATCTGTTGCCGGCATCAAGTCACACAGATGATTGGTCACCACGAAGCCCATCTGACCGTGGGTCAATACCGCGGCCTTTGGCCTACCAGTGGTTCCCGAGGTGAAGAAGAACCAGCAGGGGTCATCATGCTCGACATCGACATTGCGGCACGTCTGGCCAAGGTGCCTGCTGACCAGCTCCTGGTATTCCTCATCCGCACCGTCACAGGGGCCGATGCTGATGGTATGACACAGCGATCTGCTGGCCTGACGCATCGCCGCAGCATGCGCGGAAAACTCGGCGGAATGAATCAGCACCCTCGCCCCGGTCAGCTCCGACAGCCAGCCACCCTCATCCTGTGAAATTCGATAATTGACCGGAGCCCACACCGCCCCCAGCCGGAAAGCCGCCAGCTGCGTCTCGACCATCTCGAAGCCATTGCGTGAGTGCACCAGGATACGATCGCCCCTGGTGACCCCCAACTGACGCAAGGCATAGGCCAATGCGCTGACTCGCTGATCCAGCTCGCTCCAGCTACGAACCTCATCGCCCATCACCAGCGCAGGCTGCTCGCTGTAACGTCGGGCGGCCTGGGTCAGCCAGTACGCAAGGTTCATGACTCTGCGGCTGACAGGTGCGACACCTCCCACTGGTGCCTCGATGTCCCGGCTCATCGGCTACGCTCCAGAATGCTGACGTAGTTGGCAACGGCGGCGCCGCCCATATTGAAGACACTGGCAAGCTCTGCACCGGGTACCTGCATTCCCCCGGCCTCTCCCATCAATTGCATGCATGCCATCACATGCATGGATACGCCGGTGGCTCCCACCGGATGCCCCTTGGCCTTGAGTCCACCGGAAGGGTTGATCGGTAACCGCCCATCCTTGTTACCCCACCCTTCACGAACGACACGCGCGCCTTCGCCACGCGCCGCCAGGCCCATGGCCTCGTACTCGATCAACTCTGCGATAGTGAAACAATCATGTGTTTCGACCAGAGACAGGTCGTCCAGACCGACCCCCGCCACCTTGAGAGCCTGCTGCCAGGCACGCGTCGCACCGGCGAATTCCAGTGGATCGCGACGACTCAGCGGCAGGATATCGTTGACATGAGTGCGCGCCCGAAAGCCTATCGATCTCGCCATGCTTTTCGCTGTCTCTGCGTCAGCAAGCAACAGCGCAGCAGCGCCGTCAGACACCATTGAGCAATCGGTACGTCGTAGTGGACCGGCAACCAGCGGGTTGCGCTCACTCACGGTATTGCAGAAATCAATACCGAGATCCTTGCGCACATGAGCCAGGGGATTATCGACGCCATTGCGGTGATTTCTGGCGGCAATCATCGCCAGCGCCTCGCGACAGTCGCCATAACGCTCAAAATACTGCTCGGCAATCCGGCCAAACACGCCGGGAAAGCCGCTGTCCGACGATTCTTCACGACGATAGCTGGCCCCCAGCAGCACCTCACCCACCTCGGAGGTGGGCAGCGCCGTCATCTTTTCCGCACCGATCACCAGTGCGATACGGCCTCGTCCGGAGTCGATGAAATCCATCGCCGCATGCAATGCCGCCGACCCCGTTGCGCAGGCATTTTCCACGCGCGTCGCTGGAGTGTGCGCCAGTTCGGGCTGGGCCAACGCCACAAGGCTGGCCTGGAAATCCTGATTCGAGAAGCCATTGTTCATGACTCCCAGGTAAATGCCGTCGATATCCCTGGCGGCAATACCGGCATGCGCCAATACATCACTGGTGACCTTACCTATCATCTCCTCAGTACCCGCTTCTTCGCGTTTACCAAAGGCCAGATGAGACCATCCGACGATACGACTCCGAGTTGACATATATCTTCCTTATTCCATATTATGGAATTAACTGTCTATCACGATTATCACTCTATTGGCAGCATATGGCGCTATCAATGTTAAAACTGACAACCCAGACCAATTGTGTAGGCCATATTATGGAACACGGAGAAACCACATCATGACAACTGTTGCGGGAGCCCAGTCCGTGTCGCGCACCATTCAGGTACTGCGCGCCATCGCCAACGGCACGGGCCGAGGCGTCACGCTGGCACAGATCACCAAACACACCGGACTGACGAAGCCGACCACACATCGCCTGCTACAGGCCCTGGTCGCCGAGGGCATGGTCGACAGATCGGAAAATGACGGCTACTTTCTCGGGCCGGAGTGCTATGCACTGGGAGTTATCGCCGATCACCGTTACGGTCTGCGCACCATCGTTGCCGAGCCGGTGGCGCGTATCGCCAGAGAGTGCGGTGACAGCGCCTTCTTTTCGATTCGCAGTGGGCAGCACAGCATCTGCCTGGTTCGCGAGGATGGCGACTACCCCCTCAAGACCCATGTCCTGCAACCCGGTAAGCGCCTACCGATCGGCATTGGCGGCGGCGGCATCGCCATGCTGGCAGCACTTGACGATGACGAAGTGGAACAGTGCATTGCCGCCAATGCAGACGAGTGCGCACAGCACTTCCCCAACGACCTGCCCGACAATCTTCGGGCACGCGTCGAGGAATGCCGCAGCCTCGGCTACGGCATCAACCGTGGCTCGGTCATCAAGGGGTCATGGGGAATCGGCGCCGCCGTACGCGACAGCGAGGGCCGCCTACTCGGCGCCCTGACCATTGCCGCCATCGAGGACCGCATGCAGCCGGAGCGGCAGCAGGAACTGGGACCAGAACTGGTCGCCGAGGCCCGCGCACTGGAAAAGCGAATCAGGGCAGCACAGCAGCTACGTTAATCGTCAACAAGACTCGCTTCCTCGCCATCATGCTGGCGAGGAACCCAGCGACAGGCCGCCATCGACAATCAGGTTGGTTCCCGTCACATAGCGCGACATATCAGAGGCAAGATAGAGCGCCGCATTGGCAATATCCCAGGCATCACCCATGAAGCCCATCGGACACTGCCGACGGCGGCGTTCGCGCATCTGCTCGACATCGCCCCCATAGGCCGCCGTCAATGGCGAATAGATCATCGGCGTATCCATCAAACCCGGTAAGATGCAGTTGGCACGAATGCCATGTGGCGCGTACTGCGCAGCAAGGTTTTCCGTAAACCCCTGCAAGGCTGCCTTGGATGCGGTATAGGCCGAGTAGCCAAAGCCGATCCAACGCACCGCGGCCACCGACGAGATATTGACGATACTGCCACCGCCCTGCACGCGCATTATCGGTAGCACCTGTTTGCAGGTCAGATATACCCCTGTCAGGTTGACCCGCATCAGACGCTCCCAATCCTCTTCACTGGTTTCCTCCGGCCCACCGGTAATCGAGATCCCGACATTGTTGTGCAGCACATCGATACCACGATAATGATCCATGGCGGCATCAACCAGCTGCTCGACATCTGCACGACACGTGATATCGGCCTGCACCACTTCACAGGCGCCACCTTCCTCAACGATCAAACGTCGGGTTTCTTCTGCGGCCTCTAGATCGCGATCCACGGCAATCACCTGTGCGCCCTCTCGGGCATACAGCACTGCGGCTGCCTTGCCATTACCCCAGCCTTCGCCACAGGAACCTGCCCCCACCACCACTACGCGCTTGCCTTCCATCAAGGGTTTCATCGTCGACCTCATTGTCATCCATCCACCCTGGTAGGGCGGGTGACTGCGTCCAGAACCAATTCGGCAGGCTAGCTCACCGCTAACCTGCCAGCGTTGTCATGCGGACCTATGGCTGCTGGCGCACCTGTTCGATGGCCGCCTGAAAGGTTTCCACCAGCGGCATGCCGACCTTCTGAGCCCAGCTCTCGAACGGCTCCCGCGTGGCATCACGGAAGGCCTGCAACTGCTCGTCGCTCAGCGTGGTGATCTGCATGCCCTTTTCTTCCAGCAGGGCTTCGCCATCTGCGGTCTGCTGGCGAGTCAATTCCTTCTGATAATCCATGGCTTCCTGCGCCGCTCGACTGACCTCATTCTGAGTCTGTGCATCCCACGACTCCCAGAGCTGACGACTCACCGCGAGGAATGCGGGATCGTAGGAGTAGTGCCACGCAGTGAGGTAATCCTGAACCTCATAGATGCGCTGCGGCACGATGATCGAACCGATGGGATTTTCCTGGCCATCCACAACGCCCTGCTGCAGCGACGAGAACGTCTCGGTCCACTGGATCTGCTGAGGATTGGCGCCAAGCGCTGCCATGATGTCGATGAACATGGGACCGGCTACGCGAATCTTCATGCCGCGCAAGTCAGCCGGAGACATTATTGGTTTGACACTATTGGTCAGCTCACGAAAACCGCTCTCCCCCCAACCGAGCACAACCAATCCATGACTGGCCATGATCTCCTCGACCTGTTCGGCCGGCTCACCAGCCAGAGTTGCATCGACTTCGTCATAGCCGCTGTAGAGATAAGGCAACGAAAATACAGACATTTCCGGGACAAGCGGCGATACAGTAATGGCCGAGGTGACGATGAAATCAATGTCGCCACGCCCCACCATCTCTGCCTGCTTGAGCTGGTCACCACCCGCCAGCACGGCATTGGCAAAGACACGTACGGAAACCTCGCCATCCGTGGCCTCTTCAACCAACTCGGCAAACTTCTGCGCCCCCACCGTGCGGCTGGTGGCCTCGCTGGTTTCACTGGACAGCCGATAATTGCCTGCCGCCGCCACGCCAGAGAAGGCCATCGCCAACACACTCAATACCACTGCTACCCGCTTGTTGTTGTTCATATACACCTCGATCACTGAAAGGAGAGGAAACCCCCGGCCCTGCACCAGGGTCGAGGGCGAGTGTGGGCGCGCCGGAGGTAATCCATCAATACAACTAAAGACAAACGTTCCATATAATAATACGAAAACCAGCTCTCTTCTCAGGACCAAAAGCCGCGCGACCAGGCACAGGGACACTCATGGATCAATTATCTCTCGACATAACATCTTAATATCAATTAATTGATTTTATTAATTTTTTTATTAAATAAAACCCAAAATCTCTTTTTTGAACAGAGTGAACCCACCGACTACAACCTTTGTCTTATGGTCTGAAGAAATCAGCTACGTCATTCTCAATCCAGAAAAATAGAAAACAATATTCCACTTAGTGGAACTCATGGCATTCCCAAACCAACAAGAGAAATTCCATGAACTACAGGAAAGTGATCCCTACCATTGCTCTGGCCGTTGCAACATCCATATCAACCGCCGCCTATGCCGACACCTACCGACTGACACACAACACATCGGATACCACCAGCTGGCAGCAGGGTGCCGAGCGGTTTCGTGACCTCCTCGACGAACAGTCGGATGGCGAACTCTCGATCAAGATCTTTCCCAACGCGGTGCTCGCCGGCGGCGACCAGATGAAGCAGTCGGAGATGGTCGGGCGAGGCAATATCGACTTCGTCATCACGTCCGCCATCAATGTCACACCACTGATTCCAGAGATGGCCGTCTTCTCGCTGCCTTACCTGTTCAGCAACTATGAGCAGGTTGATACGGCGATACAGGGAGCGCCTGGCGAGCGCATGAAGGAGATTGCTGAAGAGCATGGCATCAAGATATTGGCGTGGGGGGAGAACGGGTTTCGCGAACTGACCAACAGCGCCAGACCCGTTGAAGCTCCCGACGATCTGGCGGGCATGAAGGTTCGTGTCGCCGGCCCGATGTACATCGACGTGTTCAATGCACTCGGCGCCAATCCTCAGCAGATCCAGTGGACCGAGACGTTCTCGTCGCTGCAGCAGGGCGTTGTGGATGGCCAGGAAAACCCCATCGGTTCGATCATCGTGCCGCAACGTATCTATGAGGTTCAGGATTACCTCACTGAGTGGCATTACTCCTATGACCCGATCTTCGTCGGCGTCAGCAAGCAACTCTGGGATTCGTGGGACGACACCACCCAGTCAATGGTCCAGAGCGCGGCCGATCAGGCGATGCAGTATCAGAGGGATGTCGCTCGCGAGGCGACTGAAAACGGCATTGAGACCCTCGCCGAGAATGGCATGCAGATCTCGACTCTCGATGATGCGCAATTGCAGGCATTCCGCGAAGCCACTCAGTCCGTATACGACAGCTGGGCCAGCAAGGTCGGCGAAGATCTGGTGAAGGCTTTCGAAGACAGCGCCAACAGCTTAGCCAATTGATCGAGCCACCATCTGCTGAAAAAGTGCTCTCGCTTCGCGCGCCTATCGACTGAACCCACCTACGCCAGTGAGCTGGCATGAGGACAGATACATGACCAAGTACATCTGGCGTCATTTCGAGGAGGTCATCTGCGGCGTCATATTCCTGTGCATGACGCTGCTGGGATTCATCAACGTTGTCGTCCGCAATCTCACTACGTTCTCCCTCGCCTCCAGCCAGGAACTGGTGATCAACGGTATGGTGTTGTTGACAGTATTTGGCGCAGCCATCGCCGCACGCAAGGGACAACACCTCGCCGTCACCGCACTTTATGAATGCATGCCAGCCGCGGTGAAACGCGGCATGGTGGTGCTCTCGACAGCGCTGATTGTCATCAGCCTGGCGCTGTGCACCTGGCTCACATATAACCTGCTGGTCAATCAGTACCAGAGCGGCGTGGTATCCAGTGCCTTGCAGGTACCGCAGTGGATCTACACCCTGGTCGTGCCGGTCGGCTTCATCATGCTGCTCGTGCGGCAAGTGGAACTCGCCGTCATGGAACTGCGCCAATCCGGAGAGCCATCATGATCGACCTCTCCTCCGGTACCCTGATGATCCTGATCTTCTTTGGGCTGGTGCTCCTGCGAGTGCCGGTCGCATTCAGCCTGGCACTCTCGGCGATGGCAGCCATGTACCAGATGGGCTTCGGCCTCGACCTTGCCGGAGACCTGATTGTATCGGGCATTGCCAAGTATTCACTGTTGGCGATTCCGTTCTTCATTCTGGCCGGCAATATCATGGGCATCACGGGTATCGCCAGCAAGATGATCCACTTCTTTCGCACTCTGGTTGGCGCACTGCCCGGTGGTATGGGACTCGTGGGGACAGTGGTGTGCCTATTCTGGGGAGCAGTCAGCGGCTCCGGTCCGGCTTCGGTCGCAGCCATCGGTCCACTTATCATTCGCGGCATGGTGGCCGATGGCTATCCGCGCCCCTTTGCTGCGGGCCTGGTCTGTACCGGGGCGGCGCTATCGCTGATTATTCCACCCTCCATCGGCCTGGTGATCTACGGCATCCTTGCTGAAACATCGATTTCCGACCTGTTTCTTGCGGCGATTGTCCCGGGCCTGATTCTTGGCTGCTTCATGCTGTGCGCATTGCCTTTCGCCAGGTTCTTCCCGCAAAGCGACAAGGACAGCAATGCCGTCAATGCAGATGAAACAAGCTTCGAGACAATCGCCGGCATTGACTACTCGCGGCCCTACGTTCAACGCCTGCAGCATGCCTTCAAGGAGGCCTTCTGGGGACTGCTGACGCCCGTTGTGATTCTGGGCGGTATCTATGGCGGGCTGTTCACGCCAACGGAGGCCGCCATTGTCGCCACCGTCTATGCCATGGGGGTCGGCTTTCTTGTGTATCGAACGCTGACGCTCACGTCACTGTTCCGCTGTGTGGTCGAGTCAGCCAGCGCATCGGCAGTGGTCATGCTGGTGGTCGCTTTCGCCAGCCTGTTCGGCTGGGTCGTGGTGGTGGATGGCCTCGTCAGCAGTTACTCCGATGTGCTGCTGAGCATAAGCGACAGCAGTTGGGTCATCATTCTGGTGATCATGCTGATTCTACTGCTGGCCGGCATGTTCATGGATGCGATTACCATCATGTTCATCACGCTGCCGATCTTTCTGCCGGTTGTCACCGGCCTGGGACTGGATCTCACCTGGTTCGGGGTTGCGCTGATGACGGCCCTGTCGATCGGCCTGATCACGCCACCGGTGGGCATCAATCTGTTCGTGGCAGCAAATATCACGCAACTGCCACTCGGCAGAATTGCCCTCGGTGTGCTGCCGTTCCTGATCGTATCGCTACTCGGCCTGTTGCTGGTTACCTACGTACCTGCGATTTCGCTGTTCATGCTGTAGACCAGGTAGCCCCGGAGCACAGCGACACGGTCGCCGACTGGACACGCAAGACACTGATCGATGTCGGCGGCCTGCGCCGGGGCAGTGTACGGCCCAGTCAGCTGTGGGTGGATGGTCTCCAGCACCCGTTGGTGGGTTGAACAGCAGCACCGAGCGACGGTTCCCGCTAGACCCTGTCCTGCCAGAAGCGGGCGAACAGCTCGGCCTGGCTGTTGATGCTCAGCTTGGCGTACAGGTGTTTCTTGTGGGCCCGCACGGTCTCCACCGAGATATCCAGGCGGCGGGCAATTTCCTTGGTCGAGCTGCCGCCGAGCATCAGTTGGCTGACTTCCCGCTCCCGATCGGTCAAACCGAACTGGGAGGCCGTATCCTGCACCTCTCCGCTGCGCGGATGCCAGGGATGTGCACCGGGAGCGGCTTCCGGTTGTTCGAAGTGCATGCGCACCCGCAGCAGTTCACATATCCACGGCTGAATCAGCTGCAGCACGCCGAGTGCGGTCTGATCGAAGGATGTGACAGCGCCCAGTGACAGACACAGCGTCCGCTGCCCATCGAGCGGCTGGTTGAGCTGTACCTCATCGGCCACGATGTTGCGCTTGAAGTAGCGCTGATAGTACTCAGTCTGGGTGAAGCACTGTGGCGCCACGTCATCCAGTGTCACCAACCCTGTGTAAGCCTTGTCGCGCGCCGCCACATAGAAGGGGTCAAGAAGATAGAGCCCCTGCTGATAATCCTGGAACAGCGACTCGTCGGCGCCATCATCCTCATCGCTCTCGGCGAGAATGGTCGGTGGCTGATCATGATGGAAGATCAACACCACCCAGGTATTGAATGCCACATGTCGGGCCAACAGACGCGACATCGCCAGCCAGAAATCGTCCCCCTCCAGACGCGCCAGAAGACCGGCCATATCTCGATGCCAGGCCATGATATCCAGCCATTGCGTCTCGCCCAGAGGCGATGCTTCGCTCATAACCTCGACTCTCCCAGCCCCCTATCGGGGTAACCCTGTCATGGAATTGGCAGGCGTTCAGAATAACGGATACTGACCATACAGCTTCCCATCAATATCGATAATCAGGAAGACTGCGGAGCCCATATGCATATCGCACTCGCCCAATTGCCCTGCGTCGAGGGTGACATCGACACCAACCTGGCGATCACGCTGGAGACCATTGCCACCCACGGTGACAAGGTCGAGCTGATCATCTTTCCTGAAACCCACCTGACTGGTTTCGCCGAGCCCGGCCATGTCGAGGATCGTGCACTGCACGCCGATGGCGAAGAGATTCACCGCTTGATCGAAGCCAGCCGTCAGCATGACTGCGCCCTGGCCATCGGCTTTCTCGAACAGACCAGCGAAGGCGTCTTCAATACCACCGCGCTGATCACCCCAGAACAGGGACTCGCTCTGCGCTACAGCAAGACCCACCTGTGGCCGGACGAACGGGACCTGGTCAAGCCCGGTATGTCGATGGGTGCTATCCCATGGCGCGGTCTCAATATCGGCCTGATGATCTGCTACGACATCGAGTTCCCCGAAACCTCACGTGCCCTCGGGCTGCTGGGGGTCGACCTGATGGTCGTCACCAACGGCAATATGGACCCCTATGGTCCGGTGCATGCTCGTGCCGCCCAGGTGCGCGCCCAGGACAATCAGGCCTTTCTGGCCATGACCAACCGTTGTGGTGATGGAGTCGGCTTCCAGTTTGCCGGTGAGAGCGCCCTGTTCTCTCCCTCGGGCGATACCCTGTTCCGTGCCGACCGCAAGCATGGCGTGCATATCGTCGAACTCGACCCCACCCTGCTGCCGCAGGCACGACGCGATTACGACTACCTGGCCGATCAGCGGCTGCGCCTGCATGGACGTGCGGTCGACACCGACCACGGACGACGCTGGGTATTCCCCGACGACGCGCCCTGAGCCCGGCGCCATCGCGGCAGCACAGCCTGCCATTCCCCTGAACCGGAGGCCCTGCCCGGTGCCTGTGCACGGGTGTCCGGCCCTCGGTAACCAACAATAATCACGAGGCATATCATGTCCCATCCCAAGCCAATGCTTTCGCTTGGCCAGGTTGTGCTGTTCGGCCTGGCCTACATGACCCCGATCATCGTTCTCGGCACCTTCGGTGTGCTGGCGGTAGTCACCGAAGGTGCGGTATCCGGCGCCTATCTCGCGGCGCTGGTCGCCATGCTGTTCACCGCCCACAGCTATGGACGCATGGCCAGTGCCCTGCCGGTCGCAGGCTCGGCCTACGCCTATGTCCGTCATGCCATCGACGACCGCCTGGGCTTCATTGCCGGCTGGGCCATTCTGCTCGATTACCTATTCCTGCCAATGGTGATCTGGCTGATCGGCGCCGCCTATCTCAATTCGGCCTTCCCGGAGATTCCAGTCTGGGCCTGGCTGTTCGCCTTCATCGGCTTGACCACGCTGATCAACATCATCGGTCTGAGACTGGCCAGCACCATCAACAGCGTGATGATGTTGGTTCAGGTACTGGTGATTGCAGCCTTCGTGGCGCTGGCCGCGCACTATGTACTGGGCGATGCCAGCCAGCCGCTGTGGAGTCTGACACCTTTCATCGGCAATCAGGCGTCCAGCTCGCTGCCCCTGCTGATGGCCGGTGCCGCTGTGGCCTGCTATTCGTTTCTCGGCTTCGATGCGGTGACAACCCTGACCGAGGAGACCCGCAACCCGCAACGCACCATGCCCCGTGCCATCCTGTTGATTACCCTGCTGGGCGGGCTGATCTTCGTGATCGTATCGTACTTCGTGCAACTGGCCTCACCAGGATATGACTTCGCCAACCCCGATGCCGCCGCCTACGAAATTGCGCGCAACATCGGCGGTGATATCTTCGTCTCGATCTTCCTGATCGGTCTGGTGGTAGGCCAGTTCGCCTCGGGCATCGCCGCTCAGGCGAGTGGCGCACGACTGCTGTATGCCATGGGCCGCGATGGTGTGCTGCCCAAGCGCCTGCTGGGCCGTCTGGGGCGCTATGGTACGCCAGTAGGTGGGTTGCTGCTGAGTGCCGTCGTCGCGCTGCTGGCACTTAAGCTCGACGTACTGTCCGCAGCCTCCTTCATCAACTTCGGCGCCTTTCTCGCCTTCGCCATGGTCAATGTTGCAGTGATTGCTCACTACTATGTGCGCGGCCAGCGTCGCGGCGTCGGCGATACCCTGCGCTTCCTGATCGCCCCGCTGCTGGGACTCGCCGCGATCCTGTGGCTGCTGGCCAGCCTCGATGCCCGAGCCATCACACTGGGTAGCATCTGGCTGGCCTGCGGACTGCTATGGCTTCTGTGGCTGACCCGCGGCTTCCAACGTCCGACTCCAGAATTAAGCCTGGAAAGCTGAATCTGTAAGGTCAAGCCTCGCACCTGACAGATATTCCATACGCAATCGCCCGGGCAGATGCCCGGGCGATTTGTTGTCAACAGGAACAAGGCTACAGTCGTGCCGACAGCCCTTCCTGCTGCGCGAACCAGCCTTCGAGAATCAACACCGCGGCAATGCCATCGACGCTTTCCTTGCGGTAGTTGCCGCCATGGCCCTGGTCGCGGGCAATGTTCTTGGCCTCACGGGTAGTGCCGCGCTCGTCGAACATCTCGCAGGGTTTGCCATAACGACCATACAGCCGCTTGCCGAACTTGCGCGCGCGGGTACTCATCTCGCTTTCACTATCGTCCATATTGAGGGGCAGTCCGACGATAAACAGATCCGGCTGCCACTCGTCGACCAGCGCGGTAATGGCATCCCAGTCGGGGATGCCATCACGCGCAGGAAACGGCGGCAACTCGCGGGCACTACGCAGCAACTCGTTGCCAACCGAGACGCCGATACGTCGAGTACCGAAGTCGAAGGCCAGAATCAGCCTTTCACCCTGCCTGTTCATACTCAACCGTGACCAGCTTCACGCGTCATCAGGTTCAGATCCACCCCCAGCAGACCGGCACTGGCAGTCAGACGTTGCTCGGGCGGAGTATCGAACAGCACTGCGGGGCGGCCCTCGACCGTCAGCCAGGCATTGTCCATCAGTTCATTCTCCAACTGACCGGACTCCCAGCCGGCGCAGCCGAGGCAGACGATGAACTGCTCAGGCCCCTCACCACGGGCCAGTGCCTGCATCATGTCCATCGAGGTGGTCAGCGCCAGCTCTTCCGTCACCTGCAGGCTGGAATCCCACTCATCGGCTTGCCCGTAATGCAGGATAAAGCCGCGGTCCTTGTGCACCGGGCCGCCGAAATATACCGGTGCCAGGCGATTGGGACCGTCAACGGCCTCGATCTCGAGTTGCTCGAATAATGCCTCGAGGGTCAGATCGGTAGGCTTGTTGACGATGACGCCCATGGTGCCCTTGGCATCATGGTCACACAGATAACTCAGGGTGCCGGCGAAATTCGGGTCCTCGAGGTGCGGCATCGCCATCAAGAAGTGATTTCTCAAACTTTGCATGTGACTCCCGGGCGGTGTTGGCACGCAGTAATGGTTCATGGCTGGAACCAGTCAACGGCCCCAGCGTATTACCTACATTGTACCATCACCAGTCGATACCCTCAGCGGCTGGCAAGGCGTCGCTCGATGGAATCCATCAACTGACCAGCGATATCGGTGCCACGTTGATCATCGATTTCGCGGACACAGGTCGGGCTGGTGACATTGATCTCGGTGATATAGTCACCGATCACATCAAGGCCAACAAACATCAGGCCCTTGTCACGAATCATCGGCTGCACCTGCTCGACCAACCAGTAATCGCGATCCGTCAGCTCGCGGCTGACGCCACGGCCACCGGCAGCAAGATTGCCACGAGTTTCACCCGCGGAGGGGATCCGCGCCAGACCATAGGGCACCGGCTCACCATCGACCAGCAGGATGCGGGTATCACCGTCCTTGATCTCGGGCAGATAGCGCTGGGCCATGATCTGACGCTGGCCACGTTCGGTCAGGGTCTCGATCACCGCGCCCAGATTGCGGCCCTCGGGGCCGATATGGAAGATGCCACTACCGCCCATACCGTCCAGTGGCTTGAGAATGACGTCGCCATGCTCAGCCTGGAAGGCACGAATCTCGGCATCGCGGCATGACACCAAGGTCGGTGCGCAGCACTGCGGGAACTGCTGAGCGAACAGTTTCTCGTTGCACTCAAACAGCGCCCGGGTCGGGTTGACCACCAACACGCCTTCACGCTCGGCAAACGCCAGCAGGTGAACGGCATTGAGAAAGTGGCCATCCACTGGCGGATCCTTGCGCATCAGGACCACATCCAGCTCGGCCAGCGGGCGGCTTTGCTCATCACCAAGGTCGAACCAATGCTCGGGATTGCGATGCACCTTGAGCGGCCGCTGGCGAGCATAAGCGCGGCCATCCTTGAGGAACAGGTCTTCCTGTTCCATATAGGTAAGTTCCCAGCCGCGATCCTGGGCGGACCACAGCATGGCAAGGCTAGTATCTTTCTTGTAGGTCAGCTCGGTGATGGAGTCCATCACCACGCCAACACGCAGGGGGCGGTTGCTCATCGGAATGTCGTCCGCAGTCATAATGGATGTGCAGCAGTATGCCCGAGGCCAGCCTCACCACCAAGGAAACAGGCGATGCATGGCTCAACACTGGCCATTCAATCATTCACGCCGCATGGCGCCAACGAGCCAGAAACGACCCCAGTCACAACGCTATCCGCCTGTACTGTCCTTGCTGGGTGCGAGACGAACCCCCGCATCCTCGATCACGATCAAGCGTCGCTTGTAGAGGCGGCCAATCGCCTGCTTGAAGGCATTCTTGCTGACACCCAGCCGCCTCTTGATCTCGGGGGCCGGACTCTTGTCCGAGAGTGCCAGATAACCACCCGCCTCGCGCAGTGCCTTCATCACCTGCTCACCAACGACGTCGAGTTTCGCTTCACCCGGTGGCAACAGCGACAGGTCCAGACGGCCATCCTCACGCACGCGCTTCACGTAACCGGTCAAACGCTGCCCTCGGCGAACCGGGCGACTCAACTCATCATGATAGAGCAGCCCCCAGCAGTGATGATCAACCACCGCCTTGACGCCGAGGTCGGTGGTCTCACTGATCACCAGCACCACCTCATCGCCGGCACGATGTTGATCGCTGGTATCCGATAGGTAGCGCTCCAGACGCTGAGATGCCACCGGGCGCCCTTCGTAATCGGTGCTGATCATCACCAGCGCACGCCGCCCCACCACCGGCCTGAGGCGCTGCTCATTCAACGGCAGCAGCAAATCACGTGGATGACCCCAATCGAGAAAAGCCCCGATCTCCGTCACCTGAACCACACTCAGATCCGCCACCTCGCCAACATTGGCTTTCGGCGCAGCATGACGGCCGGGATTGGAAGGGCGCGAACCACCAGCACGACGGTCGTTTGAGTTACGACGGTCACGAGACGGCGGTGCGCCACGACGGGAGGAATCAGACATGAGAATCACCAGACAGAGTAGGTGGACATTATGAACCGACAGCCTCCCAGCAGGAAACCAGGACGAGAGCTGGAGGCTCATAAGCCGCAGTCACTTTGGTCAGCTCCCCCCTCTTGATCAAGAGGCAGAGTTAAATATAAAAACAACGATTTATGCCAATATGGAAAATCGCCAGTTATCGAAGCCTGGATAGCTGCAGGTCCACTGCCGCATAGGCAGCCACCAGCTCAAGAGCCCGATGGCGAAGACTTGCACGTCAGGGTGGCTATTCGTTGCTCAGCGCATAGACATAGGCATCAACGTGCTCGCCACTGGCGAGGGTTACCGTAGTCAGAACGCGTTGGTACTCGGCGCCTTCGAAATTGTCGAGGCTCTGCCAGTTGTTCGAAAGGTTTTCAGAGGAGAATACGTGGCCCTGGATCTCTTCGCCGTCCTCATCGATCACCAGCCCGGGAAAACCCATTGCCGCTCCCCAGCCGGACTTGAGAAGTCGGCCCTTGAGGGTTGCCGCTTTCCAACTGCCACCGATCTTCTGCATGACATGTTCATTGGGACGGCCCGGCCCCAGGGTTCCATAGATAAAGAGGCGTTGCATGCTGTGACTCCAACCTGACGGTCAAAACGGCATTCTGAACCAATTCTCCAGCCAGTATAAGATCCGGATACGTTGCACTCAGCAGTCCGGCAGCGCGTAGTAGCCGTATCCCACGACATCACGAAAGCCGAGGCGACAGTACATTGCCACGGCTCCGTCATTGGCACGGCTAACGGCCAGCGCCAACCGTGTAGCGCCGTGCTCGTCAGCCCAGAGCGCCGCCTGCCGCATCATCGCACTGGCGAGCCCTAGCCGCTGCCAGTCAGGCCGTACCTCGACACAGTGCACCATGGCCACTTCCTGATCGATAGCAGCAAACGCCGTCCCCACCACCTTGTCATCCAGTTGGCCGAGAATCGAAGTGCGAGGCTCTGCTACCCGCTCCATTACCGCCTGGCGCGTCGGGCCGATATTACCCGCCGTCCAGATCTCTCGCTGAGCCACCAATGGCGGCCAGATCGACCGGCTCTCTGTTTCTGTCAGCGGCAAGGTACGATCAAGCAGTTCCGCAGGAGTAATCGCCATGATCAAGGTGGGGTTCTCACACCGGAAACCACGCGCCTCGAGTACAGCAATCAGTTGTCGATCACTGTCCAGCACTCGAAACACCGGACGTTGCTCCCAATGCTCGTGCAGCGCAATCGCGGCATCGATATCACTGTCCTGCCAAGCCTCGGCGACGCGTGCCGAGCTGACACGACCACCCGCGCCCAAGCCACGGCCCACGCGAAAGCCTCCGGCATCGGCATATTCGGCTGCTGGCCATGTGGCTTCGAAGGCTGCAGCAAGGTCTGCGTCCAGTACTGCTCGAGTCCTGCTTTCGTGTTCCGTCACTGTTCCTTTCCTGCCCATGATAAGGATAACGACAACGTAAAAGCCCCCTTTGGAGCTTATCCCAAGGGGGCCACACCTTATAGCAAGGCGATCGGCGCGGGCTTAACCTTCGCGTTTGCCATCCACCAGGCGACTGACCCTGGCCGGGTTGCCGTCGCGCAGGGCTTCCGGCAGCAGCGCCTGAGGCAGGCTCTGGTAGCACACCGGACGCAGGAAGCGATGGATCGCGGCGGTGCCGACAGACGTGGTACGGGAATCCGAGGTCGCCGGGTACGGGCCACCATGAACCATGGCATCGCACACCTCGACACCGGTCGGCCAGCCGTTGGCCATCACGCGTCCGGCACGACGCTCGAGGATCGGCAGCAGTTGGCGAGCGACATCAACGTCGGCATCGTCCATGTGCAACGTGGCGGTCAGCTGACCTTCGAGATGTTCGGCGACGCGCTTGACCTCGTCGAGGTCGGCGCACTTCACCACCAGCGAGGTGGAACCAAAGATCTCGGCCTGCAGGGCCTCGTCAGCGAGGAAGTCAGCGGCCCGGGCCGTGAACAGGCCCGCCTGGCACTGGTTGGGGCCTTCGCCACGCTGGCCACGGGCCACCTCAGTGGCCTTGTCGCTGGCGCTGAAACCGCTGACGCCACTTTCATAGGCCTCGAAGATGCCCGGCGTGAGCATGGTCTGCGCCGCCGCGCCCTTGACGGTCTCACCGGCCGCCGCCACGAAGACATCCAGTTCCGGACCTTCGATGGCGATCACCAGGCCAGGATTGGTGCAGAACTGGCCTGCGCCCATGGTCAGGGAGCCGATAAAGGCTTCACCCAACGCCGCGCCACGTGCCTTGAGCGCCTCGGGCAACAGGAACACCGGGTTGATCGAACTCATCTCGGCATAGACCGGGATCGGCTCGGGGCGATTCTGGGCCGTCTTCATCAATGCAGTGCCACCGGCACGCGAGCCGGTGAAGCCCACCGCCTTGATGCGCGGATCAGCGACCAGCGCCTGGCCGACTTCACGGCCGGAACCGAACAGCAGTGAGAACACACCTTCCGGCAGCTCATGCTTTTGCACCGCGCGCTGTACGGCGCGACCGACCAACTCCGAGGTGCCGGGGTGGGCGGAATGCGCCTTGATCACCACCGGGCAACCTGCAGCCAGCGCCGAGGCGGTATCACCACCGGCTACCGAGAAGGCCAACGGGAAGTTGCTGGCTCCGAACACGGCGACCGGACCGAGGCCGATATGACGCTGACGCAGTTCGACACGTGGCATCGGCTGACGCTCCGGCAGTGCCGGATCGATGCGCACATCGAGCCATTCGCCATCACGCACTACGCGAGCGAACAGGCGCAGCTGACCACAAGTACGGCCACGCTCACCTTCGAGACGGGCACGCGGCAGGCCGGATTCGGCCATGGCACGCTCGATCAGTGCATCACCGATGGCCTCGATCTCATCGGCGACGCTTTCGAGGAATGCCGCACGCTGTTCGAGGCCAGTTTCGCGGTAGACATCGAATGCCTGCCAGGCCAGCTCACAGGCACGCTCGACCTCGGCGTTGGAACCACCGGGGTACGCCGGCTCCATCTGCTCACCGGTGGCCGGGTTGATGGCATGGATGGGGCGGCCGGTTGCCAGTACGGCGTCGGCGCCAATCAGTTGCTTGCCTTCAAGTTGCACGCTATCTCTCCGCTGTCTTTGTGGAATAGCAGGTTGTGGATGATCAATCAGCCGGTTGCCAGCCGATAAAGACGAACGGCGTTGTCGTGCAGAATCGCCTGGCGCGCTTCGGACGCGGCATCGGCAATGGCCTGTTCGACCATCGCCAGCCAATGGGCATAGCTGGCATTGAGTCCGGTGACCGGGAAGTTACTGGCAAAAATGCAGCGTTCAGGACCGAAAATGGTGATGGCCTCGGCCAGCAAGGCAATGTTCTGCTGCTCGTCCCAGGCAGCCATGGGGCTGCCCAGTTCCGAAAGCTTGACCGCCACGCGCGGGTTGTCAGCCAGCGCCTGCATGCCCTTGCGCCACTCAGCCAGCCCAGCGTCGCTGCGGTCCCAGGGCAAGCCGGTGTGATTGAGGATCACACGCAGCGCCGGATAGCCTTCGAGCAACCGGGCGGCATCGGCCAGATGCCAGGCCGGCACCCGCAGGTCCCAACTCAGGTCTCGCTCTTCCAGCATGCCCAGGCCACGGGTCCAGTTGCGGTCCTGCAGTGAGCCGCGAACGCCCAGAGTACTGCAGTACTGATCTGGGCGCCCAGCAGTAATCGGCTTGGCGCGCACACCACGAAACAGTGGCGAGCGCATCTGCTGATCGAGTTGCACCTCACAGGCCACATCGGCAAATGCCGCCCAGCCGACCAGTGCTATCGGCAGTCCCTGTTGCTCGGCCAGTTGCGCCAGCCATGCAGTTTCCACCTCGGGGGCGCTGCGTGCTGACTCGGCCTCACAGTGCACGGTTCCAGCCAGCCGGTACCCCTCAGGTACCTGTGCGCGGATATCTGCCGGCAGAAATGGCTGGCGTATGCGTTGGTAGTCGCCGAGGAAGAAATGGTCATCCACCTCGTCCTCGAGCCAGGGGTAATGCACGCTGCCATCCAGCGCCCAGAAATGATGGTGGCTGTCGATCAGCGTCTGGGGTTCACTCATGTGTTATTCCTCAACTGGCCAGCCAGTACAGCGGCGCAGTAATGATCTGCGGGAAAGCCACGAACAGCAGCAACAGCACCAGGTAGGCCAGCACAAAGGGCATCACCCCTGCCACCGCCTTCTCGAACTTGAGTTTGCCGACACTGGTGATGACATTGAGTACATTGCCTACCGGCGGTGTGATCAGACCAATCGCGCAGTTGAGCACGAACATGATGCCGAAGTAGACCGGATCGATACCGGCGAGTTTGACGATCGGCATTAGAATCGGGGTCAGCACGAGGATGGTCGGAGTCAGGTCCATGACCATGCCCACGATCAGCACGATGGCCATGATCGCCAGCATCAGCAGCCGCGGATTGTCCGCCAGCGGTGACAACATATCTGCGACCAGCAACGGCAACTGGGCAATGCTGATCAACCAGGAGGCGACACTGGCTGCGGCGACGAGGAACATCACCACCGCCGTATTGCGCGCGGCCTGCACCAGCACTTCGTACAGCCCAGACAAGTCCAACTCGCGATAGATCAGCGTCGAGATCACGATGGCGTACACCGCCGCCACCACACCGGCCTCAGTGGGGGTGAACACCCCGGTCTTGATGCCACCAATAATGATCACCGGCAGCAACATGGCCCAGAAGCTGCGTCGCAGCGCGGTCAGGCGCTCGGCTCCGGTGGCCTTCTTCTCCACCACCAAATCTTCCTTGCGGGTGATGAACAGCCACATCAGCACCAGGGTGATACCCATGATCAGTCCCGGTACGATACCGGCGAGGAACAGTTTGCTGATCGAGATGCTACCCGCCACGCCAATGATGATCAGCGGGATCGATGGCGGAATGATCGGCGCGATAATGCCTCCGGCCGCCATCAGACCGGCACTGCGCCCCGGAGGATAACCAGCCTGGCGCATCATCGGCAGTAGCATCGAACCCAGCGCGGCGGTATCGGCTACCGCCGAGCCAGACAGGCTGGCCATGACGATGGCAGCAAAGATCGCCACGAAGCCCAGCCCACCCTTGCGATGACCGACCATGCTCATCGCCAGCATCACGATGCGCTTCGACAGACCACCGCGCGCCATCACCTCACCGGCGACGAGGAAGAACGGAATCGCCAGTAGCGTATAACTGTCGGCACCGTTGACCAGGTTCTGGGCGAGGATCTGCGAATCGAACAAACCCAAGTGCAGCATCAGTACCACGGCACTGACCAGCAGGGCGAAGGCGATGGGCAGGCTCAGACCGATGGAGGCCAGCAATGAGGTCAGGAAAAGCCCGATGGTCATGACGGCAACTCCTCGGAGACAGGCGCTCTCTGCAGGTGGGAGGGCGTCAGCAGACGGAACAGCAGAATCAGTGACATCAGGACCCCGGCAATCAGCCCGGCAAGATAGAAGACGCCCACCGGAATACCACTGATCGGCGACAGGTTGCTCCAGTTGAGCAGCGTCTGAGCATAGCTGCCCTTGACCAGCATCAGACAGCAACCCAGCATCGCCAGAGTCACCAGGCGCTGCACCACCTTGTGCACCGCTCTCGGCATGCGGTCGGCGAAAGTCGATACTGCAAGGTGCTCATGGCGCATCAAACCGGTCACGGCACCGATGAAGGTGACCCAGACAAACAGGAAGCGCGACAGCTCAACGCTGACCGAAATACCACTATTGAAGCCATAGCGCAGCACCACATTGGTGAATACCAGCGCGATCATCGCTACCAGTGCCAGTACCATGAGCAGGTTCAGCAACTGCTCGGTGAATCGAGACAGACGTTCCAGCGCCAGCTGCAGCAATCCCTGCTGCAGCTCGGCCGCACTATGCGGTGTTCTGGACATGCAATATCTCCTTCAGGCAACGGAGTTCAGTGGCGCTCGGCCAGTGCCGCATCGAAGGCATTCAGCGTGGCTTCACTGATCTCGCTGCGATGCTTCTCGATCACCGGCATCAACCGCTCGCGCATGACCTGGCGCTCGTCCAGCGACACTTCATTGACGCTCATCTGGTCTTCCAACTGCGCCAGCAGCGTTTCGTTCAAGTCACGGCTCAGCTCACGCTGATACAGCGTGGCCTCACGCGCCACATCACCAACCAGTTGGCGCTGTTCTTCACTGAGGCTGTCGAGGAAACGCTTCGAGGCGATCAACACCTGAGCGTCATAGGCATGCGCGGTCTGGGACAGATAGGACTGCACCTCGAAGAAGCGCTTGCTTTCGATCACCGAGAACGGATTTTCCTGGCCATCGACGGTGCGTGTCTCCAGTGCAGTGAACAGCTCATTGACTGGCATCGGAATGGCGTTGGCGCCCAGCCCATTGAACATGTCGATATACAGCTCGTTCTGCATGGTGCGGATCTTCAGCCCTTCAACATCATCGGCGGACTCCACCGCACGGCGACTGTTGGTGATATGCCGGAAGCCGTTATCCCAATATTCCAGGGCGACAATACCCTTGTCGCTGAGACTATTGAGTAGCGTTCGCCCCGCCGGGCCATCGAGTACCGCATCGACCTGAGCGGTGTCCTCGAACTGGAACGGCAGACTGATGACGCTGAAGTCCGGGTTGAGACTGGCCAGGGTGGCGGTGGACGGTACATTGAACTCCAGATTGCCGGCTTGCAGCATCGACGCCAGATTGACGTCATTGCCAAGCACGCCATTACCGAACAACTGCACCTTGATTTCGCCATTGCTGCGCTCGGTCAGCAGCTCGGCGAACTTCGCCGCACCCATCGTCTGCGGGTGGTTGTCCGGCAGGCTGGTGGCGATACGTGCGGTGATCGCCGCCATGGTGTCGGCACTGACCACGGCAAGGCTCAGGGCGAGCAAAGAGGCTGGAATAACTCGAAATACGTTCATGGGGCATGACTCCTTTATTCTTCTACGTAGTGGTCTTGCTGCTTGTAATTAGTGGTCTTGTTGTAATTAGTGGTCTTGCTGCTTGTAATGATCCTGCTCGTTGTTATGGTCCTGCGGGGTGGTTGCGTGGTGGACTCAGCCGATAACAGCGAATGGCGTTATCACAGAACACCGCCAGCCGTTGCCGGGGTGTCAGCTCGGCACTGAGCTGTTTGAAGGCGGTGAACAGATCATCGAGGGTGGTCACCAGGCTATCGACCGGGAAGTTGCTGGCGAACATGCAACGCTCCGGCCCCATCACCTCGAAGGCGGTGTGGACCACACGGCGATTGTCCTCGATACGCCAGGGCTGGCCCTCTAGACCGATACCGGACAGCTTGAGCATCACCTGCGGGAAGGCCGCTACCTGGCGCAGATTGTTTTCCCATCCCTTCAGCGTCTGTGGCTCCCGGTCCCCCGGCACGCCGGCGTGGTTGATCACTACCGCCACCTCGGGATAACGCTCCAGCAACGGCACCAGTTCGTGCAGATGCCACCAGGGCACCTGCAGCTCGAAGATCAGCCCGTGACGCGCCAGCGCAGCATAGCCACGCCGGTAATGCGGGCAGCGCAGCGAGCCGGGCAACGCATGGTCGGCGTGATACTGGTCCAGCGGCAGGCTGGCGGGCTTGTGACGCACACCACGCACCAGAGGCCAGCAGCTCAGGGCATCAAGCTGCTGTTCGATATCGTCACGATCCAACCACGCCTGAGCGATCATGGCGTTGGGCCAGCCCTCGCCCTCATTGAGATCCTGTATCCAGCACGTCTCGCCCAGTGCTTCTCCATGCGCCCATTCCGCTTCCATATATACGCAGCCCACCACCTGGTGGGAGCCGCACAGCCGCCGATATTCCGGCGGCAGGAAGGGGCGACGTATGGCGTTGTAATCGCCATAGCGAAAGGCGATCATCGGCTCCTCGCACAACCAGGGCTGGCCGTTCTCGGCTGGATTCCAGAAATGCAGATGGGCATCGATGATCGGCAGCTCACGATCATCGCCGCTGGCGAGAAAGCGCTGACGCTGCCGGTCGAGGGTCATCTCATCGAAGGTCATCGGCATAGCTGCCTCACTCGGCCGGACGCGCGGCGTCGATGGCATTGATCAGCTCGCTGCCGTACTTCTCGGTGAAGCTGGCCTGTACCGGCCCGGCGACGACCTCGCGCATCGAGGCCCGGTCCGGCTCCTCAACGATCTGCATGCCCTGCTCCTTGAGGAACGCCAGATCACCGGTCAGACGCTCGGCCAGTTCCTCACGCTCGAATTGGGCAGCATCGAGGGCGGCCTGCACCAGGAGTTGCTGCTGCTCAGCGCTGAGACCGTCGAACTTCGCCTTGTTCATCACCAGCGGAGCTGCTGTATAGGCATGCGCGGTCAGCGACAAGTGATCCTGAACTTCATAGAAGTTGGCCGAGCGAATCAGGCTGACCGGGTTCTCCTGGCCATCCACGGTGCGGGTTTCCATGGCCGTGAACAGTTCGGTGAACGGCATCGGGATCGGGTTGGCACCCAGCACCTCGAAAGCCGCGATATGCGCAGGGTTGGGCGTAGTGCGCAACTTGAGACCTTCGATATCCGCAGCGCTCTCGACGGTATGCCGCGAGTTGGTCAGGTTGCGAAAGCCGATCTCCCAGAACGCCAGACCCTTGAGGTCCTGCTCGCCGAGTAGGTCCAACAGCGACTGTCCGACCTCGCCATCGAGCACCGCATAAGCGTGCTCGTAACTATCGAACAGAAACGGAAGATCAAGCACATTGAGCTCACCGACCAGACCGGTGTAATAGGGGTTGCCGGTCAGGACGATATCGACCTGACCACCACGTGCATTGCTTACCAGGGCGCTGTCGCTGCCCAACTGGCCGCTGGGAAAGACACGAATCTTCAACTCGCCGTCGCTGCGCTCCTCGACCAGCTCGGCGAAGTGCTCGGCGGCAAGGTGCTGGGCATCTTCCACCGGGTGGGTATGAGCGAAGTTGAGGGTGGTGGCTGCCATGGCCGTCAGGGGCAGACTGCTCAAGGCCATCACGGTGGCCGTCACCCACAACAGGGAACGGGGGGAGAAACGCATTACATCAAGGGCTGCTGTCATTATTGTCACCTCGAATGTCGGGAAACTGCTGAACTCCGCCACCATCCAGTTGCGGAGCCGATGTGGCGAGCTGCCGGCCATCAGGAGCATGGCGGCCCGCCACGGTTCTGCTAGAGCGCGAGGATATCCACGCCTGTGCTTGCCTCTTCCTTCTTGATCAGGGGATTACGTAATGCGCGACCCAGTGCGGGCAGTTCGATCTCGAAGCGATCGCCCGGCTCGACGCGGATGTGGTCGGCAAAGCTCAGCGTCGCGGTGCCGAAGAAGTGCACATGCACATCACCGGGACGACGGAAGCCTGCATATTTGAAGTGGTGGTATTCCAGGTTGGCGATGCTGTGCGACATGTTGTCTTCGCCAGTCAGGAACGGTTTTTCCCAGCGAGTCTCGCCATTGCGCGTGATGCGGCTGGTGCCTTCAAGATGCGCGGGCAGTTCACCGATCAACAGCTCCGGGCCATAGCTGCACTGGCGCAGCTTGGAGTGTGCCAGCCATAGGTAATTCTGGCGCTCGACCACATGGTCGGAGAACTCGTTGCCCACGGCATAACCGACACGCCATGGCCGACCATCGGCGCCCACCAGATACACGCCAACCAGTTCCGGCTCCTCACCACCATCCTCGGCGAAAGCCGGCATCGTCAGCGCCGCCTCGGGCGGTACCACCCAGTTGCCATCACCCTTGTAGAACCATTCGGGCTGCACGCCCACCTCACCTTCGGCGGGACGACCGCCTTCGACGCCCATCTTGAACATGCGCATCGAGTCGGTCAGCTCAGACTCCTCTGTCTGGCTGGCCTTGGCATGCATCGCCGAACGAGTATCGGCGCTGCCGAGGTGGGTCAGGCCGGTGCCGGTAATCAGGCAGTGCGCCGGATCAGGATGAGTTAGCGGCGGTAGCAAGCGCCCTTCGTCGATCAGCGGCTGATAATCGATCAGTTCGTCATCGAGGCGCACCTCGACCACCGCCGACAGCGTCTGGCCACTGTCGATGGCAATTCTCGCCAGCGCGTAGACACCGCCATCGATGCGAATCGGGCGCACCGCGTCGTCACTCTCGACCAGGGCAGCACACAGCTGCCCGTTTTCCAGATACTGAATCAGTCGCATCATTGCCTCACTCGATGATCGTGAACTGGTCGAAGTAGTCTTCGTTGAGCTCAAGTCCCAGCCCCGGCAGATCATCGTCGAGCTCGAGGAAGCCATTGACCGGCTCGGGATCGCCCTTGAACAGGTAGTAGAACAGCTCATTGCCGATCTCGACGTCATGCACCGGGAAGAACTCGGACATCGGCGAGGCCATCGACGCCATGGTCAGATGGTAGTTGTGCATCTGTCCGGCATGCGGGATCACCGGCACGCTGAACGATTCGGCTATGGCGTTGATCTTGCGCGCTGCAGTGATGCCACCAACACGGTTGGTGTCGTACTGCACTACCGAGACGGCACGCTGTTCGAGCAACTGACGGAAGCCGTAGTGGGTGAACTCGTGCTCGCCGCCGGAGATCGGGATGCTGGTCAGCTTGTTGAGCTCGACGTAACCGTCGATGTCATCGGCCAGCACCGGTTCCTCCAGCCAACGCGGCTGGAACTGCTCCAGTTTGGGCAGGATGCGCTTGGCATATTCCAGGTTCCAGCCCATGTAGCACTCGAGCATCAGGTCGATATCCTCACCGATGACCTCGCGTACCGCGGCAACGCTGTTGAGGTTCTCGCGTACCCCCGCGGGGCCATCCTTGGGGCCATAGCCAAAGCGCATCTTCATCGCCTTGAAGCCCTGATCCAGATAGGACTGCGCCTCACGTTGCATCTCGTCGAGGTCGTTGCGGTAGAGTTTGGAGGCGTAGCAGGGAATCTTCTCCTTGGTACGACCGCCCAGCAGCTTGAACACCGGTTTGCCCAGCGCCTTGCCCATCAGGTCCCAGATGGCGATATCGACACCGGAGATCGCCGCCATGCCGATGCCCTTGCGACCCCAGGCATGAGTCGAGCGGTACATGCGCTGCCACAGGTATTCGTAGTCGAATGGATCGTGACCGATCACCAGCGGTGCCAGGTACTGGTCGATGATCGCCTTGGCAATGCGCGGCGCCAGCGCCACGTTGCCCAGCCCAACGATGCCACTGTCGGTCTCGACTTCCACCGTGGTCCAGCCGTGAAAACGGAAGGTACCCATGGAGTCGCCCTTGTCCCACAACTCATCCATGGCGTTGGAGCAGAAATGCGCCTGGGGCGCCACGGTATGGCCCTTCCACTCGAAGACGCGGGTACGAACGTTGGTAATCTTCATTGCATTGTTCCTGTGCTATTGCCGACGACCGTGGCTCAGTGAGCGCACATGGCCTTGACCAGGTTGAAAGCATTGCGAGTCGGGGTCAGGTTGGCCTTGTTCTCACCGGCAATGTCGAAGGCGGTCCCGTGGGCAGGGGAACCGACCGGCAACGGCAGGCCGCCGAGGATGGTCACGCCACGGTCGAAACCAAGCATCTTGATGGCGATCTGGCCCTGGTCGTGGAACATGGTGACCACCGCATCCAACTCGCCGTCGCGGGCCTTGAGGAACACCGTGTCCGCCGGGAATGGCCCGACGATCGGGTAGCCCTGCGCCTGACACTTTTCCACCGCCGGAGCAATGACGTCGATTTCCTCACGACCACAAGTACCACCCTCACCGGCATGCGGGTTGAAACCGGCCACCGCAACGCGCGGCTCGTCGAAGCCAGCCTTCTTCAGGGTGTCGTGAAGCAGTGTCGCCGCCGAGATGATGCGCTCCTCGGTGACGTACTCATGGGCTTCCTTGAGCGGCACGTGCGAGGAAATGCGCGAGGTCCACAACGTCCCCAGGGTATTGAACTCACTGAAGAAAGTGGTCACGCCCAACTTCTCGACGAACCAATGCAGCTCATCCTCATGACCGAGGCCGCCGAGCTTCATGGCGTACTTGTTGAGCGGACCGAAGCAGATGCCATCGACCTCACCGGCCTTGTGGGCCTCGATGCAACGCGCCAACACCGCCAGTACCGAGGCTCCACCGTGCTCGTTGGCCAGTGCATAGCCAGTATTCGCACGATCCACGGTGTCCATCTCGAGGAACACTGGGGTGTCGTGCTCACGCACTTCGGCGAAGCTGTTGACCTCGGGCAGGTCGATCTTGACGCCGACCACACGCTGGCCTTCCTCCCACAGCCAGCGATCACCGATCAGTACGGTGTGGGTGTCGGCAAAGACTTCGTTCTCGGCGAACAGCTTGGCGATCAATTCCGGACCGATACCACCGGGATCGCCCAGGGTCACCGCGATAACAGGCTTGTTGTTACTCATCTTGTATTCCTCGATATCCAGCTATTACGTAAGGGTTTTGTCTGGCCAGTCGGGCCTCAACAGAGAGCCGCCATCGGCTCTCTGCTGTTATGCGTTTATCGATAGAGTTATGCGTTTATCCGTAAAACAGATTGACCATGCTCATCGGGATCGCCGGCACATAGGTCACCAGCATCAGCACCACGAACAGCACGAAGATCATCGGCAGGTTGACCTTGGTGACTTCCCACATATCGGTCCTGGCAATCGAGCAGGCGGTCGCCAGCACCGAGGCCACCGGCGGGGTCTGCTGGCCAATCGCCAGGTTGAGGGTAAGAATCAGGCCGAAGTGGATCGGATCGATGCCGATCTGAGTGACCAGCGGCATGACAATCGGTACCACCAGAATGATCGCCGCTGCACCATGCAGGAACATGCCCAGCAACAGCAGCAGGATATTGAGTAGTGCCAGTACCGCGACCGGGTCACTGGTGATGGCAGTGATCTCACGCGCCAACTGCTGCGGCAGCTGCATCTCGGTGAGGAACAGGCCCAGCACGGCGGAAGTTGCCACCAACAGCATCACTACGGCGGTCTGAATCACACCCTCAATGACGGCGCGGTAGAGAATCTTGACGTTCAGCTCACGGTAGACCAGTCCACCGATGACTAACGCCGCGAGCACTGCGATGCCTGCCCCTTCGGTGGCGGTGACGAAGCCTCCGAAGATGCCTCCGAGGATGATCACCGGCAGCAGCAACGCCCACATCGCCTCACGGAATGCCTTGCCGAGACGCTTCAGCGAGAAGGCTTCCTCGCGCGGCAGGTTGTACTTCACCGCATAGTAGTAGCAGGCCATCGCCAGACCGATGCCGCCGAGAATGCCGGGGATGATACCGGCGACGAACAGCTTGACGATCGAGGTGTCGGCAATCGCGCCATACAGGATCATCGACAGCGACGGTGGGATGATGATTGCCAGCGATGCCGAAGATGAAGTGATCGCCGCAGAAAAGCGTGGATCATAGTTGCGGCGCTTCATCTCCGGGATCAGCACTGAACCGGTGGCCGCGACATCGGCCACCGCCGAGCCGGAAATCTCGGCGAAAAACATCGAGACGCCGACGTTGACCATCGCCAGGCCACCGCGAACAAAGCCGACCATGGCCGAGACCAGGTTGATCAGACGAATCGAGATACCCGAGGTATTCATCAGCGCACCGGCGAAGATGAACAAGGGGATGGCAATCAGCGGAAACTTGGTCGCGCCGTTGAACAGCGTCAGTGGCACATTGACCAGCGCATCGGCGCCCATATAGAAGTAGGCACCCGCCACCCCTACGGTACCGATGGCCACGGCAATCGGTACATTGATCAGCACCAGGGCAAACAACACGGCAATAATGACCAGCAATGTCATGAGCGATGCTCCTTGAGATCCTGTTCGGCGATGCGAATGGCCTCTTCGATAGCTTCTTCCTCGCTATCGACGCCGGAGCGCATCTTCTGCCAGGCCATTGGCAGGCTCAGCAGTTCACAGATGATGAACAACACCGCACTGATCGGAATCACCGACTGGGTGACATTGAGTCCGATCGACGGCAAGGCAATCAGGTTGTCCCATGCGAGGACATCCAACACCTTGTAGCCATACCAGGCGACGACGATGAAGAAGCCCACCACGATGACTTCCGAGAATGCGAACAGTGCAGTCCGAATGGCCGGTGGCGCCTTGGCGACGATGCCGGGAAAACCCATGTGCGAACGCTTCAGCGCCGCCAGGCAGGCACCGTAGAAGCTCAACCAGGCCAGATTGATGGAAGCCACTTCGTCATACCACGCCAGCGAGCCACCGAAGGTGCGCAGCCCTACCGCGACCAGCACGATTACCGTCAGCGCCAACAGCAGACCAACAGTGAAAAATTCCAGCAGGCGCTCAACCACTCGCCTTGTTTGATAGACAGTTCGATCAACAGCCGTCATCCGATCACCCTCACTTGCGGCCGTAACAGGGGGCGCCACCCGCGTGGCGCCCATCTTGTGTACCCGTCACTGCTTGTTCAGGCAGCGGTTTATTCTTCAGCCAGAGACATGGCGCGATCGATCAGCTCCTGACCACCATCAACCTCTTCGGCATAGGCTTCATAGACCGGCTGACTGGCGGCGACAAAAGCATCACGATCGACGTGATTGACGTTCATACCGCCTTCTTCTTCGAGGCTGGTGACCAACTCATTGTCGAGCTCATTGCCTTTGGCCAATGCCCACGTTTGAGTCTCGGCGGCCACTTCCGCGATGGCGATCTGCACATCCTCGGGCAGTGACTCCCAGCCAGAAGCGCTGGCGGTCAGCCAGATCGGCGAATAGACGTGATTGGAAATCGAGAGGTAATCCTGAACTTCCTGGAACTTGGCGCCATCGATATTGGAGAGCGGGTTCTCCTGACCATCGATAACCCCAGTCTGTAGACCAACGAAGACCTCGGAGAAGGCCATTGGAGTAGGGTTGGCACCCCAGGTACTGAACATCAGGGTGCGCCATTCACTCTGCGGTGTGCGGATCTTGAGACCATCGAGATCCTCGGGAACATTGATGGCGCGCTTGCTGTTGGTGATCTGACGGAAGCCGTTTTCCCAGGTCGAGACCAGATGCAGACCTTGAGTCTCAGCCACCTCGGCAAGATCGGTCTTGACGATCTGCTCGTCGATACGCAGCAGGTGGTCGCGATCCTTGACCAGGAACGGCAGGTCAAACAGCGCGAAGCTGGGAGCTACGGAAGACATGATCGAGGAAATGCCAGCGAGATGTACGGTGCCCAGACGCAGTTTCTGCAGCAATTGGCGCTCATCACCGATCTGACCACTGTGGTAATACTCCACCGTATGCGCATCACCCAAGCGTTCCTGCAGCGCATCGGCAAAGTGTTGAGAAGTCTGCCCCTGTAAGCTGCTTGGGGGTCCGCCAATGGCAAACACGATCTCATCGGCCTGAACTGCGCCGGCTGCAAGGCTCATGGCAAGGGCGGATAGAGCAAGCGTGTGACGTTTCATCGGGTGTCTCCCGTTGCTTTGTTGTGTTGTTGCGTGTTTGTTGCGTTGTTGTCTGGTTGTCACTGATTCGCTGGACTGACTCAGATTGCTGAATCGTTGTGACTGAGTCATTTGGATACCAAACTGGTCTAGTGGTCGGTTAACCAGACCAGTTATGCTGCAATTTAGGAACCAAAGACAGACCTCGTCAACGAAAAACGTTATAATCGCGACTTTTGTCTAGTAAAAATGATTAAACGCTAGGAGTTAATCACAGAATGGTCTAGTGTTTAGACCACTACGTAGAGGAAGCCTCAGCCCATGGATACTACGGCCTTTGCCTTCGAAAAGACCCTGCAGAACAAGACGAAGAAGGACGTCCTGGCCGACAGGCTGGTCAATATGGTGACCAATGGACTGCTTCGCGATGGTGATGTGTTACCCAGTGAGCGTGACCTTGCGCAACTGTTTGGAGTCAGTCGTGAAACCGTCAGGGGAGCGATCTCACTGGTCAGCGGCTACGGACTGATCAACGTATCTCACGGCTCCAAGACACGCATCTGCGCCGATGATGAAGCGCTGGATCATTTCCGCCATCTGCATGCCGCGGATGACAACCATGAGGTCAATCGCTTCGATATCGATTCGGTCTTCGAGAGTCGCATCGTGGTCGAGGCCGCGATTGCGCGGCGCGCGGCGATGAAAATCGATGACAAGGGCATCGAGCAACTGGAGAAATTACTCGAGGCTCAGGCTGACATGTTTGATGCCCCGGTCCACTTCCAGCTCTCGGATCAGAGTTTCCATCGTGTGATCTCGGAATACGCCAACAACGAGATCCTCGCGGGCTATTGCGAAGAGCTCTATGACTTCGGGCTCAAGATTCGTCGTCAGGTCATGCAGGAGCCCGGCGCTATCGAACGTAGTTACCGTGAGCACTGCCATATCGTTGAAGCGCTCAGGCGACGCGATCCGGATGCCGCTGAACGCGCCATGCTATCCCATCTGGATAGCGTCTATCGCACCACAAGAGCCAAGCTTGGCCAGCCCTGAAAATCGCAGGCTGACGGCAAGAGCTGGTCGTACAAGCGAAAATCGTGCTGGCAAGAAAAGTGGGCCACTCGGGCCCACTTTTTCAAAGCTTCAATCAATCCAGGGTTCACTCAATCCTGGGTTCACTCAATCCTGGGTTCACTCAATCCAGGCTTCATTCAGACTCGGGCAGCGCATAGACCACAACCTGATCACCAACCTGCTCCTTGAGGATCGAATTACCACCGGCGATAAAGGCCACGTACTGACGGCCGTTGTATTCGTACACCGCCGGGTTGGCTACCGCGGGAGCTTCGGCCTGATCCGACCACAGCTGCTCACCGGTTTCCAGCGAGTAGGCACGCAGCTTGGCATCCATCGAAGCACCAATGAATACCACGCCACCCGCGGTTACTGCAGGGCCACCAATAGTGGGCGATCCCCAGCTCTCGGGCATGAAAAAACCGTACTGCTGTGAGGCACCCACCGGACGACGCCACTTCACGTCCCCTGTGTGCATATCGAGGGCGACGATTTCACCAAAAGGCGGCTCCCAGCAGGGCATACCCAGTGAGTTGAGCGCCGCTTCCAGCTGCATGCCGTAAGGCGCGCCTTCCTGAGGAGAGAAGCCACTCTCGTTACCCGAGCCACTATCAGCCTTGTCGTAGTCTTCACGGTTATAGAGCTTCACGTACTGCACGATATGCGAGGTGTTGACGATCGCCGTCTGGCTGACAGGATCAAACGCTACCCCGCCCCATTGCACACCGCCCGCGCTATCAGGATAGGTCAGCGTTCCCGCACCCTGAGTGGATGGTGGCGTGTACATGCCCTCATAGGCGAGATCATCCCACAGCCTGGAGCATTGACCGAAACTCACCGCATCGGCCAGCCACCATACCTCGGGCTTTTCAGCCTGGTCGAGCAATGGTGCCGGACTGGTCGGGAATGGTTGGGTAGGCGCATAGACTTCACCCTCGACACTTCCGTCACCGCCGGGCACCGGACGCTCCTCGATCGGCCACACGTCTTCCCCGGTCTCGCGATTGACCACGAACAGGAAGCCCATCTTGGTCGCCTGGATCAGTGCCGGAACCTGTTTGCCATCCACGGTGATATCCATCAGCGTCGGTGCGGCGTTGATATCGTAGTCCCAGACATCGTGATGTACCCACTGGCGCGACCAGACCACTTCGCCGGTCTCGATATCCAGTGCCGTGGTCGAGGTCGCGTAGGGGGCTTCCTCGGTACGGTTGCCACCCCAATAGTTGGGTGATGGCGACGAGACCGGCAGATAGACCAGGCCACGCTCCTCATCCGCCGACATATGGGTCCAGACGTTGGCGGTGCCACTCTTCTGACGCAGCGACTCGGGCAGAGTATCGAAGGTCCACTCCAGCTCGCCGGTGCGCGCATCGAGCGAGAACACGGTGCCGGGAGGCGCCTGCTCGGAGGCCCAATCCTTGCCAGCCCAGCCGAGAATCAGGTGGTCACCGACCACCGTAGGCGGCTGCAGCAACGATAGCGGCCAACGGTCATTGGTGGTGTTCCATTGATTGACATCGAGTACCCCACCATCGGCAAAGCCTTCGCACAGCTCGCCGCTATCCGCGTCCAGCGCGAACAGCTGGGCGTCCATGGTGCCCATGTAAACGATCTTCTGGCAGGACTCACCTGCGACCGGCTCATCGGCCTGCCAATAGGAGACACCGCGACTCTTCAGCGCCGGCTGCGTCAAGGCTTCAAGCGTCGAGTCAGTATCGAAGCTCCATTTCTCCTCACCCGTGGCGGGGTCGAGCGCCAGCACACGATAGAAGGGCGTGCCGATGTACAACGTATCGTTGGCAAAAATGGGCGTCGCAGACCAGACAGTTGGCGGCACGTCGCCAGAGCCATCCGAGACGTCACCGGTATGCACTTCCCAGACCTTTTCCAACTGCTCGACGTTATCGGCAGTGATTTGATCGAGAGAGCTGTACTTCTGGGCATTGAGCTGGCCGTGGAAGCTGTCCCAGCTCGGCGATTCCGGCACCAGCGGAATCGGCGACCGAGTGCTGTTCTGTGCGGATGATTCCTGACCTTGAGCCGCCTGCTCCTCAGAAGACGATTGAGTAGACTGCTGATCCTGCGCTGCCGATGACTCCTGAGCCAGCAAGGGAGCGGACGAGATGGACAGCACAAGCGCAGAGAACGCGCCGAGGCATTGCGCCATAGGGCGGCGAGTTGGCATGAGTCGGCTCCTCATGAGTGGGCGTGAAGTGAAGTGCGATTAGAGCAAGCGATATCGAGAATCAGCCCTACCAGACCAACCAGCATGGCGGCACTGATCCAACACTGATGGAGCAACAGACCGGCAAAGCCGGTGCCGATGAGCCCCAGCAGGATCACAATACGCAGCAGATTGCGTACCACGCCGCCCTGCAGGCGCGGCAGGATGAAGGCCATGATGGCAAGAGCAAGGCAGGCGAGAATCGCAACCAGTGCTCCCAAGGTGCCGTTGACACCTGTCAGCGGTGTGAACCAGGCATACAACGCAATAGCCAGCCCCACAAGCGATGCGATGGTGAGCAGCAAAGCGCCCAACCGATTCGATTGACGTTGCGACATGACGATATAGAACTCCTTGAGAGGCGGGGGGTGAGAATCATCCACACCTGATTAGACTCAGGTCTGATAGCGCGCTAATGATTATTATAGTATGTCGCGCAGCGTTTATCAGCCTTCCGTGGTACCCGGCGACACTGGCATCTATCCCGCAACAGTCTCAGTCCACTCACACCCAACGTAGTCAGGACATCCATTGAACTCCAGCCGGATCAGTCCAGAACGCCTCCCGACATGGCAGCAGCGCCCCTTCCCCATCGTCGCTATCAACGAGGGCGAGACTCATGCTCTGCAAGCATATTTCCATCTTTGAGAAAACACCCACTGGTGCCGAACAGTTCATCGATTTTCATCGGTCATGCCGCAGACAAAACATCACAAGTTATATTCATCTACTTCCTGACAATAAGAACACTCATTGTTTTTACGCAAAAAAATTCCCATAAATACAACAACAATACGATAGATGTGTATATCTCTCTGGAAAATTGGTAACTCCTGTACTAGCTTCATAAAGCATGTGGCCTGCCTGACAGGCACCTGCATCAGCATGGGGATAACAATGAACAAACGACCTAACTTCCTTTTCATCATCACCGACCAACAGCGTGCCGATCATCTGGGCTGCGCGGGCAACCCAGTGCTCAAGACTCCACACATCGATAGTATTGCCGCACGCGGCACTCGTTTTTCGCATTTTCATGCCGCCAGCCCGCTGTGCATGCCCGCACGCGCCACGCTGATGACCGGACGGATGCCATCCTCCCACCGGCTGCGTGGTAATGGCATGCCATTGTCCACCGATGCCACCACCGTGACCGAGTTGCTCAAGGAGTCGGGCTACCGCACCGCGCTGATCGGCAAATGCCATCTACAGAGCATGATGAGTGAAGCCGCCATCGAGCAGCGTGAGCCACGCAATCCACATCTTGCTCCACCGCCCGAGTTCCTCGAGGAAGCCTTCAAGCCACATGCGGCAGAAGGCCCTTACGATCAGGAACTGGAGGTCCGCTGGGAGAGCATTCCCGCCCATGAGATCAAGCTGCCCTACTACGGCTTCGAGCATGTCGACCTGTGCATCAACCATGGCGACCTCGCCCATGGCCACTATGGTCGCTGGCTGAAGGAGCAACACCCGGATCCCACATCATTACGCGGGCCGGAAAATGCCCTGCCAGCGGATATCATCGCACCGGAGGCCTGGCGTACCCGCATGCCGGTCGAGCTGTACAGCAGCACCTATGTGGCCGACCGCACCATCGATCATCTCAAGCAGTTGGCGGCCAGCAATGACGACAAGCCGTTCTTTCTGCAGTGTTCATTCCCGGACCCTCATCACCCCTTCACTCCTCCCGGCGAGTATTTCGACCTGTATCGTCCCGAGGATGTCGAGCTTCCCCCCTCCTTTCATCAGCCACTCGATGATGCGATTCCCCAGGTGCGACATGTCAGGGAGTTACTGGATGCGGGCAAGCGCGACATCGATATCGGCTTCGCCTTCGCCGTCAACGAGGCCGAGGCTCGGCAGGCCATCGCGCTGACCTACGGCATGATCGCGCTGATCGACGACAGTGTTGGTCGAATACTCGCCACCCTGAAAGAGCTGGGCATGGATGACAACACCATCATCATCTACACCAGTGACCATGGCGACTTCATGGGCGATCACCGCCTGCTGCTCAAAGGGCCACTGCACTATCGCGGCGTCACTCAAGTCCCATTCATCTGGTCGGACCCCACACTGACACCCGAGGGGAGCGTCTACGACAAAGTGTCATCGTCAGTGGATTTCGTCCCCACCGTGCTGGAGCGGGCCGGACTGCAACCCTTCAACGGTATACAGGGCAAGAGCCTGCTCGGAGCCATCTCGGGTAACCAGCAGGCAATACATGAATCCGTGCTGATTGAAGAAGAGAACCAGCGCAATCTATTCGGCGAGCAATATCCTCCCAGGGCCAGAACGCTGGTTGATGAGTCGTTCAGGGTCTCCATCTACAACAACGATGGTTGGGGGGAGCTCTACGACCTGAAAAATGACCCGTGGGAAATGAAGAACCTTTGGCATCACCCTGACTACGCGCAACACAAGTCACTGATGCTGGAAAAGCTGGCACGCAAGATGCTGAACATGAGCGACAGATCGCCATTTCCGACCATGCGCGCGTGATCCACAACGTCCCGACATCAACCCATCCGTCATATACGGACTGGGGCAATAACAAGACAGGGCAATACGAGATAGAGGAATAACAATGCATAACACTCGATCCATTATCCGCCAGACTCGTACTTTGGCTGCCACAGCCCTGGCGACGCTGCTGCTGTTGCCAGGCACTGGCTGGGCCGCTTCAACACTCGATGAGGTCCGTGAATCTGGCGTGGTCAGAATCGGCTTTGCCAATGAGTCGCCATTCGGTTATGCCACTCCCCAGGGCGAACTGACCGGAGAGGCTCCCGAGGTTGCCAAGGTCGTGCTTGCCAGGATGGGCATAGACAATGTCGAAGCGGTACTGATGCCATTTCGCAGCCTGGTTCCGGCCCTCCAGGCACGACGCTTCGACATGATTGCCGCAGGCATGTTTGTCACCCCTGCCCGTTGTGAGCAGGTGTTGTTCAGTGAGCCAACCTTCTCGGTGGGCCAGGCAATGATCGTCAAGTCCGATAACCCGCAGGATATCCATGGCTATAGCGACTTCGTCGAAAACTCCAGCCTCAAGCTGGGTGTCGTAGGTGGCGGCCAGGCCCACAAGTACGCGCGTGAAATCGGTATCAGCGATGACCAGATATCGGTTTTTGCTGATGGGCCCAGCGGCAGAGCCGCTGTGGAAGCAGGACGCATCAATGCCTGGGCCATGACCAGCCTCGCTATCCAGCGTCTCCTCGACTCCGCTGGCGATGCCAAGGTGGAACGGGCGGAACCTTTCGAGGCCTCCAGCACCGATACCCGAGGCCATGGCGCCTTCGCCTTCCATCGTGATGACGGCGAGTTCCGTGATGCCTTCAATACCGCTCTCAAGGAATTCATCGGTACGCCCGAGCACCGCGAGCTGGTGCGCCCATTCGGCTTCACTGAAGAAGAAGCGCCGATGATGACTACTGAGCAGCTATGTGCGGATGCGCCTTGATAGCTCGCTAAGTCTTTTCTGTGGAGGCTGCAATGGATGAGCGTCTGACTCGAAGGTCCGAAGCCGTATTCGCCGTGGGGTTTGCCGGGTGTATCGCGGGTGCCGCCCTGGCAGTACATGACCAGTTCGCGATCTTCTTTCCCAAACTGATGGACGGCTTCTTCACTACCGTTCTGATTGCCATGGCCTCTGCGATCATCTCGATCATCATTGCCGTCATGGCAGGTGTTGCCAAATCCTCCCGCTCAGCACTGCTGAAAGGCGTCGCCATCACCTATTCGGAGTTCTTCCGTGGCAGCTCGCTGCTGGTTCAGCTGTTCTGGCTGTTCTATGTGCTTCCCCATTTCGGTATCTATCTCGACCCACTGACCGTGGGAATTCTCGGCATCTCGCTGAACTACGGTGCCTATGGCAGTGAGATCGTGCGCGGCGCCATCAAGGCCGTACCCAAGGGGCAGTGGGAAGCCAGTACGGCGCTGAATCTGTCGAACTTCCGTGCCTTTCGTCGCGTGATCATGCCCCAGGCCGTGGTGGTCATGATTCCACCCTACGCAACACTGATGGTTCAGCTATTGAAGGGCACCTCACTGGTGTCCTTCATCACCATCTCCGATCTGACCTTCGAGGCCTACCAGCTTGACCAGGTCACCGGTGAGACAGTAACCATCTTCTCCATGGTGCTGGCTGCCTATTTCGGTCTAGCCATGTTGATCAGCATTCTGTTTCGGTGGCTGGAGCGTACTTTCATGATCAGCATGAAAAAAGTGGGAGGTTGATATCATGGTCTTCGATTGGGGTTTCGCACTATCGACACTACCAATGCTCGCCGAGGGGGCCGTCATTACCCTCCAGGCGACGCTTATCAGCTTCGTGCTGGCCATGGTGTTGGGGCTGATCCTCGCCCTGGCGAAGATGTCGCCCTTCGCACTACTGAGAGTTCCTGCTACCTGGTTCATCGAGGTCATTCGCGGCACACCATTGCTGGTGCAACTGTTCGTGCTGTTTCTGATCCTGCCCAAGTACGGTATTACCATGCCGGCCTTGATGACCGGGGTCATCGGACTGGGCATGCACTACAGCACCTACTGTGCAGAAGCCTTCCGCGCGGGGATCAACTCAGTTCCCCGTGGGCAATGGGAGGCCGCCACCGCCTTACAGATGTCACGCATTCAGATGTACCGGCGGATCATCCTGCCTCAAGCCATCCCACCGGTGATTCCGTCGTTCGGGAACTACTTGATTTCCCTGTTCAAGGAAACACCTTTGCTGTCGAGCGTTGCAGTCGTCGAGATCATGCAGCAATCACTGTTCATCGGCTCAGATACCTTCCGCTATATCGAGCCGATCACCATTGTCGGACTGTTCTTTCTTGTCTGTAGCGTGATATCGGCAACACTGGTACGCAGTCTGGAACGGCGGATGTCGATACAGGACCGCCCCCTCCAGCAGCGCGCCATATAACCATGCCTTCGCACTGCGGCGCCCATGCAGCAATGCCCCAACACCATGAGCATCGACAAACGGCCATGAATACAGCAGCCAACCACAGAAAGCGCTCGATCAAGGAAGAACGGCTCGAGTTTATCTATCTCGAGATACGCAGCCGCATCTGTATGCTCGACTTCCCTCCCGGCTCACGTATCAACGAAGCCGAGTTGGCGCAGGAGTTCGGCGTCAGCCGCACCCCCGTGCGTCGGGCTCTGACTCGACTGGAGACTGAAGGCTTGATCGAGACACAGCACGGCAACGGGACCTTCGTTACCACTCTGCCATCTGATTTTCTCGCAGAAGTCTATGAACTACGCATTGAGCTATCGCCCCTGATCGGCCGCCTGCAACCCAGACAACCGACAGCGGAAAACACCCAGCGGCTACGCGAGACGTTAGCCAGTATCGATGCGCTCATGGACAAGCCCGACCTGCGCAGACTCGCCCAGTTGAATATCGATTATTACCTCGAGATGACCACCCTGGTCGGTAACCGTGCACTCAAGGAGACGCTAGAGCGACTGTTCTTCCTGACCACTCGAATCTGGCTGATGAAAGTGCCTAATCTCGACTGGAACGAAGTGGTACAAGCCACCCGAGAAGAGATCGCCATGATCCTGCAGGCCATCGAAGCGGACGATATGCAATCGGTAGGGGTTATCGCCCAACTCAACATCAAACGAACCATGAATCGTTATATGCATGCCTCCGAGCAGCAGGCCAACCAACAATAAGCACTGCGCCTTTCATGCAGCGCACTACACAGCGCCATGCAAGATCAGCCGCAACCGATAGGGAGAGCGACATGAACCACCCCATGATTCGTTTCGACAAGGTGTCCAAGCGCTACGGCGACAATATCGTGCTGGATTCTCTCGATCTCGATATCGCCCAGGGCGAGAAGGTATCGATCATCGGCCCGTCAGGATCCGGCAAGACCACCGTGCTGCGCATGTTGATGACATTGGAGGACATTGACGATGGCGTTATCTGGGTCGGCGGCGAACCGCTGACCCATATGCATCAAGGAGATAGCCTGGTGCCCGCCTCGCCCGCCCATATCCGCGAGGTTCGCAGCAACATAGGTATGGTCTTCCAGTCGTTCAATCTCTTCCCGCATATGACCGCCATGCAGAACTGCATCGAAGCGCCCATCGGCGCATTGGGCATGTCGCGCGCTGAAGCCGAGACTCGCGCTGCTGAGTTGCTGGATATGGTTGGTCTGTCGGAGAAGAAAGGCCACTACCCGGCCCACCTGTCGGGCGGGCAACAACAGCGCGTTGCCATCGCTCGTGCACTGGCCATGCGCCCGAAGATCATGCTGTTCGACGAAGTCACCTCGGCGCTCGATCCTGAACTGGTGGGCGAGGTACTGGAGGTGATCCGTAATATCGGCCGGGAACACGATCTAACGATGCTGATGGTGACTCACCAGATGGGCTTTGCCAGGGAGTTCTCGGATCGGGTGTGCTTCTTCTACGGCGGTAGAATCTGCGAACAAGGTCCGCCCAGGCAATTGCTCGACTCACCACAACAGGAACGCACTCAACAGTTTCTGCACGCCGTGCTTGAAGCGGGTTGAGACTGTATTTGAGATAGTGGTGACAGTTGCAAAAAACCCGGCTTTCAGCCCAGGTCGCCGAAGCGCGCCTGCAACAGGCTCAGTACCACCACAGGGGCGGTTTCGGTGCGCAGAATGCGCGGTCCGAGGGTCAGGGCGGCGAAATCGGATTGCTCGGCAGCCGCCACTTCACGCGCCGACAGCCCACCTTCGGGGCCGATCAGCACACAGGCCGAGGATACTGACTCGGCTCTTTCGAGCGCGCCGGGGGTGCCGGGGTGCAACACCAGACGCAGCGGCTCATCACGTGCGGCGAGCCAAACATCCAGCGATTGCGGTGCTTGAACCTCGGGAACCGTGGCGCGGCCACATTGCTCACAGGCGCTGACGGCAACGGCCTGCCAATGGGCGAGCTTCTTCTCTTCACGATCACCCTTGAGGCGCACATCGCCATGCTCGGTATACAGCGGCGTTATCGTCGATACTCCGAGCTCGACCGCCTTCTGGATGGCGTAATCCATGCGGTCGCCCTTGGAGATCGCCTGACCCAGATGCACGGCCAGCGGTGATTCACCGCGACCAGCACGCACGGTGACAATCTTCGCAGTGACCCGCTTGCGCTCGACCTCGCTGAGCACAGCGGCAGCCTCTCGCCCGGCACCATCGAACAGCACCAGCGGTGCGCCAGGTCCGAGACGCAGCACGCGGCCCACATGGCGCGCTGGACCCTCAGGCAGAACGACGTCGCCGCCGGCGACAAGCGCGGCGGCGACGTGGATGCGGGGGCCTTGAAATTCAGCGTCCATCATCAGTGTGCGGTCGGTGCCTGTTCAGCAGACTCTGCATCCTTGCGCTTCTTCTGCAGGTACAGGGCCTCGAAATTGACCGGCGCCAGCATCAGCGGCGGGAAACCACCCCGGTTGACGAGGTTGTCGACGCACTCGCGTGCGTAAGGGAACAACACATTGGGGCAGAACGCACCCAGAGTGTGATCCAACTGGTCGCCTTCGATACCGGAAATACGGAACAGGCCAGCCTGCTGTACTTCGGCGAGAAAGCAGGTTGTGCCGCTTTCAGCATGCGTGACCTGGGCAGTGACCTTGATCACGACCTCATACAGATCGTCTGCCACCTTGCTGCTGTTGGTATCAATGTCGAGGCCGACCTTGGGCTTGAATTGCTGGGCAAAAACGGCCGGAGAATTCGGCGCCTCGAAGGAAATATCCTTGACGTAGATGCGCTGCACAGCGAACTGCAGCTGCGGCTTTTCCTGCTGACCTGCCGCCTGTGCGTCAGCGTTGCCTTTGTTGTCTTCTGCCATGAGAGAATTCCTTGTATTCCCGTGAATTTTTGTTGCCGTGAGCACTGCATAAATACGGCCAGAGCATTACAGTGATGATGCTCATGCATGATCAAGGACGCGCCATGCGCTTTCAGCCCTCGCCTGTCTGCTCTCACCTTGTCTACGAGCCTGGCCTCACTTCTTGACGATAGGCAGACTATCAGATTGCCACTGGGTCATGCCGCCACGCATCTTGAGCGTGCGCTCGAAACCCGCCTTCTTCAGCTTGGCCTGAACGGCGCCTGAACTCTGGCCGTGCTTGCACACAACGATGACAGGTACCGACTTGAACTTGTCGAGCTCCGCCATCCGGGAATCAAGGCTGCTCTGAGGAATATTGCGCGCACCGGCGATATGTCCCGCCTTGAAGTCATTCTTGTCGCGGATATCGAGGATAACCGCTTCTTCGCGGTTGACCAGTTGAGTGGCCTCACTGGTTGTCACTCCTCCGGCATTGGCGTTGCGCAGCTCATAGATGAGCCATGCGGTCAGTACGGCGGCGAAGGCCGCTACCAGCAATGGGTGATTCTGCACAAATTCGAACAGCTGATCGATCATGGGGTCGGCTAACTCTTGTCGGGTGCTGAAATTGGGCTCGGTCAACATCGCTGACTCGGTGGGCGCCCAGTATACACGAGCCTCGCCCTGTCTCGTGTAACGGAGTCGGTCGAGGAAGGTGGCGATTCCACAACAGTGTGGGCATGACGTCTGACGCCACCCTGGGATATGATGCCGTAAGGAAAAGCGACTCGCGACCCCTGCCCTGGTCCAGTGTCCTGAACCAGTATCCTGAACAGGAGGTGGCGGCTCGTTGCGCATGGCACCAGCGTTAACCCATGGCCTCCGGAAAACATCCCACGCCACCAGCACCACTGCCACATCGAGGCAGATCCTGGCAGCGCAAGAAGGGTGCCGGGCGTCATTCCACGACTAGAGGCAATTCCGCATGACGGACACCGCGACTGCACCGCGCCCGGTGGCGCTGATCATTCTCGACGGCTATGGCCACAACGAGGATTCCACCGCCAACGCCATCGCTGCCGCCGATACCCCGAACATGGACCGCCTGTGGCTGGAGCGCCCGCATACTCTGATTCATACCGACGGCGGCTACGTTGGCCTGCCCGACGGCCAGATGGGTAATTCAGAAGTCGGCCACATGAATCTCGGCGCTGGCCGTATCGTCTATCAGGACTTCACGCGCATCACCAAGGCCATCAAGGATGGTGAGCTGGATACCAATGCGGTACTGACTGCACCTATCGATGCGGCAGTCGCTGCCGGCAAGGCCGTACATCTGCTGGGCCTGCTGTCGCCGGGTGGCGTGCATAGCCATGAGGACCACCTGCTGGCGGTCGCCGAAATGGCTGCGCGTCGCGGTGCCAGGCGCATCTATCTGCACGGCTTTCTCGACGGCCGCGATACCGCTCCGAAGAGTGCTCGCCCTTCCATCGAGCGAGTCAATGCCAAGCTGTCCGAGCTGGTCGGTGCCGAAAACGGCTACGTCGCCTCGATCATCGGCCGTTACTTCGCCATGGATCGTGATAACCGCTGGGACCGTGTGGAGAAGGCCTACCGCCTGATCACCGAGGGCCATGGCGAACATACCGCCAGCTCTGCCGAAGCGGGCCTCGATGCTGCTTACGAGCGTGGCGAGAGCGATGAATTTGTCGCCGCTACCAGCGTACGCCCCTCCGGCAATGGAACCACTGTTGAGGACGGCGATGCTGTGCTGTTCCTCAACTTCCGCGCCGACCGCGCACGCGAACTGGCACGTGCCATCGTGCTCGAGGACTTCGACGGTTTCCAGCGCACGGCCCACCCGACACTTGCCGCCGATGGCATGGTGATGCTGACCCAATACGCGGCGGATATCCCTGCGCCTTCGGCTTTCCCGCCGGTCGAGCTGACCAACACCCTGGGTGAGATCATGGAAAAGCGCGGCTTGACTCAGCTGCGCATCGCCGAAACCGAGAAATACGCTCACGTCACCTTCTTCTTCTCCGGTGGCAGAGAACAGGAATTCGACGGTGAGACTCGGGTACTGGTGCCCTCTCCGCAGGACGTCAAGACCTACGACGAAAAGCCTGAGATGAGCGCCTACGAGCTGACCGACAAGCTGGTAGATGCCATCGATGCCGGCAGCTTCGACCTGATTATCTGCAACTATGCCAACGGCGACATGGTCGGGCATACCGGCGACTTCAATGCCGCGAAGGCCGCTATCGAAGCCGTCGACAAGTGCGTCGGCCGGGTGGTCGAGGCCATCGAACGCGCTGGCGGTTCCTGCCTGGTGACGGCTGACCACGGCAACGCAGAGCAGATGGTGCACCCGGTGACGGGCAACCCTCAGACAGCGCATACCACCTTCCCGGTGCCGCTGATCTATGTCGGCGCTCAAGACGCCCAGCTACGCGATGACGGTCGTCTGTGCGACCTGGCACCGACGCTACTGACCATGATGCAGCAGGACGTGCCAGAGGATATGACTGGCGAGGTGTTGATCACTCTGTCGTGAGCCGCTGCAGCCAAACATCATCATCAGATCTGCGCCTCGCAGCACCGGCCTCTCGCCGGTGCTGCGTCGTATCTCGCCACCTGCTGATCGCCAGTCTAGGCCTTGGCCTATGGCTGGGAGGAGCCCCCCTGCCGGCATCTGTGTCGACTCCGCTGGTGATCAACCAGGCCCAGGCGACTCCCAGCGAGAGCGAAGCCCGGGCTCAGCTCGATGCGATCGGCAAACGCATCCAACGAGCCAACCAGGCGCTGACCGCAACTGACGATGCTCGCGATGAGGCCAGCGACGAACTGAAAGCCGTCGAAAGCCAATTGGCCGACACCAATCGTCAACTGGATCAGATTCAGACCGAACGCCGTCAGCTGAGCCAGGACATTGCTGAGCTTGAACAGCGCCGTAGTGCCATGGAGACAGAACGCGAAGCCCAACAGGCCGCGCTGGCCCGCCAGCTCAATGCGCTCTATCGCCTCGGTCGCACACCGCAGCTCAAACTACTGTTGAACCAGGATGATCCAGCACGCCTGGATCGCCTGCAGTCCTACCTCAATCATCTGTCCCAGGCCCGCAACACCCGTATCGAAACGCTGGCGGAACTGGATCGGCAACTGGCCGAGAACCGACGCCAACTGGATAGCCGCCAACAACGCCTCGATGAACTGGCCTCGGAACTGCAGGGCCGTAGCCAGCAGCTCGCCGAGCAGACTCAAGAGCGTCAGGCGCTACTCTCAGACCTGAACCAACGCTATGACACCGAGGCCTCACGTATCGAGGCGCTCAGCCAGGACCGCGCCCATGCCGAACGGGTGTTGCGAGAGGTTCAGGAAGCAATAGCCAACCTCGACCAGCCGCTGCCCTCAACCAATATCGAACGCACCCGCGGTGATCTCCCCTGGCCAGTGCAAGGCAACATGCTGTCGCGCTTTCATCAGGGACGCGGAGTACATCGCAATGGCATCCTGATTCAGGCCCCTGCAGGTACCGCGGTCAAGGCAGTACACACCGGACGAGTCGTGTTCGCCGACTGGATGCGCGGCTTCGGTAACCTGCTGATCGTCGATCACGGCGACCACGTGATGACGCTGTACGCGCATCTGCAGCAATTTGATGCCGGAGTCGGCAGTCGTATCGAGACCGGCCAGACACTAGGCCGCGTCGGCGATAGCGGTGGCCGCTCGAGTCCGGGGCTTTACTTCGAGGTTCGCCGCGGTGGAGAACCCATCAACCCCCAGAGCTGGATTGCGCGGCGCTGAAGCAACCCTCTGGATTCAGCCAATCTGCTATCGGCCATTTTCATCGCCCACAACTGCGGGCTATGCTGTGGGTCTTGTCCAATGCGCCGCGGAGACAGCATGACCCACCCTTTCGCCGCTATTCCAGGCTTCCTGCGTCTCAACCTGTTGTCTGTAAAGCTGTCGCCCTTGAGACTCCGGTCTCGTGACTTCGGGCTACGCCCAGCTATCGTGCTGATGCTTGCCCTTGTCATGGCGCTGCCCGGTCAAGCCATGGCTCAGAGCACCGCTGACGATAATCTACCCGTAGCGGAGATCCAGGCATTCTCCGAGGTCTTCGAGCGCATCAAGCGCGGCTACGTCGAGGATGTCGATGACGCCACGCTGCTCAAGAATGCCATGCGCGGCATGCTCAGCGAGCTCGACCCACACTCCGCCTATCTTGATCGCGACGCCTACGAGAACCTCCGTGAGACCACCGAGGGCGAATTTGGTGGCATCGGCATCGAGGTCGGCATGGAGAATGGCCAGTTGGTGGTCATCACTCCCATTGATGACACCCCTGCGGAACGCGCGGGTCTGCAGGCTCGCGATACCATTCTACGCATCGACGATACCCCGACGGATCGCATGAATCTGCAGGATGCGGTGGACCTGATGCGCGGCGAACCCGGTACCAGTATTCAGATTACGGTCGTCAGCGCCGGAGGGGGTTCACCGCGGACTATTTCCGTGACACGAGAAATCATTCGCACCGAGAGCGTCAAGAGCGAAATACTCGAGCCCGGCTACGGCTATCTGCGCATCAGCCAGTTCCAGTCACGTACCGGCAGCCAGGTCGTGGATGCACTGGACGAGTTGCGTGAGGATGGACCACTTTCCGGCCTGGTGCTCGATCTGCGCAATAACCCCGGCGGCGTACTACAGGCAGCTGTCGATGCAGTCGATGCCTTTGTCAGTCAAGGACTTATCGTTTATACCGAGGGCCGTCTGCCGGATAGCCAGATGAGTTTCTCGGCGACACCACGCACCGCCGAGCCCAATGTGCCGCTGGTCGTGCTGATCAATGGTGGTAGCGCTTCAGCCGCGGAGATCGTTGCCGGCGCGCTCCAGGACCAGCGTCGTGCAGTGATCATGGGTACCGAGAGCTTTGGCAAGGGCTCCGTCCAGCAGATCATGCCGCTGGGCAATGGCGAGGGCCTCAAGCTCACCACCGCGCTCTACTACACGCCCAATGGCCGCTCGATCCAGGCTCAAGGTATCGAACCGGATGTCGAAGTGGTCCGAGGACGCCTGCAAGTGGCAGAACAGAGCAACCTGCGCGTTCGCGAATCCGATCTTTCCGGTCACCTCGGCAACAACATCGAGGATGCAGCAGATTCTCGCAGCGAACGCCTCACCGATGACTATCAATTGGGTGAAGCGCTTAATCTGCTCAAGGCACTGAACGTTATCGGACAACGCTAGACCCGTCCCGACCTACCCAGCAACATGAACGGCCCGAGTCACAGGACTCGGGCCGTTTGCTTTGGTGGTCAGAGCCAGCCAGCAACTCACCGGCAGGAGTGAGGTAGGTGCCCCCGCTGCCCAGTTGCCTGCTGCATGATCAGACGCTTTAGCGGGCTGAGGCGGTTGACGCCGGAAAGACCGAGGTTACGTGCCAATGTCAGCGCTGGATGGCGTGCGCCGAACAACAGACGAAATCCGTCCATCAGTGCCAGCATCGAGGCGTTGTCGCCGCGTCGCCTCCGTTGGTAGCGTGCCAATTGCCATTCCTCACCTGGCTCACAGCCTCGTTGGCGGGCCTGCAGCAGTTCTTCGGCAAGTACCGCCGCATCCATCAAGCCAAGATTTACACCCTGACCTGCCAAGGGGTGGATGCTATGGGCTGCGTCACCAATCAGCACCAGTCCAGGCAGATAATAGCGTTCGGCATGCCGCTGACTCAGCGGGAAGCCGTGGACGTCATCCAGCACTTCCACCTTACCCAGCCGATGGTCGAAGGCCTGCGCCAATTCCTCAGCCACAGCTTCCCGGGCCAGTGTTGTCAGCCGCGCGGCGTGCTGCGGCGATGTCGACCACACGATCGAGCAGTAGTGGCTATCGCCCTCTACCGTCAACGGCAGGAACGCCAGCGGGCCAGTCGCCAGAAAAGCCTGACGCGCTGTAGCGGCATGAGGATGCGCAGTGCGGACCGTAGTAACCAGTGCATGATGGCCGGTATCACGCTCGCTGATCGCAATACCGGCCATGTCGCGCAATGGTGAACGTGCACCATCGGCGGCAACAATCAGCGAGGCGTTCAGCCGTGCACCACTCTCGAGCGCTACCTGTGGTGACTCGGGGTCATCACCCAGCGAGGCGACACGCTGCCCATACAACCTTGTGACATTGGGCATCTGCGCCAATCGTGATTCCAGCGCGGCCAGCACCACGTCGTTCTCGACGATATGCCCGAGCACCGGCACTCCCGCCTGGTCTGCACGAAAGCGGATATCGCCCGAGCCTTCGCCATCCCATACCTGCATAGCCGTATACGGTGTGGCGCGCCGTGCGCTGATCAGGGGCCAGACACCCAGGCCTTCAAGCAGGCGCTGGGAAACCGGGGTCAGGGCGCTGACTCTCGGCGATGGTAGACCTTCGCCGACACTCTCCAACGCCAACGCATCGGGACGCGGATCAACCATCGCTACCGACAGGCCTTCACGTCCCAGCAGAACAGCCAGCGTCGCACCCACCATACCGATACCAACCACCACCACATCATGCTGCTGATGGCCCAGTACGTCCTGCTGCATATGCTCTGTCTCCACGGTCATCCGAACTCCCTGCTCAGGGCAGCAACGCCGTCAACTCCGGCGAGGTCCGCGAGGCAGTAAACTCGATGATCTCGGCCTCGGCCAGCTGGTGAATACAGAACGGGTCCTGGGCCACGATCTGCTCCACTGCCTCAAGACTCTCGGCCACCGCAAGAATCACTCCTCCTGTACGAGGTACCTTACGTCCCGATGCAACAAAGACACCAGCGGCATAATAGTGATCGAGGTACTCGATATGCGCCGCCATCTGCGCCTCTACCTCGCTGAGTTCCCGCGTATAGGTCAATGAAATGATAAACATGACGAAATCCTGCCTTGCAGAAGTGGGTTATTGAGCAGAAGAGGTTTATCGAACAGTACCCCGGTCAACGCTCGCTGCCCATGGCGCGCCTGGCCAGTGCACGACGCAGCGGACCGGCAAGATTGAGGCCGATCAGCCCAGCCGCGCGGGCATGAGACAACCAGGGCTGGTCGATCCCGAACAGCCGGATCAAGCCGTCACTGAAACGAATCACGTTACGCCGATCACGGTCACGACGTGTCTCGAAATCGTGCATCGTCGCAGGGCTGCCTGGCACCTCCCCAGCATCGAGCCCGTTTTCGATCGCCTCTACCAGGTCCATGACGCTGCGCAGGGCAAGATTGAAGCCCTGACCAGCGACCGGGTGGAGAGCATGCGCCGCATTGCCGAGCACAGCCAGTCCTGGCCGAACGGTCTCATGCGCCTGCACCAGTGACAGAGGATAGGCATGACGGCTGCCCACCTTGAGAAAGCCTCCTGCACGATCACCGAAGCTGCTCTGCAGTTCGTCGAGAAATGCCTTGTCGGACAACTCGAGACGCCGCTGCTCAGTACCTGCTGGATGCGTCCACACCAACTCCATGGCCTGTCCGGGTAGCGGCAACAGTGCCATGGGCCCTTCCGCTGTAAAACGCTCATAAGCGACGCCCCGATGCGGGCGACTTACTGCGATATTGGCGATCAACGCAACCTGATCGTATGGCGTCGCTTCGCTGGTGATACCCAGCGCCTCCTTGAGGCCCGAACGCCCTCCATCAGCAAGCACCGTCAACCCCGCTTCGAGCACCTCACCGCTGGAGAGGGTCAGCCGGTGGCCACCGGCAATCGGTACGATCTGTTCGACGCTTGCTGGGCAGTGCCATTCCAGCGGCAGATCCGCCAGATGTCGGTGCAGCACCAGCCCCATCCAGGCGTTGGGAATTACGTAGCCCAACGCAGGCACACTCAACTCTTCTGCGCGTAGGCGAGTCGCCCCAAGGCGCCCGCGCTCGCTGACATGAATCAACGAAATCGGACTGGCCTCACGCTCCATGTCCGACCACACACCCAGTGTCTCGAAGTGCGCAGCAGAACCCGTGGCAATCGCACTGGCGCGCGCATCGAAGCTCGGCTGCCAGCTCTCCGGTGAGCCGTGCTTGCCCAGTGCGGCCGCTTCGATAACGGCTACACTCAGGCCATGGGTGTCGACCACTCCAGCCAGGGCCACACCGAGACTGGCACCCACCAACCCACCGCCAATGATAGCGACATCTACGCGACGGGCCTCTCCGCTAAAAGCCGCACCATTGGTGGCCTCACCGTTTTCTAGCGGTGCTGCTTCAGGTGTTGCTGCCGATGGCGTCGCACCATTCTGCTGAGCCATTATCGTATCCTGTAAAACCATTACGTAATCGATATTTAATTAGCTTGCTAATTGGTTATTCTGCATACACTGCCCTACCAATAGCTGCCACCTGGCCCTGACCCACTCGGCTTCGACAAGCCCGACGTCAATGAACCGGGCCAGGATTCTCATCGACCTCTTCAACCTGGGGACGCCCCGGATGCTGCTCGGTATACAGCAACATGGCGGCCATCCGTGCATGTTCCGTCAGAGCGAAGAGGTCATTCTCGTTCTCGCTGCTATCGTCAATATCGGTTTCCATTGCGGCAAGGCCAGCCAGGTCCTCGACCGCTTCTCGCAACGCCGATGACCAGGCCTTGCGCGGCTCCTCTCCCGCATCCTCGACCACTTCGAGAAAGCCCAGCGTCCACTCCTTGAGGCCCTGAGCACGCTCAGCAAGCGAGAACATCTCATCCGGCAACAACGGTTCGAAATTCAGCTCGCTGCTGGACAGTGCATCCAGAGTCTGACGGCGCCAGCCCAGAAGGCGCTCGGCACTCGCTTCATCGCGAGGCTGTTCGACACCAAGGCTGATGCAGATTTCGCCCAGCCATGCTTCAGCACTCAGGTCACGCAACGCCAATCCGGCGCACAGACGACCATCGAGAAAGGCCGGGGATTGCATGCTGCCATGCAGCAGAAAGACGTCGGCAAGGGTAGAAAAATCCTGGCGTTCGCTGATCAGTGACATGATATATCTCGCTGGAACCCCAGCACGGCGGGCGGGAATGACATTGACCACCTGCTCGGGGCTCTCTTATAGTGACTGGCATTCGTTGAGGTTGATGACAAACCGCTGCGCTGACCGTTTGTCAGCCTCCTCATGTATAGAATGGTAACGCATTGCCAACCGCTCGCGCTGCGTTCCTGCTCTTCCGTCGGAAAGTTGATCAACGTTGTTGATTGATATTTCCGCAGTCCCCCGGAGCCAGCCATGACCGATTCCTCTCGTCACAAGACAGAAATATCTCTTCTCGAGCGCACTTATACCTTTGCCTGCTCGGCAGAGGAGAAGGACAAGCTGGAGCGCGCAGGACGCTATCTGGATCGTGCGCTGCAAGGCATTCACTCTCAAGGCAAGATCATCGACCGTGAGAAAGTGACTATCATGGCCGCGCTCAACCTGGCCAACGAGCTACTCGAGCTGCGTGACGAGAAGCTGGCTGGAGAACAGAGTGTCAACGAATTGAGCGAACGTCTGGAGAAGGCCCTGGTCGACGCACCTCAGCGCAGCTGAGCCAATTGCGCCCAGGTCCTGGTTTTCACGTAAGCACGTGAGTTTGTCTTTGGGCCCGCCTTCCGGTCTGATAGAATGTTGGTGTTCCCTGGGGTGCGCGCCAGTCGTTTATCGTCCCTCGAGCCTATGAGCAGTACCCAGGGGGCCATATGCTAGCCAGGCCCGTGTGCATGTCCGTGCGACGGAAAGCCTGACGGTCTGGCTGCGGCCACCCACCTTGAACCGCTGGGTTCAAGGGCCAGAACGACAGCGGCATTCTGGGGAACTCCTGTCATGAGCAGTATCCGCGTAACAGACAATCTCGGAACAACCGTCAATACGGCATCCGAACACACCGCAACCCAATCCTGTTCCACCAGGTGCAGCGATACCGAACATAGCACCCTGACTCGCGCACAGCTGCGTCGTCTTCTTCGCCAGCGTCGACGCCAGCTCAGTTCGGCCGAACAGCGCCATGCCAGTCAGCAGTTGTGTCGACAGCTACGCTGCCTCCCCGAGATGCTTTCAGCCCGTCATGTGGCACTTTACCTGCCCAATGACGGAGAAATCGATCCCGTGCCACTACTTTCCTGGCTGAGCCAGCGCAATGCCCGCGCCTATCTTCCAGTGCTTCGGCCTCTCGCGGATAACGCCCTGTGGTTTGTACGCTATGACGCGCGAACACCGATGATTCGCAACCGTTTCGGCATTGCCGAACCAGCGACTCGCTTCGGTGCTCACCGTGCGCGCCGTCGGCCTGCCTGGGCACTGGATGTGATCCTGCTACCACTGGTGGGTTTCGACGACCAGGGCCAGCGCATTGGCATGGGAGGCGGATTCTACGACCGCACCCTGGCCTTCACGCATCCGCAGCGGGACGCTGGTGGGCCACGTCCCAAACTGATCGGACTGGCCCATGAGGTTCAGCACGTCGATTCACTCCCGGTAGCCAGCTGGGACGTGCCTCTTGATGCCATTGTCAGTGATACTCAAGTTATAAGACCCCAGCGCCGCAAATCATGAAGCGGCATCAAGACATCATATATTGAGAGTCAAACGCAATCCGGCCGTCACATAGGACGGCCGGATAAAATAGCTGATTTAGAGAACGCTGTTCGTAAATTGTCGCTAATACATTTATTATCGATTTAGCGATATCCACACAGTGTCAAAGCCCCCTGATGCCACCTGGCATCATATCGGTTCCCAACACTGCAGGAAGCTGGGTGAGCCTAGCCGCCCACCAGAGCTTGTGCGTAGCCGGTCGCCACAACGCCGATACCAAACACCAGTACCAGTGCCGCAACAAGATCAGGCTTGCGTTTCATTACTTGCTCCCTTACATGGCCATTAATGGCCACACATTTACTATTCAGGTTGTCGATTTATATCATGACATTGCAACAACTGATTCAGACTATAGGCCCACACTTGCTATATGACAAACATCACATGCAGACAGGCTGAAACGGCGTAGAACCGCTTTAGCTCAAGTGTTCCCAAGTAAGTCAGCACTCGCACGCGAAGGATACGCCCGTTACTGGCAAGATGCTACAGCTTGTAACACGTTCAGCAAAATTCCCTGGCCTTTGTCGGCAAGTTCTTTCAGATGAGGACGACTTTACGCCACGCAAAGACGGCGCAACACCGTTACAGAGTGCTTACTTCCCCGCAGCTCGCACACGTCGGCAACGCGGGCGAGCTGATCCCGAGATAAGCTGGGCTCTATACCAGCAACTGGCGCTAGGCCATGAACAAGCGATAAGCGGGATTATCGCTTTCCTTCCAGTACCGGTAACCAATCTCGTCGAAGTGCTCCTCGACGTGATTGCGATCTCCATTGGGCAACTGCATGCCGACCAACACACGGCCATAGGCAGCACCATGGTTGCGGTAATGGAACAGTGAGATATTCCAGTCCTGCGGCAAGTGAGTGAGGAAATTCATCAGTGCCCCGGGGCGCTCGGGGAATTCGAAGCGATAGACCTCTTCCTCGAAGTGTGACTGAGGTCGCCCCCCGCCAAGGTGGCGAATGTGCAGCTTGGCCAACTCGTTATCGGTAAGGTCCTCGACCGGATATCCCGCCTCGACCAGTTTGTCGATCACTGCCTGGCGGTCTTCACCGCCTGGCTTGACCTGAATACCGACAAAGATGTGGGCACTCTCGGCGTCGGCGTAGCGGTAATTGAACTCGGTGACCATACGCTTGCCGATGGTGCGACAGAATTTCTTGAAACTGCCCGGACGCTCCGGAATGGTCACGGCGAGTATCGCCTCGCGCTGTTCGCCCAGTTCGGTGCGCTCGGCGATATGCTGCAGACGGTCGAAGTTGGTATTGGCACCGGAATTGACGCAGATGAGCGTCTGGTTTTCGACGCCGGTCTGCTGGATATACTTCTTGAGCCCGGCCAGTGACAGAGCACCGGAGGTTTCCGACACCGCACGGGTGTCATCGAAGATATCCTTGACCGCCGCACACATCTCGTCGGTATTGACGGTGATGACATCATCGATCAGGTCTCGACACAGATCGAATGGAACCTTGCCGATCTGAGCTACCGCCACCCCTTCAGCAAACACTCCAACCTGATCCAGCGTCACGCGCTTACCCGCGTTCAGTGCCGCCTTGAGGCAAGCACTGTCCTCGGACTCGACACCGATTACCTTGATATCCGGACGCAAGTACTTGATATAGGCCGCCATGCCGGCAATAAGCCCGCCCCCACCGACCGGCACGAACACCGCATCAATCGGGCCACTGTGCTGGCGTAGAATCTCCATCGCCACGGTGCCCTGACCCGCCACCACGTCGATATCGTCAAACGGTGGGATATAGGTATAGCCGTGCTCCTTGACCAGCTCGGCGGCATGCTCGGCGGCAGCAGCAAAGGCATCGCCCTTGAGCACTACCTTCGCTCCCCAGCCACGCACCGCAGCAACCTTGATCTCAGGCGTGATGCGCGGCATGACGATGATCGCCTTGACGCCCATCTGTCTCGCCGCCATGGCCAACCCCTGGGCATGATTGCCCGCCGAGGCGGCGATCACACCACGACTCTTCTGTTCGTCGTTGAGCTGCGCCATCTTGTTGTAGGCACCACGAATCTTGAAGGAGTGAACCGGCTGAAGATCCTCACGCTTGATCAGAATCTGATTGTTGAAGCGGCGTGACAGCATGAGCGCCGGAGAGATCGGCGTTTCCCGGGCGGCATCATAGACCCGGGCCTGGAGAATCTTCTTGACGGTAGCTTCTAGCATTCGAGGCGTCCAGCGAGGTAGGAACGAGGTAAGGGAAAGCGACAAAAGCCCCTATTGTTAGCATTCAGATGCCCCAGCCGTCCAGCGACACGTCGGCGTGATGCGCCCGATGCACTGAAATGCGGACTCCTACAAGACACCGCTCTGCTTCCTCTATAATGGGCGACCGCGACAGCGGTTCGCTGTTTGAAGATTTATTCCACTGCCCCCATTCCACTGCGAGCTCATCATGACTCAGGACGAACTCAAGGACGCCGTTGCTGCTGCAGCCATCAAAGAGGTCCGCCCGATGCTGGGCAAGGACATCGTGATCGGTATCGGCACCGGATCAACCGCCAACTTCTTCATCGATCGGCTGGCGGAACTGCGTAGCGACTTCCGCGGTGCAGTCGCCAGTAGCGAAGCCAGTGCACAGCGCCTCAAGGGCCATGGCATCGATGTCTTCGAGCTCAATGAGGTCGGCACTATGCCTGTCTATATCGATGGCGCAGACGAAGTGAACGCTCACTTACACATGATCAAAGGCGGGGGCGCCGCGCTGACTCGCGAGAAGATCGTTGCCGCCTGCTGCAAGACCTTCATCTGCATTGCCGACGCCTCGAAGCGGGTTGAGCAGCTGGGCGACTTTCCGCTGCCGATTGAAGTCATTCCCATGGCACGCTCCTACGTCGCCCGTGAGCTGGTCAAGCTGGGCGCAGACCCGGTCTACCGTCAGGGAGTGGTGACCGACAACGGCAACCAGATTCTGGACTGCTACGAGTTCATGATTGATGACCCAGTGGCCATGGAAGCACGTCTCAACGCTATCGTCGGAGTTGTCACCAACGGTCTGTTCGCCGCGCGTCCCGCCGATGTACTGCTGTTGGGTGCCGAAGATGGGGTCAGCCGCCACCTGGCGACCTGATACGCCTGTTGCCGCGACTGCGGTTGTCTGCACAGGCAGCCGCAGTCGCGGCAGTGTTATCCACTCGAGCGAGCGGCATCACTATGAGGAGGATACAGCACTTGCAACCCTTCGAGCGTCGCCGCCAACGCCCCACGATGAGTCTCGATAACGGCCAGAGCTGCCTCGCTCAGACGCTGGCGCTGCTCCACATCCTCCAGCAGAGCCGTCACTCTCTCGGCAAGTTCATCACCATCCGCAACCTCGACCAGCGCTCCCGCATCGCGTAATACCTCAGCGACATCCAGGAAGTTGTCCAGAGCCGCTCCTGTCACCACCGGTACGCCCATCACTGCGGGCTCCAGCAGGTTATGGCCGCCGATCGGCACCAGGCTGCCACCGACAAAAGCCACATCCGCAGCGCCATAGAGCATCTGTAACTCGCCAATGGTATCGCCGAGATAGACTTCCGCACTGGCACTGGGGGTGCGCCCCAGAGAACGGCGCACTGTTACCAGCCCTGAGTCCTGACACAGCCTGGCGACCTCATCGAAACGCTGAGGGTGGCGTGGCACCAATACCAGCAGCGCATCGGCAAAGCGCTCACGAACGCGCCTGTGCGCCTGCAGTACCTGCTGGTCTTCGCCTGCATGGGTGGAGCCCGCCACCCATACCGGGCGGTGTCCAATCGCCGCATGCAACTCACGCCCCATGCGCCGTGACCCATCATCGACGGAAATATCGAACTTCATCGAGCCCACTACGCTGGTGTGTGCCGAGCTCATGCCCAATTCCCGAAAACGCGCTGCATCAGGCTCGGATTTGGCGGCGAGCCAATCGACACAGGACAGGCTCTGTTGCATCAACCAATTGAGGCGCCGATAGCCCTGAAAGGCACGTGGCGACAGTCGACCATTGACCACCGCTATCGGAATCCGGCGACGGGCACAAGCATGCAGCAGATTGGGCCACAGCTCGGTCTCGAAGAAGATCGCCATCTGCGGCGACAGGCGCTCGATGAAGCGCCGTGCGGCACCGGGGAAATCCAACGCCAGAAATACATGACTCAGCGGGGCGGCGGCTTCCACTTCAGGCACATCGTCCATCAATGCAGCCACTCGCTCCGCGCCTGTTGCGGTCATGGTCGAAACCACCAGTGCATGATCGGAATACTTGAGGCGCAATTCGCGAATCAGTGGACGTGCCGCCAGCACCTCGCCAACCGAGGCACAATGCAGCCACAGGCGTGGCCTGTTATCTTCCGGCAGATCAAGGCAACCCAGACGCTCGGCCCGTGGGCGGCCCGGCACCTGCTCACGCCACACTCGCTGCCAGATCAGCGGCGACAGCAGGGTCAGCGCCGCCGAATAGGCATGCCGTGTCCATGCATGGCGACCAGTCATCAGCTCTCGCGATCAAGAATGGTGGAAATCATCGCCGTCGTGGATACACCATCCTCGAAGCCCAATACCTTCACCTCACCTCCAGCACGGATCACTGCCTCTCCTCCGGCAATTTCGTCAGGGCGATAATCTCCCCCCTTGACCAGCACGTCAGGCAACACCGACTCGATCAATCGTGCCGGTGTGTCCTCGCTGAAGGGCACGACCCAGTCGACAGCGCCAAGCCCGGCCAAAACCTGCATACGGCGCTGTACCGGGTTGATCGGCCGTGTAGGCCCCTTGAGGCGACTGATCGAAGCATCATCATTGACCGCCACGATCAATCGATCACCCAGTTTGCGCGCTTGCTCCAGATAGGCCACATGTCCGGCGTGCAGGATGTCAAAACAACCGTTGGTCATCACCACTTTCTCGCCTCGCGCCTGTGCAGCACGCACCGCCAGCGCGAGTGGCGACTCATCGATGATGCCGAACTCGGCCAGCTTGTCGCCATGCAATGCCGTATACAGCTCGGCGATCGACAGTGTGGCGGTACCCGGCTTGGCAACCACCAGCCCTGCCGCGAGGTTGGACAGCGTCATCGCTTCTGCAAAGCCGTGTCCCGCAGCCAGCGCCAGTCCCAACACGGCAATCACGGTATCTCCAGCACCCGTCACATCATAGACCTCACGAGCACGGGTCGGCAGATGCAGCGGATCATGGCCTTCACGGATCAGTGTCATGCCCTTTTCACTGCGCGTGATGAGCAATGCCTCAAGCTCCAGATCGGCACGTAGCGCTTCACCCTTACGCGCCAGCTCTTCATCACTGCCACAGGGCCCCACTACGGTCTCGAACTCCGCCAGGTTCGGCGTAATCATGCTGGCACCGCGGTAACGGCTGAAGTCTGAGCCCTTGGGGTCGACCAGCACACGCTTGCCGGTGCTGCGGATATGTGAAATGACCCATTCGATATTGGCCAGGGTACCCTTGCCGTAATCCGAGAGGATCACAAGGTCCGCCTGACTGACGGCATCAGCCAACTGCGGTGCGAGACCGCGTGTGTCGACCTTGTCCAACCCATCCTCGAAGTCGAGACGAATGAGTTGCTGGTTGCGACTCATCACCCGAAGTTTGGTGATCGTCGGAATACCGGGCGTGCGATGAAAGTAAGTGCTCACACCCACCTCATCGAGGCGCTGTTCGAGGCGGTCGGCATTGTCGTCATCACCCACCAGACCAGCCAGCGCTGCATGAGCGCCGAGTGAGGCGATGTTCAGCGCGACGTTGGCCGCACCACCGGGGCGATCCTCACACTCCTCGACCCGCACGACCGGAACTGGAGCCTCAGGAGAGATACGCGAGGTACCACCGTGCCAATAGCGGTCGAGCATTACATCGCCCACTGTCAGCACGCGCGAGCGCTCCAGCGCCGTGAGATCAAGCTTCATCGGGTGACTCCCTTTCGAGGTCGGAAGGATTGGCGGCGGGCTCCAACAGGCGATCGAGCATATCGATGACATCCTCGGCATGGATCAGTGACATGGCGTCAGGGTGACGGACACGTCGCCCCCAACCAACATCGCTGGGATCCTCGTTCAGATACTCACGCACCGCATCAGGGTAACGATTGACCACATGCTCGCGCCATAGATACGGCGCGGCACGATCCGGATTGGTCGTGGCATACAGGCCAACCACCGGTGTGTTCAGTGCGTTGGCCATGTGCACAGGCCCCGAGTCGGGCGCGATTACCGCCTGTGCACCATCGATCAGCGCCAGCAATCCCTTGAGCGAGGTGCCACCAATCGCATCGATGACCGCAACGCTCTGGCACAGATTACGAATACGCTGCCCCATTTCACGTTCCTGGGTACTACCGCCGCCAGTCATCACCGTCTTGAGACCGTATTGGCACCAGACATGTTCCACCACGGCGGCATAGCCCTCAGCCGACCAGTTGCGGAAGTTGCGCAACCGCGGATTGGCACAGGGACTGATCAACACATAACCGGCGCCCTGCGTCAGCCGCTGGGCTTCATCGCGAGCCGCATCGGGAATCGGCAGTTGCCAGTCCAGCGTACAGTCCTCGACGCCAAGCAGACGCGCGAAATCCATGAACGTCTCCAACACATGGGCTCGCGGGCGCGGTTCGATCTGACGCTGGGTGAACCAGTATTGACGGTCCTTGGCGCGCTGACGATCGAATCCGACACGCACATCGGCCTTGAGCCCCAGCGACAATACGCTGGCACGCAATGCCTGCTGCATGTGCAGCAGAACATCAAAGCGCTGATCGGCCAGCTGCCGCCATAGTTGGCGCATACCGGCCAGCCCTGTGGACTTGTCGTAGACGACGAACTCGACCCCTGACAGACCGGCCAGTAGACTGTGTTCGCCCTTGCCGATGATCCAGGTAATACGGGCATCGGGCCACTGGCGCTGTAAAGCGCGCACAGTGGGCACCAGATTGCAGACATCGCCCAGGGCGGATAGCCGCAGCACACCAATGTGAGTGGGACGAGCGGGCAGAGGATGCTTCATGCGTTTGGCAACGTATCAATCCGGAAAGGTAGGCATTCTATACGATGCCACCAGTTTATGTGACGCCGAGCAGGTGCCACAAATCGGCGCGGACCTGCTCGACCCTGAATACTGGCAACGCCAGGAGCTGGTGGTGGGCCAGGCCCCCGGTCGCGGACAGAGTCTGTTTCTCAATGTAGGCGAACAACAGTGGGTGCTCCGCCCCTATCGGCGAGGAGGCCTGATCGCGCGCCTTTCCAGTGACCGGTACACCTGGACCGGACTACAACGCACTCGCGCATTCCGCGAGATGCGTTTGACTGCCACGCTGCATGACGCCGGACTTCCCGTGCCACGCCCGATTCTCGCCGGTGTCGAGCGCAACGGACTGAGCTACCGTGCCGCCTTGATCACTCAGCGCCTACCACAAACCATCGCGCTGGCTGAGCACTTGACCCATTCCCCTCTCGATGTCCCTCTTCTCGAAGAGGTCGGCCGCGTGATTCGTCGCTTTCACGATCATGGCCTCGACCACGTCGATCTCAATGCCCGCAACCTGCTGATCGACGACCAGCAGGCGGTATGGCTGATCGACCTCGACCGTTGCCGACTGCGTTCTCCTGGGCGTTGGCGTCAATCCAATCTGGAGCGTCTGCAACGCTCCTTCCAGCGCTTCTGTCCTGAGCAGGCATCAGCGGCTATGAAAGCCGTGAAGCATGGATATGACAACGAACACAATGATAGTAAGCATTCACTTACATCCTGAGCCAGCCCTGAATAACAGCACCATTCAGCCCACGTCGAGCACCTCCTGGTAGACATCTACCAGCGCTGCAATATGCGTCGACATCTGGAAGTATGTGAACACTCGCTCACGCGCATTCTCGCCCAGAGAGATGCGCAGCGAAGCGTCACCCGTCAGTTCAGCCATGGCGTTGCTCCACTCCACAGGCGCCTCGGGATCGGCCAGCCGACCACTATGGATATCCAGCAGCTCGGGAATCGCCCCACTGGCAGAGCCGATCACGGCCTTGCCGGCGGCCATGGCCTCGACCACTGTCAGCCCGAAAGCCTCATTGCGAGATGGTACGCAGACGACATCGAGAATCTCGAACAAACGCGCCAGGTCGCGCCGGAAGCCGGTAAAGGTGACATGCTCAGCAATGCCCTGTTGTGCAACCAACTGCTGCAACTCGGTAACATACTCCTCGCGACTGCCCTCCGCCGCCGATAACCCACCGATTAGTACGGCGTGCACCTTGAGTTCGGGGTGCTCGCGCAACAGATCGGCAAAGGCTTGCAGAAATATTCGCTGGCCCTTGCCTGGCGTCAAACGTCCTGCAACCCCCAGGGTCAGGCTATCCAGTGGAACGCCGAGACTGGTGCGCAACGCGCGACGCTCACCAGCATCGAGACGCGGCGCCTGACCCAGGGGATCGATGCCGAGATAAAGGCGCTGGATACGCTCGGGAGGCAGCGGAAAGGCCTTGAGATTACGCTTGCGGGTCGCCTCACTGATCGACAGCAATCGGCTGACATGCCCATAGGCCCAGCGATGATAGAGATCCTTCTTGGGTCGGGTGACGCCCATATGGTCGGTAAAGATCACCTTGATTCTGGAGTTCAGCGTTGCCAGAAGAGCAGCAAGGCGCAAGTCGCTCGACTTGTGGCAATGCAGCAGGCGGATGTCGTGCTTGCGCAGGAAGCCGAGTATCCGCCGCAGCTGCCACAGTGCTGCGCTGCGCGAACGTATGGTCAGCGGCTCGATACCGGCGTCCTGCATACTGCTGGCGACCCGCGAACCGTCCAGCGCAAGTCCGTACACTTGCCACCCCTGAGCCGTCAGCTCCGGTATAATCCGAGACGGATACATTTCCAGTCCGCCCCAGCCATCCGACAGGCAGATCTGCATGACCTTGGGTTTCGTGACACCATGACTCAAGCGGGTCTCCTCCTTGTTTTACGATACGGGTGCTTTACGATGCGGGGCTCTGGCCGCTCGGACGATGTTTGCCCATGACTTCAGTCACTTCTTCTGCGCCACATGTTCTAGTGGTACGCAATGACAAGCTAGGCGACTTCATGCTCGCCTGGCCAGCTCTGGCGATGCTCAAGGCAGCCTCCCCCCAGCCACACATCAGCGTGCTGGTACCTGGCTATACCGCGCCGATGGCTGAAGCCTGCCCCTGGGTCGACGCGGTGATTGTCGATCCTGGTGACGCCGCTCCCCGGCGGGCTCAGTGCGAACTGCTGGGAAGACTCCGAGAACAGCGTTTCGATGCGCTGCTGACATTGTTTTCTACCCCGCGTATCGGCTGGCTGGGTTGGCGTGCCGGTATCCGAATGCGCATGGCACCGGCCACCAAATGGGCCCAGATATTCTACAACCAACGTATCGCCCAGCGCCGCTCGCACTCGGCAAAACCTGAATATCGCTACAATCAGGAGCTGGCCGGAACACTGATCGACAAGCTCGGACTCACTCCCGCTCCAGTGGCGCCGCCATACTGGCCGGATGGCGCCGCCCAGCGCCCTGCCCAACGCCAGCGCCTGGCCGAACAGTTACCTCTGACAACGAATCGCCATTGGTGTTTTCTGCACCCCGGCAGTGGTGGCTCTGCGGTGAATCTCAGCCTGAGCGCCTATGCCAGACTGGTCGACGAGATCGATCACCGCATGCTTGCTCACGGACAACAACGACCACAGTGGATAATTACCGCTGGTCCCGGTGAGGAACAGAATGCCGATTCACTGGTCGATACTCTGGTCAACCAAGGCGCCAGCGCTTTCCGTCAACCACCACAACAGGGGCTGGCCGCCTTTGCGCTCAGCCTGGCCGCCGCCGATATATTCATTGCTGGCTCGACCGGCCCGTTGCATGTCGCCGGTTGTCTCGACCTGGTGACGGCCGGTTTCTATCCCGCACGTCGCTCGGCAACCCCCTTACGCTGGCAGACCTGTAATGGCGAAGGCCGTCGTCTGGCCTTTCATCCTCCGCCTGAGGCTGGAGAAACCGACATGTCCACGATCGACCTTGACGCTGCGGCAACCGAGATTGCCGAACGGCTCACCATGATCGAGACTTCCAGCCATCCCGATTGCTCTGGCGAGGCTTCATGACCGCAATTACCGGAATCATCATCACGCTCAACGAGCAGGACAACGTCGAGGAGGCAATTGCCTCTCTCCAGCCGGTGTGTGAAGAAATCATCGTCGTCGACTCGGGCAGCACGGACAATACCGTGGCCCTTGCCGAAGCCGCCGGTGCCAGGGTCATTCATCAACCCTATCTCGGCGACGGCCCACAGAAGGCATTTGCCGTCCCCCAGGCGCGCAATGACTGGATCCTTGCACTGGATGCCGACGAGCGCCTCGACCAGGACGCGGTCAGCGCCATTCGCGACCTGTCCCTCGATGATCCACGCAAGGCCTATCGCTTCCGGCGACGCAACTTCGCTGGTCGCCACTGGATTCGCGCCGCCGGTTTCTACCCCGATGCTGTCACGCGCCTCTACAATCGCACCACTTCCGGATATCTACCCAAGAAGGCGCATTCTTCCGTCGAGGCCCCGGAAGTGGTCGATCTAGAGGCACATCTCAGCCACTTCACCTATCGCGATCTGTCCCACTGGATAACCCGCATCGATCAACTGTCCACCCGCGACGCCTGGGCAATGAAAGAACGTGGTGTGGCCGCTTCCGCCTGGCAGCCAGCAATCCATGCACTGACAGCCCTGATCCGCAAGCTGATCCTCAAGGGTGGATTGCTGCAGGGACAGGACGGTATGACAGTGGCCATGACAACGGCGTTTCATGCTTACATGAAGTATGCAAAGCTGAACGAACTGTACGAAAACGAGCAAGCTGGACGTGACGCGGACACTCATCGCTGACCGACAACGTCGGCGAATGACCCAGAAACCACCACCCCACGCTTCGGCTTCCAGGGAGGGAGACCGTGGATTACTGTCCGCGGCTCAGCAGGCAAGACAACCATGCGATTGTTGGAATTGATACCTCATGCCTGGCTACGCTGGGCGGTGCTTACTCTCCTCGGACTGGCTATTGGTCAAAGTCTGGTCATGGCGACTCGTCTGACCGTCTGGACCCAGCCACCGCTCCTCCTGCTATGGCTACTGTTCGCCTGGTATTGGCGCTGGGGTGCACCAGCGACGTCAGTTGACCACCCGGGAGTCCGTCACTCGAAAGCCATTCCCTGGGCACTGGTCCCCTTGATGTTCTGGGGCATCTTCGACTATCTGGCCAACAGTTTCGGCAAGGTCGACATGGGGGCAGTATTCTTCCATCTGCAGGCCGGCATCTCCCAACATGGCGGTACCGAGAGAACGGTTGCCGCCGTCTTTCATACGCTGGGGACAGGCCTGGTGCTGCTCGCCTATAGCTGGCTGGTACGTCGTGACGGGCGCTGGCATCGCTGGGACCGATATCTCGCAGTGCTGTTGCTGGCCTGCAACCCGATGTTCTACAGCATGGGCCAACGTGGCGCAGCAGTCGTGGCAGACCCCGGCGCGTGGCTGGAACGCCGCTATGTGGAGCCCGTCATTCTCGAAGCGCCAAGACGCCCCCCCAACCTGCTGGTCCTATACCTGGAAAGTCTCGAGCGGACCTATGGAGATACGCAGCGTTTCGGTGATGCCTATGGTGATATCGCCGCTCTCGAACCTCGCGCCGTGGTATTCGACAATGTTCGTCAGATCGACAATACCGGCTGGACCACGGCCGGTATGATTGCCAGCCAGTGTGGTACCCCGCTGATGCCCGCAGGGTTACTGCACGACCGTCAGTTCGAACCGCTGCATCATGTCGTGCCTGGTGTACGTTGCCTCGGAGACCTGCTCAATGACGAAGGCTATCGCCTGACCTTCATGGGTGGTGCCAGTACCCAGTTTGCCGGCAAGGGCCTGTTCTATCGTGACCATGGTTTCGACCGTGCGCTTGGTCGGGAAGAACTCTCACCACGCCTTGAAGACCCGGACTATCTCAATAGCTGGGGACTCTACGACGACAGCCTGTATCGCATGGTTGCCACGGAAGTACAGAAGCTCGACAGCAAACCCGGCCCCTGGGCGATGGTCGCTCTCAACCTCTCGGCTCACGCTCCGGTGGGCTATCCATCACAATCCTGTCTCGATCACTTCGGCGAATACGATGGTGTCGACATCCTCTATTCGGTGAGGTGCTCGGCCTGGTTGACTCGCAATCTGATCGAGCGCCTCGAGCGCAAGGGGCTTCTGGAGAATACCCTGGTGGTGATTGCCAGCGATCACCTGACCATGCGCGTGTCCGAGTGGGATGCTCTGAACGCCAGTGAACGCACCAACACACTGATGATGATGGGTAATGGGCTGACGCCACGACGAATCCACCGCTCTGCCACCACCATGGACACCCTACCGACTCTGCTCGAGGCCATGGGTTTCACCATCGACTGGCACCGTGCCGGACTGGGCGTATCGCTGCTGTCTGGGGAACCGACTCTGTTGCAGCGCCACGGAATGGAAGAGGTCAACCGCTACATGCGCGAGGAAACCGCTCTCCAGGAACGCCTGTGGCAAGGTCTGGCCCCGCAGATCCACAACGACGGCCAACCCGCGGAGCCCCCCGCGGTTCCTACGGCACCGGAACAACCTTGATCCGACCACGGTTTCCGGCTACCCCGGAAGCCGTGCGCACGCAGCTCGCTTGAGCTCAGTATCTTCCCCTATCCCTTCCACCGCCTCCTCTTTCAGTCTTTCTGTGCCTCGCCTTCCCAGATCACTGCTGTCCGAATCGCTACACAATTATTCGGCATGATTCTTCAGAAGATAGAGCCGTTACACACACCCATATCAAAAGATGATGGCAGCCATATCTATGTAGCTAAAAGCACAAAGAATGCCATTTTCATGGTCATTGAAATCAGACTGTCATACTGAAACAGCTAGGATAGGCCTCCACAAAAACCCTAACAACAAGGCATTACGAATAATCTAGAAAAAAAGGGACGGAATTCATCGCAAGGGTATCTGCTGAAATTCTCGCCCCGTAACGCCTGGTCGAGGCCAATAATTGTCATGAAAGCATCAACAAGAACGGCAATGATTATTGCCGCGTTATCATCTTCTGGAGCGGTCAGCGCCCAGCAAGCAACCACTATCGATGCCACACAGCTGCTGCTGGGATTCAGCCAGCTCAATAACAGTGAAGCAGGACGCCAACTGCTGATCGATGAGCTGGAAACCGGCATCGGCATCAACAACAACGCCTCCGCTACACAACGCGAACGCGCGATCAAGGACAACACCATTGCCGGCCTGGTGGGCTCGATCAGCAATGGGCTGTTGGTCTCCAATGCTCTCGGTACGCGGATGAACGATATCTATACCGCCAACAACAGTATTGACCCGACAACCTATACCGCGACGACCTTCTCGCCGCGCTTCGAGGAGCTGTTCAGTCAGGCCAATGCCATCACCATGCACGAATCCGGCTTCGCCAAGAATTTCTTTGCCAATGGTAGTGTCCACGGCGACCCCTCCGAACAGGCCACAGGCATCACGCTGCCGGAGGACGGTGAGTTCAATATCTACGACCTGGTGTTTCAACCCAGCGAAGAGAATCGCAACAGTGTCGGTAATTCACGTCCGGTGCAAGTAGCTCCGGACAGAATCCAGTCCTTTACCGCACCGGACTTCTTCGGCATTGAAACCGATAGCGCCACGGACATTCTGCCCACGGTAAAAGACAACGCCGCCTTTCCCAGCGGTCATACCGCTTTCGGCTATACCGCCACCTCGCTGTTCGCGCAGATGGTGCCTGAGCGCTTTCAGGAGTTTCTGCTACGCGGCGCGGAATACGGCAATAGCCGCGTCACGCTCGGCGTTCACCACCCGCTGGATGTGATCGGTGCACGGATCATGAGCACCTATACTCTGGCGCAGATCCTCAACAATAATCCGGCCTATCTGGGCCAACCAACGACCAGCCTATTCGGTACCCCCATTACCACCAGCGAAGACTTCCAGGCGCTGTTTACCGATGCTCAGGGTGACCTGCGTGAGCTGCTCGAAGCAGGCTGCGGCACCAGCATCGCCGAATGCGCTGCCGGCGATGCACCGAGTGACGAGGAAGCCACGCGTCTCAAGGCCGCCTATGAGTACAGCCTGACCTATGGCCTCGCCCCCATCGGGCCGACGGACCTGGCCCCGGTGGTCCCGGAAGGCGCCGAGGTACTATTGGCAACCCGCTTCCCTTATCTCGATGCCGAGCAGCGACGCGAGGTGCTGGCAACCACCGAGATCAAATCCGGTCATGCGTTGGACAACGGTAGCGGCTGGGCACGTCTTAATCTGTATGCGGCGGCGGATGGCTATGGCGCCTTCGATGACGACGTCACGGTCACCATGGATGCCTCACAGGGCGGCTTCAATGCCTTCGACAGCTGGGGCAATGACATCAGCGGCAACGGTCGCTTCGCCAAGGATGGCAGCGGCATACTCGAGCTGACCGGCAACAACAGCTTCGCGGGCGATACCCGCATTGCCGGAGGCACGCTGGTCATCAATGGCTTCCACGGCAACTCGGCAGTGAGTGTCGAAGACGGCGCGATGCTCGCTGGGTCAGGTACTATCGGTGGCTTACGTGCCAACTCCGGCGCTACCATCGCGCCCGGCAACTCCATCGGCACCACCCAGGTCGACGGTGATGTCCACTTTGCTCCCGGCGCGGTCTATGCCGTGGAAGTGGCTACCGACGGTCGCAGCGATCTGATCGACGCCAGTGGGGCTGCAACACTCGATGGCGGCGAGGTTCAGGTCTCGCTGGAGAACCGCAGCAACCTGCTGACCGAGCAGGAAGTCGAGAGTCTGCTGGGCCAGCACTACACCATTCTCAGCGCCAGCCAGGGTGTCAGCGGTGAGTTCGACAACGTGCAGCCCAACTATCTGTTCTATGGTACTCAGCTGGGCTACACACCGAATAGTGTCACCCTGAGCGTGGGTCGCAGCGATACGGCCTTTGCCGACATCGCCGAGACCGACAACCAGGCATCTGTGGCTGCCGCCGCCGAGTCTCTCGGCGCGGGTAACGCGATCCATGAAAGTCTTCTCGCCTCAAGTTCCCCTCAACAGGCCCGCCAGGCCTTCGACGCGCTATCCGGTCAGATTCATGCCGATACCGCCTCAGCACTGATCAACGACAGCCGTTATCTGCGTGATGCCATGAACGGCCGCCTACGGCAGGCCCAGGGCTTCGGTACGGCAACAGCCATCAAGACTCGCGGCAACGCCTGGGGCCAGGTATTGGGCATCTGGCAGGATGCTTCAGCTGATGGCAACGCTGCTGGCTTCGATAGCGACAGCCAGGGTTTCCTGCTGGGTTGGGATGGGATCATTGGTCAGCACGCCCACTTGGGTGTCGTCGCTGGTTATACCAGCACCGATCTCGATTCCGACCGCGCAGCCAGTGCCGAAAGTGACAACTACCATCTCGGCTTGTATGCCAGCCAACAACTGAATGCCCTCGCGCTGCGCGCGGGCGCAGGCTACAGCTGGCACCGTATCGAAACCTCGCGTTCGATCAACTACGGCGCTCAGCATGACAAAGCACACGACAAGTACGATGCCAATACCACCCAACTCTTCGCCGAAGCGGGCTATGCTGTCGATGCCGGAGCTCTGGAACTTGAACCTTTCGCCAACCTGGCCTGGATCGATTACCACAGCGATGAGATCCATGAGAATGGCGGAGCGGCGGCACTCGAGGGCGATAGCGACAATGACGCCACGCTCTCGACGCTGGGTCTGCGTGCGGCGACCCGCTGGCAAGCCGGTGAAACCACTTCTGTGGCCTTGCGCGGTGAGCTGGGTTGGCAACACCAATACGACAGCCTCGAACGCCACGCCGACCTGAACTTCTCCACCGGCGGCACGGTGTTCATGGTCGATAGCGTTCCCGGCTCGCGCGATGCCGCGGTCATCAAGTTGGGCACCGATGTCGCCGTCAACAAGGCGACGACACTGTCTCTCGACTATGGCGGCCTGTGGTCAGACAACTACGCCGACAACAGCGTTACAGCCAACCTCGAGTGGCGGTTCTGATTCGGCCTGCGCTGCTGAGCGACAGCAATGTTCCACGTGAAACATCCCCGGACCAGAACCGGTCCGGGGTTTCGTTTCGCCAGTCTCAGTCGGCGGACCAGCCGCTCTCCTCCATGGCCTTCTGCGTCAGAGCCATGACCTTCTGCAGTGCCGGGCGCTGCTCCAGCCCTTTGCAATAGGCTTCAAACTCTGGACGTTTCTCCAGGGTTCCGAAGCTCATGCCCCAGCGCAGGTGCGATCCGACATAGACATCCGCCGCAGAGAAGCGCTGACCGGCAATATACGACTTATCCTTCACTGCGCTGACCAGTGCTTCAATCACATGCTCCCAGGAGCCGTGCCCGAAAGAGACCTGCTGTTCCCGGGTCGGTTGATAGTCGATATTGCGCAAGGCGATGGCCAGCTCTACCGGCCCTGCTGCAAAGAACAGCCAGCGATAATAGTCACCGCGCTCGGCCAACGGCGGAGCCAATCCCGCTTCGGGAAAGGCGTCGGCCAGGTACGCGCAGATTGCAGCGGCTTCGGTGACCACCACGTCACCGTGACGAATGGCCGGTACCTTGCCCATGGGGTTGATGGCCAGATAGTCCGCCGACTTCATCTCATCCCCATAGGCGATGATTTCGGTGGTATAGGCGACACCCAGTTCTTCCAGCATCCAATGCACGATACCGCCGCGTGACAGGGGGTTGGTATAGAACACCAGCGGCTTTTCCATCTGACTTCTCCTGGCTTGGGTAGGGGCGCTTGGCTGGACGACATGCCCAGCTACCCAATCAGGATAGTGCGACCTGCTGTCAGTTTCTGTCAGCAGTCGCGGCGCTGACTCAGCGTATGACGCCACGCCTTGTGCAACGTATGGCGACGCTGCGGGTAGTGCTCATCGAGTATCTCGGCAGAGACGATACGGTCGACTCTGAAGTGGCGGAAGTCTTCGCGCAGCTCGCACCAGGCCGCGACCACACACACCGATTCGAAGAAGGCGATCACACAGGGCCACAGGGTTCTGCTTGTGGCGTTGCCCCCGACATCCTGGTACTCGATACGCAGCTTGCGCTCCTCGCGCACCGCCCGGTGCAGCAGACTCAGATCAACCGTGACGGGCAGACTGGCCCCCGCCCCCACCAGCAGCGCCGAGTCATCCATGCGCAGACGCAACTCGCCCGGTACCACGGCAGCCACCTTGGCCAGCACATCGCTGGCCGAGCCTGCCAACTCACCATCGGCCCGCTGCTCGACCCACTTAAGCCCCAGCGCCAGGGCATCGAGTTCGCTCTCGGAGAACATCAGCGGTGGCAGCAGCAAGCCCGGCTTGAGGATATAGCCAACCCCGGTCTCACCGTCGATATCCGCCCCCAGTGCCTTGAGCTCAGCAATATCGCGATACAAGGTACGTAGCGAGATGCCCAGCTCAGCCGCCAGCGCCTGTCCACTGACAGGAAAGCGATGACGGCGAAGGGTCTGCATCAGGATAAACAGCCGCGTGGTACGAGACATGACCGATAGCCCTCTGAACGTCTGATCGTATGCTCGGCAGGTGGGAACCAGAGACTGGAGAGGAAAATCAGCGACTATCGACAATCGCCGCGAGTATGTTTTCGGGAGAAATCAACTTGAGGCAGTTGGTATGCCCCAGTGGGCAAGTGCGCTCGAAACAGGGAGAACAGACCAGCGCCAGATAGTGTATCTGGGCGTTGTCGGTCAGCGGCGGCGTGTAGGACGGGCTGGAGGAACCGTAAATGGCCTGGATCCGGGTACCCACGGCGGCAGCGACATGCATCAACCCCGAGTCGTTGCTCACTACCTGCTGACAATCACCAAGCAGATCCACGGCATCCTCGAGCCGCGTCTCACCACAGAGGTTATAGGCATGCGACAGACCAGTGACGATTTCCTCCCCCGCCGAGTGATCCTTGGGTCCACCGAACACACGAACCTCAAAGCCCTGCTCAATCAACATTGCCGCCAGCCGATGGAAATAGGGCAATGGCCACTGCTTGGCTGGACCGTATTCGGCTCCCGGCATCATGCCAATCGCCGGGCGCGCTCCAAGCGAGTGAGTCTCGAGCAAGCGCGCCAGATTGTCAGGATCCCGGCGCAGCTCGGGGCGCGGAATCTCGAACTCGCCTGACTCGGCTTCCGTCCGGGAAGCCCCCAGCGACACGAAGCGTTTGACAGTCTGATCGAGCACCGAGCGATCCAGCCTGCGACGCTCGGTGAGCAGCACATAGCGCTGCTCGCCAGTAAAACCGACCCGCCTGGGTACTCCAGCGAAGAACGGCACCAACGCCGACTTCCAGGAGCGTGGCAGGATGATGGCGTGATCGTAGCGGCCATTCAGCGAACGGCCCAACCGGCGACGCGCGGCCATACCAAACTCGCCATGACCGGTCGCCAGCTCAATGACCTCATCAACCTCTTCCATGCGCTCGATGATCGGCCGCGACCAGGCAGGTGCCACCACCGCGATACTGACCGCACCACCCCGCTTGAGTGCCTTGAACAGGCTCTGGGCCATGACCATGTCACCCACCCAGCTCGGGCCAACCACCAACAGGCGTTGTCCGGTATAGAGGAGCGCATCTGCGGCGGGGGCAGTGGCCTCAGCCATTCAGCCACTCCAGATACTCGCGTACACCCTCGGAGACCGTACGGAATTCCTTGTCGTAGCCGACCTCACGCAGATGCGAGATATCGGCACGGGTGTAGCTCTGGTAACGGCCCTTGAGCTCATCGGGAAAATCGATGTAGTCGATGCGGCCCTGTACTCCACGATGAGCCGCGTAATAATCAATTACCGTTTCGCCGATGGTCTTGAACGGCTCGGCGCGGCCGGTGCCAAGGTTGAAGATACCGCTGGCCTCGGGGTTATCGAGGAACCACAGGTTGACGTTGACGACGTCGCCGACATAGACGAAATCACGGCTCTGCATGCCCGCCTCGTAGCCATCCCAGGCACCGAACAGACGCAGGTTCTCACCGGCACCGACCTGGGTGTGGTTGTGGTAGGCGACACTGGCCATCTTGCCCTTGTGCTGCTCTCGCGGCCCATAGACATTGAAGTAGCGGAACCCCGCCACCTGAATCTCGAAGCTGTCCTGACGCGAACGCACATACTGGTCGAACAACAGCTTGGAGTAGCCATACACATTGAGCGGCTTCTCGTGCTCCGGGGACTCGACAAACACTTCGCTGCCGCCATAGGTCGCGGCCGAAGACGCATACAGGAACGGAATTCCCTGTTGCTCGCAGAAGTGCAGCAGTTCCTTCGAGTAGCTGAAGTTGTTCTCGAGCATGAACTTGCCATCCCACTCGGTGGTATCCGAGCAGGCGCCTTCGTGGAAGATCGCCTCGATGGGGGGCAGCTGGTTCAGTTCACCACGCATGTGAGCCTTCACGCGGGCAAGGAACTCGTCCTTGTCCATGTAATCACCCAGGGTCAGGTCGGCGAGATTGACGAACTTGGTACCGTCCGTCATGTCGTCGACCACCAACACGTCCGTGCGGCCACGCTCGTTGAGTGCCTTGACCAGATTCGAGCCGATGAAGCCGGCACCGCCTGTTACTACAATCATGGAAACCCCCTGATCATGAGACACCTCCGCCACGGATATCAGCTCCTCGACTCGCTGCATCAGTCAGTTGGAGCCAGCAAAGCGCTTGCGGCAGGAGCATGTCCTCATATTGCGTACATCGGGTATGACCGGCCAATCGAGTGACAATTCACTCAATCCGCGGTGATCATCACCGTGCGCCTATAACCGAATTGCCTGTGATTGTATACTTGACGGCTCGTGAATTCATGGCCAACGGTGCTTCTCCACATGACTCAGTCAGCAAACCCGTCGACACCAGGCGTGACAACCTTTCAAGGGCTGATCCTCGCCCTGCAACAGTACTGGGCCGAACATGGCTGCGTCATCATGCAGCCGCTGGATATGGAAGTCGGTGCCGGTACCTTTCATCCGGCGACTTTCCTGCGTTCCATCGGACCGGAATCCTGGAACTCTGCCTACGTGCAGCCCTCTCGCCGCCCCACCGATGGCCGCTACGGTGAGAACCCCAACCGCCTGCAGCATTACTACCAGTTCCAGGTGGTAATGAAGCCATCCCCTGCCAATCTGCAGGAACTGTATCTGGGCTCTCTGGAGCGTCTCGGTATCGATCCGCTGGTGCATGATATCCGCTTCGTCGAGGACAACTGGGAGTCCCCTACCCTCGGCGCCTGGGGATTGGGTTGGGAAGTCTGGCTCAATGGCATGGAGGTGACGCAGTTCACCTATTTCCAGCAGGCAGGTGGTATCGAGTGCTTCCCGGTGACCGGCGAGCTGACCTATGGTCTCGAGCGTATCGCCATGTACCTGCAGGACGTCGACAGCGTCTATGATCTGGTATGGACCATCGCCCCGGATGGCACGCGCGTGACCTACGGTGATGTCTATCTACAGAACGAGCGCGAACAGTCGACCTACAACTTCGAGTATGCCGATGTCGAGGCACTGTTCCGCAACTTCGACCACCAGGAAAGTGAGTGCATCAAGCTGCTGGAAGCCAGGCTGCCGTTGCCCGCCTATGAACAGGTGCTCAAGGCGTCTCACACCTTCAACCTGCTCGATGCCCGTCACGCCATTTCGGTGACCGAACGCCAGCGCTACATCCTGCGCGTACGCACCATGGCCCGAGACGTGGCCCACGCCTATTACGATTCGCGCAAGGCTGCCGGCTTCCCGCTGGCCCCCGAAGCCCTGCGCCAGGAACTTCTGGCCGATGAAGCCGTTGCCGACCGATCCATTGCAGAACAGGGAGACGCATAAGCATGGCAGTCAACACGCTACTGGTCGAACTCGGCGTCGAAGAACTTCCGCCGAGCGCCCTCGATGCCCTGTCCGATGCCTTTGCTGACGGTATACGCCGCGGCCTGAACGACACTGGCGTCGACTTCGGCAATATCATCGCCTACGCCTCTCCCCGCCGCCTGGCGGTACGTGTCGAGGCGCTGGCCGACAAGCAGCCGGATCGCGAAGTCGAGAAGCGCGGCCCGGCCCTGGCGGCAGCCTTCAAGGATGGCCAGCCGACCAAAGCCGCCGAGGGCTTTGCGCGTTCCTGTGGTGTCAGCGTCGATCAGCTGATCCACCTGGAAACCGACAAGGGCACCTGGCTCGGCTACCGCGAACAGCAACAGGGTGAAGCCAGCGCCGCGCTGCTGCCCGAGATCATCAAGCGCTCCGTCGCCGCGCTGCCGGTGCCGAAGAACATGCGCTGGGGTGCGTCGCGCATCGAGTTCTCGCGCCCGGTTCACTGGCTGGTGGTGCTGTACGGCGATCAGGTCGTGGCGACGGAACTGCTGGGCCTGCAGGCCGGCCGTGAAACACGCGGCCACCGCTTCCACGCCCCCGCAGCCATCAATCTGGCCCATGCCGACGACTATCTCGCCGCACTGGAAGACGCCTGGGTTATCGCCGATCGAGACAAGCGTCGCGAGCGTATCCGTGAGCAGGTGCTGGCCGAAGCCGAACTGATGGAAGCCGAAGCGGTGATCGACGAAGACCTGCTCAAGGAAGTCAGCGGCCTGGTCGAATGGCCGGTGGCACTGACCGGCAGCTTCGATGAGCGCTTCCTCGAAGTCCCGGCGGAGTGTCTGGTGTCGTCGATGAAGGCCAACCAGAAGTACTTCCACCTGCTGGACGGGCACGGCAAGCTCAAGCCGGCCTTCATCACCATCTCCAATATCGACAGCCGCGAGCCGGAGCAGGTCATCGCCGGTAACGAGAAGGTGATTCGTCCACGCCTCGCCGATGCGGCCTTCTTCTACGAGACCGACCGCAAGCACAAACTCGCTGATCGCATTGATGGCCTCGGTAACGTAGTGTTCCAGAAGCAGTTGGGCACGCTTGCCGACAAGGCCACGCGCAGTGCTGCCATCGCCGCGCATATCGCCCAGCAGAACGGCAGCGACGAGAGCCGGGCGCGCCGTGCCGTGTCACTGGCCAAGTGCGACCTGGTCACCGAAATGGTCCTCGAATTCCCCGAGCTGCAGGGCATCATGGGCCGTTACTACGCCGAGCATGATGGCGAAGACCCCGAGGTTGCCCTGGCGCTGGAGGAGCAGTATCTGCCCCGCTTCGCCGGCGATGCGATTCCCGCGACCGCCACCGGCCAGGCACTGGCCCTCGCCGACCGCCTCGATACCCTGACCGGTATCTTCGGTATCGGCCAACGTCCCAGTGGTACCCGTGATCCCTTCGCCCTGCGTCGCGCCTCCATCGGCGTGCTGAATATCCTGATCAAGGGCGAGCTGGATCTCGATCTACGTGAGCTGCTGGAGCTGGCCATCGCTCAGCATTCCAACCTCCCCAAGACGGAAGGTCTGGTCGAGGAAGTGCTCAACTACATGTTGGACCGCTTCCGTGCCTGGGCTCAGGATGAAGGGATCAGCGCCGAGGTGTATCTGGCAGTACGTACACGCCCGGTCACCAAACCGCTGGACTTCGCTCGTCGACTACGCGCCGTACACACCTTCAGCAACCGTGAAGAAGCCGCCGCACTGGCCGCCGCCAACAAGCGTGTCTCCAATATCCTCGCCAAGCAGGAGCATGACGGCAGCACCCAGGTGGATGCTGGTTTGCTGTCAGAGGACGCCGAGAAGGCGCTGTACAGTGCGGTAATGGACTGCCAGCAACAGGTGGCGCCATTATTCGACAACGTGCGTTACAGCGACGCTCTGGACGTTCTCGCCAGCCTGCGTACTCCCGTAGATGCTTTCTTTGATCAGGTAATGGTCATGGCCGATGATGCCGCCGTGCGCAACAATCGTCTGGCGCTACTGGCCAGCCTGCAGGCATTGTTCCTCGAAGTCGCGGATATTGCCGAGCTGTAAGGGTGTGCGGCAGTCGCGTGGCTGCGTGCATGGCTGCAATAGGGAACTGAGCAGCAGCCAGTACGTAGACGCGCTCAGTGCTTCGCGCAAGAGAGACAAGGGCCGATCCATTGGATCGGCCCTTGTCGTTCCTACTTGCTGACAAGCTGGCATCAGCGATGAATGTCCGGCTGATGTTTCACGTGAAACCTTCGCGCCTCACCTTGCTCATCCATCACCACCACGACCTTGCCCAACGCCTGTGGACGATGCACCAGCGCCTGCTGGATATCCTCGGGAGCAAAGGACTCAGCAATGCTCGGCCGCATCTGGTGAGCTCGCATAAATGCCAGCAGCTCCTCGAAATGACGTCGGCTCCCCACGCTGATACCTTCCAGACGCAACAGTCCCTTCAACAAGGGACCAACCAGATCACCATGCACATGGCTGTCATCGAGGAAGCCAACAACCGCGACCCGACCACCTGTGGCCATCGCCGGCAACACCAATGACATCAGGGTATCGCCTCCGGCGACCTCCACCGCCAGATCGACGCCCCTTCCCCCGGTAAACCACATGATCCTTTCCAGCCGCGTAGCGGTATCACCTGGCCCGATCACGGCTTCAGCTCCACATTGCTGCAGCTCGGACGCCAAGTGCTGTCGCGACGTCAGCACAATGGGCCGAGCACCGGCCTGAGCCGCCAGCTGCAGTGCCATCAACGATACATTGCCGCTGCCTTCGATCAGCACGAACCTGTCCTGAAGGGCGGAAATGTCACCCAAAGCATGCCACGCCGTCACCCCGGAAATCGCCAGGCTGGCCGCCTGCTCAAAGCTCCAGCCCTCCGGCACCGGCAGCAGTGCGTTGGCCGGCATGATGACCTCTTCCGCCAACCAACCATCCAGCGGACCACCAACCTTGCTGTCATGGAAGGATGGCTCGAAGGCACCATCCAACCAGGCGCTGGTGTAATGCCCCAGTACTCGGTCACCGAGCTTAAGTCGAGATGTGTCCCTACCAACCTCCGTGACCACTCCTGCTCCCTCCGATAGTGGCACATAGGGGCGAGGCATCTGTGGCAGATAGTCCCCGATGGCCAGCGCATAGTCACGATAGTTGATGGCTGCCGCCGCGACCTTGACGCGAACTTCGTCGGCCGCCAGCGCGCGACGCGGCCTCATCACCCGACGTATTCCATCAAGGCCCGATGTGCGAGACTCATAGGCCCAGGTACGTTGCTCGTTCATGGGTTTGCTTCTCCTCCAGAAGAGTGGTTATCCGCGGAGTTTCTGGAGACATGATCTCGCTAGCGCCGGCGTACCACTATCGAAAGTCCCTCGACACAGTGTTGTGTCAGGCGCAACAATGCATCACTCCCCGACTTGTCGGAGCTGTTATGCGCTACCCCGTCCATGGCATTACCCTCGACGACATGGTCACGCTCGCGGAAGTGGCGCGATTACGATCTCTCAGTCAGGCTGCGCGTCAGTTGCACCTCTCGACCGGAGCCGTCAGCCGACGCATCGACAATCTAGAGCAACGCCTTGGCGTACGGTTGCTACATCGCTCGACTCGTCTTGTCGCGCTGACGACTGAAGGCAGCCAGTACCTCAGCGAGATACTGCCAGCTCTCGATGCCATAGCGATGGCGGGAGATCGACTAGGCGAAGGTAACCAGCAGATACGCGGAAACATCCGCGCAGTATTCCCGGTCAACTATGGTCGTTTATATATTGCGCCCCACCTGGCCGAGTTTCTGCTGCGTCATCCGCAGGTTCGTCTGGAAGCTATTTTCGACGACAACTTCAATGACATTCCCGGCGAAGGGCTCGACCTCGCGGTGCGCATAGGTCAGTTGGAAGACTCACGCCTGGTCGCTCGACGCATCGCCACCGATAGTCGTGTACTCGTGGCGTCCGCAAATTATCTGGACAAGCATGGCACGCCGGTCCATCCCACGGATCTGCTGCATCACAACTGCCTGCATTACACTCACTTTCGCGGTCCTCAACGTTGGCACCTGCAGCGCAATGGCGAACGCCTGTCGATTGCTGTCGATGGCAACCTACGAGCCGACTATGGTCTGGCGTTGACCATGGCAGCGGAAGGTGGCTTGGGGATTGTGCAGACAGCACGCTCGATCATTCATGACGCTCTCGCCGACGGCCGACTCTGTGAGGTGTTGTGTGACTGGTCGCTACCGGATATCGGCGTGCATGCCGTAACGCCCTCTCGGGAGGTGCCGGCCCGCGTCAAGGCGCTGATCGACTTCCTCGCGGAGCGACTCCCTGATGCCTGAAGGCGTGCTCACGATCAAACGCAGCTGGGTCCAACAGCTGCTTCGACATGTGGCAGGATTGTTTCACGTGGAACATCACCCTAAACTTTCCGTGCGCCCCGAAACCTGGTATTCCAAACCGAGTGAGATATATCCATAAGAGCCATAGCACTTTGGAACATCAGACTGCGGTCATCATCCACCAACCACGATGTCATCATGCCCCCAATCAAACTCGTTATTCTTGATCGCGATGGCGTGATCAATCAGGACTCCGATGAGTACGTAAAGTCTCTGCAGGAATGGATTCCCTACCCTGCTTCGATTACGGCCATGGCTCGACTGAGTCAAGCCGGATGGAAGGTCGCCGTGGCCACCAACCAATCCGGTATCGGCCGTGGATTCTATGACGAAGCCACTCTAGCTGCTATGCATGAGCGCATGTCGAGTCTAGTCGAAGCTGCCGGTGGTCATATCGATCATATTGCCTGGTGCCCGCATGTATCAGAGGACAACTGCGATTGCCGCAAGCCATTGCCGGGATTGCTGAAACAGGTCGGTGAGGCGCTGGGTATGCCGAGTCTGGCAGGAAGCTGGATGGTCGGCGATAGCCTTCGCGACCTGCAGGCAGGTGATGCCGTGGGCTGCCACCTCGCGCTGGTTCGCACCGGAAAGGGCGAAAGAACGCTTGCTGAATATCCTGAACTGAATGCCGACGATAACCCTACCCGTGTTTTCGATGACCTAATCGCCTTTGTCGATTGGCTGCTGAAGACAGGCATGTCGATAGCTGACGAGGGCAGTGACAAGGACAGTGGGGCCTGACAACAGTCACACAAAAGCGCGCCGATGTTTCACGTGGAACATCATCATTGGCACGCACGCCCCGACATGAATGTAGCAGCACAGCAAAACACAGCCATACAGACAGAAAGCACAACAACCGGGCGCGTGGAACTTCTCAAACGAGCCACCAACCAAAAAAAATCCCGACCAGCATCATATGCACTGATCGGGATTTTTTGCCGTCAGGAGAAATGTTCCACGTGAAACATCCTCTCTGAATCACGCATTACACGTCGAGGTTGGCCACCAGAGCATTACGCTCGATAAAGTCACGGCGCGGCTCGACTTCATCACCCATCAAGGTGTTGAACATCATATCGGCAGCCACCGCATCTTCGATGGTGACACGCAGCATGCGGCGTGTATTAGGGTCCATGGTGGTTTCCCACAACTGGTCCGGATTCATCTCGCCCAGCCCCTTGTAGCGCTGGATCGACAAACCACGCTGCGCTTCGGTCATTAGCCAATCCAAGGCTTCATAGAAGGTGCTGATCGGCTTCTGACGTTCGCCACGCGCGATATACGCGCCCTCTTCCAGCAGCCCTTCCAGCGTTTCACCGAGCGCTGCCATCGCCCGATAATCGGCGCTGGTGAAGAAATCCAGACCCCAGACGTAATCAGTAGTGACACCGTGAGCTATCAGGGTGACAGCGGGCAGGAAGAAACCCCGCTCGCTATCTTCCTGCAGCGAGAAGGTGTAGCGCGGACCGCCCTCGTAGGCGACCAGATCGTCCATTGCCTTCTGCAGGTATTCAATCCATTGCTGCATGGTGCCACGGTCCTTGAGGCTTGCTTCACCATCAAGCCCAGCAGCATGCACGATTTTACGCAGCACTTCGTTCGGATAAACGCGCGACAGACGATCAATGCGCCTCTCTACATCACGGTACTGCTTGACGAGACTTTCGAGCTGCGCACCACTGATCCCCGGAGCATCAGCATTGACACACAAACGCGCACCATCCAGCGCGGTAGTGGTCAAATAGTCGGTCATTGCCTGCTCATCCTTGAGATAGCTTTCCTGCTTACCACGCTTGATCTTGTACAGCGGAGGCTGAGCAATGAACACATGACCACGCTCGATCAGTACCGACATCTGACGGAAGAAGAAGGTCAACAACAGCGTACGAATATGCGAACCGTCAACATCGGCATCAGTCATGATGATGATCGAGTGGTAACGCAACTTGTCAGGATTGAACTCCTCGCGACCGATACCACAGCCTAGTGCGGTAATCAGCGTACCAACCTCTGCAGAAGACAGCATCTTGTCGAAGCGCGCCTTCTCGACGTTGAGAATCTTGCCCTTGAGCGGCAGAATCGCCTGGGTGCGACGATCACGGCCCTGCTTGGCACTACCACCGGCCGAATCACCCTCCACCAGGTAGAGTTCGGAAAGGCTGGGATCCTTCTCCTGGCAGTCCGCCAATTTACCCGGCAGGCCGGCGATGTCGAGGGCACCTTTACGACGCGTCATATCACGCGCCTTGCGCGCCGCTTCACGGGCACGTGCAGCATCGAGCATCTTGTTGACGATCGACTTCGCCTCATTGGGCTTCTCGACCAGATACTCGGCAAAAAGCCTGCCAAGCTCCTGTTCTACAGCGGTTTTTACCTCTGAGGAAACAAGCTTGTCCTTGGTCTGCGAGGAGAACTTGGGATCAGGTACCTTGACCGAGATGATCGCCGTCAAACCTTCACGGGCGTCATCACCCGAGGTGGCAACCTTGGTCTTCTTCAACAATCCTTCTGTCTCAATGTAATTATTGAGAGTACGCGTCAGCGCAGCACGGAAGCCCGCCAGGTGTGTACCACCGTCACGCTGGGGGATGTTGTTGGTGTAGCAGAAGATGTTCTCGGAGAAGGTATCGTTCCACTGCATGGCGACTTCCACCGCCACACCGTCTTCACGCTCAGCGTTGAAGTGAAAAACCGGGTTGAGCACCGTCTTGTTGGTGTTCAAATGGTCGACGAAGGCCTTCAAACCGCCGTCATAGTGGAACAGTTCTTCCTTGCCACTTCGCTCATCGAAAAGACGAATGGCCACACCTGAGTTGAGGAACGACAGCTCGCGTAGACGCTTGGCGAGAATGTCGTAGTGAAACTCGATGTTGGCAAAAGTCTCCGTCGAAGGACGGAAATGGACTCGAGACCCGGTCTGTTCGGTTTGACCAACCACAGACAACGGAGCCTGGGGCTCACCATGACGATAGATCTGCTCGTGCACCTGGCCAGCACGCCAGATGGTCAGCTTGAGCTCCTCAGACAGCGCGTTGACCACCGAAACACCTACGCCGTGCAGGCCACCTGATACCTTGTAGGAGTTGTCATCGAACTTACCCCCGGCGTGCAGCACCGTCATGATAACTTCGGCTGCCGAAACACCCTCTTCTTCATGAATATCGGTGGGAATGCCACGACCGTTATCACTGACGGTAATCGACTCATCAGGGTGAATGATCACCTTGATCTCGCTGCAGTGTCCGGCCAGGGCTTCGTCGATGGAGTTATCCACCAGTTCGAAGACCATATGATGCAGGCCAGTACCGTCATCGGTGTCGCCGATATACATCCCGGGCCGCTTGCGTACGGCATCCAGGCCTTTCAGTACCTTGATGCTCGTTGAGTCGTAAGCCTGTTCGCTCATTGACCGCTCCGTCATGACGTCTGTCTGTCTATTGCCTGCAGCTGTCCTGCTCCTTCGGCATCATGTTTCACGTGAAACATTGCCACCGGAGTCGTGTCTTGCCACAGGTTGGCCAGCACTTCGTGATCCACGCTGGTGATAAAGGCCTGGCACTGCATCCTTTCCAGCCATTGGCAGAATACCGCGCGATGTGTGCGGTCCAACTCCGCTGGAAGGTCATCGATCAGGTAGAGGCAGGTTCGCCCCGTGGTGCGTTCCAGCAATCGTCCCTGTGCCAGCTTCAATGCGCTCACGACGAGCTTCTGCTGTCCTCGTGAAAGCACTTCCACTGCTGGCCGTTTGTTCAAGCGAATGCCTAGATCCGCCCTTTGTGGGCCCTGTTGGGTGAATCCCATCTGACGATCCGTATCACGCGCCTGATGCAAAACGTCTGCCAGCTCACGTTGGCGGTCCCAGCCTCGCGAGTAACGCAACCGCAACCCCGGCATGGAGATCAATCCCTCCAGAGTTTCCTCAAATACCGGCAGAAAGGCTTCCACCCACTCAGCCCTCAGCTCGTCGAGCCGATTACCCCATTGAGCCAATTCATGCTCCCAGACGTTCAATGAGGCATCGTCCATTCTACCATGTCTGAGCAATGCATTCCGATGTTTCAGCGCACGCCTGAAACGCTGCCAGGCGCCAATGAAGTCATGTTTCACGTGAAACACACCCCAATCGAGAAACTCACGACGACCCGCCGGCGGCCCTTCAAGCAGACGAAAGGCATCGGGATTGATCAGCTGCATTGGTAGCGTCTCTACAAGGTCCGCAATCCGCTCCACCTTTTCACCGGAGACCTTCATCAGCAGGTCGCTGTGATCCCGCTGACGACGGATACCAATAGTGGTGGGAGGGTCCGTCGATAGACGACCGTGGAGCGTCACTGCATCAGCATCGTGAGTAATCACCTGGGGCAAGCGCCGGGCCCGAAAGGAACGCCCCATGCCGAGGATATGGATACCCTCAAGCAGACTGGTCTTGCCGCTGCCGTTGGCACCAGAGATCAAATTGATTCGTGGCCCTGGAGAAACATCAAGGGCCTGCAAATTACGCAGGCCCTGGAATACTAGGCGCTCGATCGGCATATAGTTTTCGTCTTGATAACCTTGGCTCCGATAACTCTGGCCCCGATATCCCTGCCCCAATAACCCAAACCTCAATCGCAGCGAGGAAAATTGGCTGTCATGTTACAGGCGCATCGGCATGACAACATAGAGCGCATCACCACCACCCGGCTCTTCCATCAGCGCACTGCTGTTGGGATCGCCAAGGGTCATCTGCACTCGATCCTCGTCCACCGCGTTGAGTACATCGATCAGGTAGCCGACGTTGAAGCCGATTTCCATCGCGGCACCGCTGTATTCGATGGCAATATTCTCCTCCGCTTCCTCCTGCTCAGGGTTGTTGGCCATGACCTTGAGGTTGCCTTCCTCGAGGTGCAGGCGCACACCACGATACTTCTCATTGGAGAGGATGGCGGTACGCGACAGGACCTGACGCAGCTCGGAACGCTCAGCAAGGAAAACCTTGTCACCGCCACGCGGCACTACGCGCTCATAGTCGGGGAACTTTCCGTCGACCAGCTTGGAGGTAAAGGTAAAGTCACCGGTATGAGCACGCAGGTGCGTCGAACCCAGTGTCAGGCTGACAGGTTCCTCGGAATCATCCAGCAGGCGCACCAGTTCCAACACCCCCTTGCGCGGCACGATCAGCTTCTGCGATGCCTCTACCTGAATCTCGACCGGACGTGAGCACACCGCGAGGCGGTGGCCATCGGTAGCCACCGAACGCACCAGGTTGGGGGCAAACTCCAACAGCAAACCGTTGAGGTAGTAGCGCACGTCCTGCTGGGCCATGGCAAAGGAAGTAGCATCGATAAGGTGCTTGAGCGTACCACGCGGCAAAGCCAGCTCGACGCTCTTCTGACCATCCTCGATATTGGGGAACTCGGCGACCGGTAAGGTCGACAGCGTGAAGCGCGAGCGTCCACTGCGCAGCACAGCTCGCCCCTCTTCCAATGACAGCTGAATCTCCGACTGATCCGGCAGCGATTTGCAGATATCCATCAACTTGCGCGCCGGGACGGTGATGGCTCCTGTCTCCTCGACGTCGCTGGCCACAGTCCTGCCAACGAGCTCGACCTCCAGATCAGTACCGGTCAGCGCGACCTCGTCCTGCTCGACCTTGATCAAAACATTGGAGAGCACCGGCAAGGTCTGGCGGCGCTCCACGACGCCAGCGACCAGCGTAAGTGGGCGCAGCAGTGCTTCTCTGGAGATGGAAAATTTCATGACGGCTCCACTTCTTGTCCTGGAAGGGGTTGAAACTAATGACCCCAACTGTGGTGTATCGTTTGGGATCCTGATCAGCTGGTCAACAGCCGCAACAGATTCTTGTAGTCTTCACGAATATCGGCACTTTCTTCCTGCAATGACTGAACCTTGCGGCAAGCATGCAGCACGGTGGTATGGTCACGCCCACCGAAGGCATCACCGATCTCCGGAAGACTGTGATTGGTCAGTTCCTTGGCCAACGCCATGGCGACCTGACGGGGACGTGCTACAGAGCGAGAGCGGCGCTTGGAAAGCAGATCCGCCAACTTGATCTTGTAGTACTCCGCCACGGTACGCTGAATGTTATCCACCCCCACCTGCTTATCCTGCAAGGCCAACAGGTCCTTGAGTGACTCGCGGATGAAGTCCTGTGTGATCGGCTTGCCCATGAAGTGCGAGTCAGCAATCACCTTTTTCAGGGCACCTTCCAATTCACGCACATTGGAGCGAATCTTCTGGGCGATGAAGAAAGCTGCATCATGCGGCAGGTCGACCCTGGCCTGGTCGGCCTTCTTCATAAGGATCGCGACACGTGTCTCCAGCTCGGGAGGCTCAATGGCAACTGTCAGTCCCCAACCGAAGCGCGACTTGAGACGCTCCTCGACACCACTGATTTCCTTAGGGTAACGATCCGAGGTCAGAATCATCTGCTGGCCCCCTTCAAGCAAGGCATTGAAGGTGTGGAAGAACTCCTCCTGGGAGCGCTCCTTGCCAGCAAAGAACTGAATGTCATCGATCAAAAGCGCATCAACACTACGGTAGAAGCGCTTGAAGTCATTGATGGCATTGAGCTGTAACGCCTTGACCATATCGGCTACAAAACGCTCGGAGTGCAGATACACCACCCTCGCGTTCTCTCGGCGCCCGGCCAACGCATTACCCACAGCATGCATCAGGTGGGTCTTACCGAGGCCCACACCACCATAGAGGAACAGAGGATTGTAGGCTCCACCGGGGTTTTCCGACACCTGGCGAGATGCAGCACGTGCCAACTGGTTTGACTTACCTTCGACGAAAGTTTCGAAGGTAAAATTGGGATTGAGACCACTGGAGTGCTTGAGACTGCCCTCCACCTGCACCTGACGCTCGCCACTGGGCGGACGAGTGGGTACAGGGCCTTCTCCTTCCTCACGCAGGCGATCAATCTCGCGCTCATCCGCCACATCCCCTCGGGGAGGCGTGCGCACAGCAGGAGCCCGCGTCGGTGCAGCCGACACGGGGTTTCCGAGATCACGAGTCTGAGGGGCTGGGGCCGCAGCACGCCGACTGCCTACCACCAGCAGAACCTTGGGCGGTTTGGCAGGCGCAAGCTCACGCATCAGCTCACTGATACGCTTGGCGTACTTGTCGTTGACCCAGTCACGCACAAACCGGTTTGGCGCCAACAGCCGCAGCTGATTGGCCTCCTCTTCCGCCTGAAGCGGTCGGATCCAGGTGTTGAACTGTTGCGAACTCAGTTCATCCTGAAGGGTTTCCAGACATTGTTGCCAAAGAGCGAGCGACACACGAGCTACCTTGATTGGAAGAGCGACCGCATATTGTATCGCCCCAGAGACGAGTTATCCACACGACAGAAGGGCTGTCTGAGTACTGTGGAAAACCAGTCGGAAACTACCCACAACGACTGGGGACAAACCAAGGATGATTTCAGGCCTGTGGATAATGATGCGCTTTCCGCACAGCTCATCAACCGTCCTCCCACCTGTGTTCAACGTTTTTCCCACACTTTTATG